>JABEUV010000131.1 GCA_013044195.1 Elusimicrobiota bacterium | reverse complement strand
GCGCGCGCTCGAGCGCGCGCGCTTCTCCGCTCTGCTGGTCTGCGGCGAGGGGGGATATTTCGACGAGCAGGTGCGGCGCGATCCGTCCGTGCGCGCGATTTTTATTCCCGCGCTGACGCGCGAGATCGCGCCGGGGCGCGACCTTCTGGCCCTGTTTCAGCTCGCCAACGTGTTTCTTGCCGAGAAGCCGGACATCGTGCACACGCACAGCTCGAAGGCCGGCATACTCGGCCGTCTGGCCGCCGCGCTGGCGGGAGTCCCCGTGGTCGTGCACACCTATCACGGCTTCGGCTTTCACGACCGGCAGAATGCCCTGATCAAAGCCGTCTACGTGGCACTGGAGCGGCTGTGCGCGCCGCTGACGACGAAGCTCATCTTTGTTTCCCGCGCGAACGCGGAGTATGCCGAAAAGCACCGCCTGGGCCGCGCCGCCGACGCGGCGCTCATCCGCTCCGGAGTGCGCCTGGATGATTTTCCGGCGTCGGTCGACAAGGACGCGCTCAAGATGTCGGCCGGCATCGGCCGCCACGCGACGCTCGTCGTCTCGATCGGAAACTTGAAGCCGCAGAAGAACGCCGGTGACTTCGTCGCGGCGGCGGCGCGCGCCGCGAAAGCCGCGCCGCACGCGCGCTTCGTCTTCATCGGCGACGGCCCCCAGCGCCGCGCGCTTGAGGCCAAGGCCTTCACGCTGGGGCTCAACGACCGGCTTTTCTTTTTAGGCTGGCGTCGCGACGCCGCGCGCTGGCTGGCCGCCGCGGACGTTTTCGCGCTGACCTCGTTGTGGGAGGGCCTGCCGCGCGCGCTCGTCGAGGCGATGCGCACCGGCCTGCCGTCGGTCTGCTACGCGACCGACGGCGTCGTCGACGTGCTTCACGACGGCGTGACCGGTCTGCTCGCCCCGCCCGGCGACGTCGAGGCCTTCGCCCAAAAGCTGACGAACCTGCTCCTGGACGCGGGGCTTCGCGCGCGCCTGGGCGCGGCCGCGCGCGCCTCGATCGGCCCCGAGTTCGACATCGACGAAATGGTCCGCGCGCAGGAGCGCCTCTACCTCGAACTCCTGGAAGGACCTCGTGACTGATTTCCGTCGGCCGCTGGGGCTCTTCCTTCAAGGAGGCGGCGTGCTGGGCGCCTGGCAGGCCGGGGCGCTGGAAGTTCTGCTCGGCGCGGGACTTTCGTTCGACACGGTGATGGGCTACAGCATCGGCGCGGTCAACGGCTACGCGCTGGCGTTCGGACGTTTCGAGGAGTCTTTGTCGCGCTGGCGCGCGCTCGACGGCGGCGTCCTGCGGCCGCGCCCGCGACTGGATCCTCCCACCTTATTTTCCGCCGATTCGCTCTATTCCCTTTTCGAGCCCGCGCGCGACGACGCCGCCGCCCGCGCGGAATTGAAAACGGACTTTACCGTCATCAGCGCCTGTCCCGCCGAGGGCGCGCCGATCAACGCGCGCTTTTCGCCTTGCGGCGGCGGCTGGGACGGTCCGTTCGTCGAGCACGCGGTCGCCAGTTGCTCGATTCCTCTCGTCTTTCCGCCCGTCGACGTCGACTACCGCGGTCGGCGAGTGCGCCTGATTGATGGAGGCATCCCGATGGCGGCGCCGCTCGACATGACGCCGCTGGCGGGTTGCGCCGACGTTCTGGTGCTGGAGATGGTGCGCGCCGACGAATTGTCTCGTCGGCCGTGGACTCCGTGGGGACGCCTCGACCATTACGGCCGCGCCACGGGGCGAAAGCTCGTCGACGACGGCGTCGCCTCCCTTCTAAAAGGCTTGCCGTCTCCGCGCGTCTATCGTCTGGAGCCTTCGCGCCGTCTGGAGCCGCTGGTGCTGGACTTCCGCGCGCGTGCGGCGCGCCCGTTGGTCGCGCGAGGCGGCGAAGACGCGCGCGCGTTCCTGGCCGATCCGGAATCAAGGCGAGCGCGATGAGCCGGCGCGGCGGCGCGGGACTGCTCGCCTTGGGGCTGACGCTGGCGGGCGCCTGGCAGTGGACGCTGCGCGCGCAGGGCCGCGGCGTGCCGCTGATCACCGACGAGGGCGAATACTCCGTCGCCGCGCGCGTCTGGGCCGAGGGGGGGCTGCCGTACCGCGACGCGTTCAGCCAGAAGCCGCCGCTGGTCTTGCTGGCCTACCGCGCCGCGCGCGCGGTCTCCTCCGATCCCGAAGCGCCCCGCGCGCTGGGCGCGCTGGCGGCGCTGGCGACGCTGGGCGCGCTCTTCTTCTGCGCGCCCGCATCCTGGAGCGCGGCCGGCCGACTCGCCGCGCCCGCGGCGTTTGCCGCGCTGTCCGCCCTGCCCATCGGCGACTACGGCTTCACCGCCAACACGGAGGTGTTCGTCAATTTTTTTGCCGCGCTGTCGGCCGCGGCGGTGCTGCGCGGCGCGCCGCTGGCGGCGGGCCTGGCCGCCGGAGCCGCGCTGTCGGCCAAGCAGACGGCGCTGTGGACCGTGCTGGGCTTCGGCGCGTTGTCGGCCTGGACGCCGCGCGGCTTCTCGCCGCGGCGCGCGGCGCGCTTCGCGCTGGGCGCGGCCGCGGCGCCCGCCGCGTTCGCCGTGTATTTCGCGGCGCGCGGCGCGTTTCACGACTACTGGGCGTGCGTCTGGTCGGGCAACGCGCGCTACACGGCGGTCATGCTCGAAAGCGGCGCCTTCAGCGCGCAACTCACCTGGTTTACGCGGGCGCTTCTGCCGCGTCTGGTCGGCTACGGACTGCCCGCCCTCGCGCTCGCGGGCTGGTCGCTTCACGGCCGGCGCGCCGGCCACGAGCGTCCGGTCGAGACGCTCGCCGTGGTCTGGTTCGGCACGGCGATCGCGGGAGCTTTGACGGGATTGTTCTTCTTTCCGCACTACTTCGTGACGGTCGCGCCCGCGCTGGCGCTGGGCGCGGCGGCGGGCGTCGAGCGCCTGGGCCGCGCGCGGGCGCGGTGGGCGGGAGCGCTCATTCTCGCGCTGTGGCCCGCTCTGCTGGCGCCGCGCCTGCTGTTCGCTTCGAGCGCGCGCGAGCGCGCGCTGAGCCTTCTCTACCCGAATCCGCTTTTTGAAACGCAGCTGTTGGGCGCGGAGATCGCGCGCCGCGCCGCGCCCGGCGACCGCCTGCACGTGTTCGGCTCCGAAGGCGCGTTGTTCGTCTATTCCGGCCTTCGTCCCGCCACGCCGCACACGCTCAGCTACGCGCTGACTTTGTTCCCGAAAGACGGCGCGCTGGGACGCGAGGAAATGGCGCGCCTAAGCGCCGCGCCGCCGCGTTTCATCGTCTGGTCGGGACAGCCGCTGTCGACGATGATCGCCTCTCGCGCCGGCGCCGACTACCGCGACGCCCTGCGCGCCTTCGTCGCGGCGGGCTACGATTACGCGGGCTCGGTGCGCGTTTTGCCGTCGCTTCAGCCGCCCGCCTTCGAGCCCGCCTCCTCCGCAGTGGCGGCGCCGTTCGGCGACGAGGATCGGCTGATGTTGTTCGTCCGGCGCGCGCCATGAGCACCCTTGAGGAACGTTTGGCCCGCCTGGGCGTGCGCCCGCAGGATCTCGACGAACGCTTCATCCGTTCCGGCGGACCGGGCGGCCAGAACGTCAACAAAGTGGAGACCGCCGTTCAGCTCACGCACCGGCCCACGGGCCTGTCCGTGCGCTGTCAGGAGACGCGCTCGCAGGAGCAAAACCGCCGCCTGGCACGCCTGCGCCTGGTCGAGCGCTTGGAAGCGCTCGCCGCCGAGCGGGTGGCGCGCCGCCGCCGCGAGGCCGAACTGGAGCGCCGCCGCCGTCGCGGACGCCCCGCCGGGCTCAAGGCGCGCATTTTGGAACACAAGCGCCGCCGCGCGAAAACCAAGTCGAACCGCCGACGCGCGGGCGAGGACGATTGAGCGCTCTCTACGGCTGTCAGGCCGGTTTTGAAACGTTCCTGGCCAAGGAGCTGGGCTCCGGCACGAAGACCGCGCCGGGCTGGATTCTCGGTCCGGAGTCCGCGCGCGAGTCGTGCTTCGCCCACTTCGCCTTCTTCGATCCGGAGGAGCGGACCGGGACTTCGGTCAAGTCACAGGCCGCCGCGGTCGCTGATTTTTTTCTGCGCTCCGCGCGTGAGGAGCGCTTCGACGCCCCATGGCCGTTCGTCGTGGAATCCGCGGGCGCGGCCGGCCTGTCCCGCCGTGCGCGCGTCATCGGCGAGGAAGCCCTGGCGAGCATCAAGGCGCGCGTTTCGCGCGTGGCCAAGTTGGCCGCGCCGGGCCGCCCCGGCCCCGGTCCGGCGCGCGGCTTATTTTTGTATTTCCCGGATTTCGAGCGCGTCTACGCCTCGCGCGAGGCGACGTTTGGAGGCCAGCGCCGTATGGCCGACGATCCGCGCGCGCCGTCGCGTTCCTATTTAAAAGCCGAGGAAGCCTACGCCGTACTCGGCCGCGAGCCCGCGGCGGGGGAAACCGTCGCCGATCTGGGCGCGGCCCCCGGCGGCTGGAGCTACAGCGCCGCGCGGCGCGGCGCGCGCGTGACCGCCGTCGACAACGGCCCGCTCAAGGCCGGCGCCGTCGACGCGAATATTGAGCCGCGCGCCGAGGACGCCTTCAAGTTCGCGCCCGCGGCACCCGTCGACTGGCTGTTCTGCGACATGGTCGAGGACCCCGAGCGCGTCGTCGCGTTGGTCCGGCGCTGGCTCAGGGACGCCCTCTGCGCCCGCTTCGTCGTCAACCTCAAGTTCGCGCGCAAGGATCCCCTCGCGCTTCTGCGCCTCGTCGACGCGGAAATACGCCCCTTATGCGCGCGTCTGCGCGCCCGCCACCTCTACCACGACCGCGAGGAACTGACGATCGTCGGTGAGCGCCGCGGCGCGCTCTAGGGCGCGGTCGGCGCGACGCTGGGGGCGGCGGCGGAATCCAGGTCCAGCGCGGTGACCGGGTGCAGTTCGACGCCGTTCGGCGCCACGTTGTCCTGGCCGTGGATCACGTCGAAGAAGCGCACGCCGGTCACGACGATCGGCACCGGGTTGGCGGGAGTAAACGTTCCCGGATACTGCGGCGGCGTGCCGAACAGCGAAACGAATTTAGAGCGGACGGCGGTCAGCATGGACACCACGTTCGGGTCCGAAGAGTCGACGAAGTCGGGGTCCGGAACCTCGGCGATGCCGGTGGCCGAGCCCGTGGGATCCTGGAGCATCAGGTGGAAGTCTCCGTCGCTTTCCAGACGCGCCGCCACTAACAGCGCGTGGACGCGGTAGACCTGGGTCTCCACGTAGGGTCCGCTGAGGATGCGCTGGTCGGGGGGATACTGGCCGCTCTGCCACGGGGAGGTCGCGGGATTATTGCCCAACGCGCCGAGCGTGATGTCGATGGCATTGGTCAGATTGACGGAGCCGGCGTCGGGATCGCTGAGCGTCTTGACCTGCCAGCGCTCCTTGCCGGGAGCGATCGGCGCCGCGCCTCCGTCGGTGGGAAGCTGCTGGGCCGTCAGCGCGCTTTTCACGAGGGCACGCGCGGAGGCGGCCGCCGCGCCGAGCGCGTCGGCGGAAACGCCTTGCGCCGACACAAGCGCCGCCGCGCCGAAAAGGAAGCCGGCCGCGCCGCCCGCCGCCAAAACCCGCCGCGTCGAAAATCCGATATCGCCCATGGTTCTCAGTCCTCCGCTCCGCCGCCGATGTTTCATCGTATGGCCGGCCGCGCAAGTATTCATGGGGAATAAGACCCATATCCGCGTAGGCCTTAAGACCTATGCGAGCGTGTCGATCAGCGCGGCGTTCGTTGGCGTGGGATCAGGCGGACGGAGCGCAGCTCGACGCTGCGCGGCGCGAGATTGAAGGCCCCCGGGGAAACGACCTCGATCACGACCGCCGACAAGGGCGTCGGCGGCAGAGGGAGGCGCAAGTCGAGTCCCAGCGCGGCGGGCGGGACCGGCAGGAGCGCGGCTCGGGCGACTCCCGAACGCTCGACGTAGCCGACGAGGGCGAAAGTCTTGGCCATCGAATCCAGTCCCAGCGGATACGCGCAGCGCAGGTCGAAGCGCAGTTCGAAGCCGGGCCGGGCCGGCATGGGGATGCGGTAGAGGCGCCCGAGTTCCAGCATTCGCGGAGCCGGCACATCCTCCGCCGGCTCCGCCCGCACGGGCGGCGCGGGGCGCTCTCGGCGCGCGTAGATCGCGGCGCCGTCCACGATTTCGGCGAGAGCATAATGCGAACGCAGGCTTGCGCGAAACTCGCGAAAAACCGGCTCGTCGGCAGGGGTGGCCCATGTCAGTCGGCCGCTCAACGGATCCGAGGAGGCGGCCGCGTTCAGCGCGTCCAATGGGGGCATCGACAAGCCGAGCGCGCGATCGACGACAAGCACGGGAGCGCGGCGAGCCTCCATCTCGGCTACGGCCGCCGCGGGGCCGCCGCGCCCGAAGAACACGAGTTCCGACGAGCCCGCCGCCAGAGCGCTGCCGCGCCGGGCCAGGTGCGCGTAGAGCGGCAAGGGCAGGGAGAGAACGTCCGTGCCCACGGCGGCGCGGCGGCGGACGGCGGCGACGATTCGGCGAGAGCGCTCGACGAAGCCGCGCGGCGCGCTCAGGCCCTCTTCCGGCCAGGCGATGTTTCCCGGAGCCCCGCGGGTCTCCCAGGCGGCCAGACGGCCCAATCGCCGCAAGTCGCCGTCGGCGTCGTGAGCGCTCAAGGCGACGTAAGGCAGGAACCCCAGCGCTGCGGCGGCCAGCGCCCATCGCCCGGCGCGCGGCGTCAGGCGCGCGCAGAGTCTCTGCCAGACGAGGAAGACCGCCGGCAGGCTGAACATCAAATGGCCGTAGTCCGATCGCCCCAGCACGGTGCGCAGCGACACGGCGGCGAACGCGATTAGAGACAAATCGTCAAAAGACCGCGCGCGCGCCTCGGGGCCGACGCGGCCGCGCAGGCCGGCCAGCGCCGCGGCGAACGCCGCGGCCGTCGCGGCAAACGGGGCGAACCAGCAGAAGGCGGCAAGCGCGCCGGAATGCGGGGGAAACGGCAGTCCGAAGCACCAATCGACCAGCGCCACCATCTCCGACCCGGTGCGGAAGTAGGCCACGCACAATCGCGGGGCCAGAGCCGCCGCGGCCAGCGTAGGCGCCGCCAACGCGACGGCGGCGGGGACCCAGGCGCGGGCGCGCAGTCCGCGACCGGCAAGGCGCGTCGAGAGGAGAAGGACCAGCGCCGCGCCCAGGGCGGCGGCCGTCTCCAGGCTGACCAGGGGGCAGAGTCCGCAGACGAACGCGCCGGCCGCCAACGAACGCGGGCGGCGCGACGTCAGCGCGCCCTGCAGGGAGACGAGCGCGGCCAACGGCAGCCAGACCCTCAGCCCCGATGTCCAGAAGAAATGATCGAGGCCCGTCAGTCCGACCGCGGCCAGAAAGACCAGGCGATCGCCGTCGTCTTCCAGCGCCCGCAGCGTGACGAACCACGCCAAGCCCAGGCAAAGAAGGGGTGAAGCGACTTCCAGCATCCAGAGCGCGGCCGACCAGTCGGCTCCGAGGGCGCGATAGCCTGCCGCGAAGGCGTATAAAAGAAAGGGACCGTAAAGGCCATTGAAATCGACGAACGGAATTCGTCCGCGCGCGATCTCGTCGCCGAAGAGCATCCAGTGCCCGACGTCGCCGATGTGGGGCTCGAACAGCGCCCGCGACGCGCAGACTCCGGTCCACAGGCGTACCGCGACGATCAGCGCCAACGCGGCCCATAGCGCGCGGCGATCGACGCGCGACGGCATCGAGGCGGCCCGCGGCGCGACGCGCAAGACTATTGCAGGAAGTAGACGCCGACGCCGAACTTGTAGTCCGGATCGTCGATGGGGAAATCGCGCGTCGCCAGGATCTTGCGACCGTTTTGCGTCAGATAGTCCTCGCGGGCCTGCAGAATCTTGGCCAGATCCTGCGGCGTCTTGGCGGCGAGGCTGACGTAGCCGGCGGCGGGGCCGACGTAGACCATCATCCAGGTCTTAGGCGTCTCCACGACATCCAAGCCCGCGGCGCGGAATACGCCGAAGTCCAGGTCGTCGCCGGGAGCCAGCACGCGCAGGCGGCTTTCGTGATCCGGGTTGGCGTCGGGCTTGGTCTTATAGATGAGAAGATAGGTCGGCAGGAGTTCGGAGACGTCGACGACGCGTGCGGCGACCGGGGTCAGGCCGTCGCGCGTCAGCGCGGCCTGGGCCAGCGCCATGTCGGCGCGCAGGGCGGCCTCGTCCTTGGGCGCGAACTGGCGCGCGTCGGCCAGAAAGGAGCGCAGGACCGAGCCGTCGCCGGTTTCGTAGGGAATCTCCCACATCCCGCCCGAGAAACTGGGCGCGCCCGTCTGGACGCCGGCGGATTCCAGCGCGGCGGTCCAGTAGGCGGCGGCCTCATGGAAAGCGGCGTCGTCGGACGCGTAGCCGTAAAGTATCGTGCCGGCCTGGGCGACGAAGCGATCTTCGGTGATCACATCCGCAGCCCGCGCGCTCGGCGCGGCGGGCGGGGTCAAGGCGACGGACGGCGGTAGGGCGCGCAGGGCGGCGAAGCCCGTGTACTCAAAAGCCGGCAGGCCCTCGGGCGACTGGGCGCGCGCGGCACCGGTAAGAATCAGAAGCAACACGGCGGTTTTCATCGGGTCTCTCCGTTGCGCGGTCGACGTCAAGACCTTACCACATTTTAGGTCTTTGGGCCCAGGAACGAGCCGTACTCTAGACTCCGCGCCGGAAAAGAAAGTAGAGTCAGCCAAGTCGTCAACGGAGGAAGCAAACATGCCTAAGTATCAAGTCCCGAGCGGCGGCGCGAAAGTCGGCTACCAGAACGGCAAGCTGACGGTGCCCGACAACCCCATCATCCCTTTCTTTCCCGGAGACGGCACGGGCCTCGACCTTTGGAAGGCCACCAAGATCGTTCTGGACGGCGCCGTGGAGAAGGCCTACAAGGGAAAACGAAAGATCGCGTGGATGGAAGTCTACGCCGGCCTGACCGCCCTGAAGAACTACGACAAGGACACGGTTCTCCCCGACGAGACGGTCGCCGCCTTCAAGGAATACCGCGTCGGCCTCAAGGGTCCGTTGACCACGCCCGCCGGCTCCTTTAAGTTCGTCTGCCTGGACTGCGCGGCGGAATTGATGGACCGCCCCGCGAAATGTCCGAAGTGCCAGTCGGAGTGGATCACGCCGCGCTTTCGCTCCGTGAACGTGGGCCTGCGCCAGAAGCTGGACCTCTACGCGTGCGTCCGCCCGGTGCGCTGGTTCAAGGGCGTGCCGTGCCCGGTCAAGCATCCCGAGAAGCTCGACATCGTGATCTTCCGCGAGAACACCGAGGACATCTACGCCGGCATTGAATTCCAGCAGGGCACGCCGGAGAACAAGAAGGTCTACGACTTCCTGACCAACGAGATGAAGGTCAAGATCCCGTTCCCCGACAGCGGCATCGGCATCAAGCCGATCTCCAAGACCGGCTCCCAGCGCCTGATCCGCATGGCGATCGCTTACGCGCTCTCGCATCACAAGCCGTCGGTCACGATCGTGCATAAGGGGAACATCCAGAAGTTCACCGAGGGGGCGTTTCGCGACTGGGGCTACGAAGTGGCGAAGACCGAGTTCCGCGACCGCATCGTGACCGAAGCCGAACTGTGGGACCAGCACGACGGCAAGATGCCGGCCGGCAAGATCCTGATCAAGGACCGCATCGCCGACCAGACCTTCCAGCAGTTGCTGCTGCGCCCGGACGAGTACTCGGTCATCGCCACGCCCAACCTTAACGGCGACTACCTGTCCGACGCCGCTGTCGCACAGGTCGGCGGCCTGGGCATCGGACCGGGCGCCAACATCGGCGACGGCGTAGCGATCTTCGAGGCCACGCACGGTACCGCTCCAAAGTACACCAACAAGGACATGGTCAACCCCGGCTCGCTGATCCTCTCCGGCGTCATGATGCTGGAGCACATGGGTTGGCAGGAAGCCGCGGACCTGATCGTCAAGGGCCTGGAGGCGACTATCGCGGCCAAAACCGTGACCTACGACTTCGAGCGCCAGATGGAAGGCGCCAAGAAGCTCAAGTGCTCCGAGTTCGGCCAAGCGATCGTCAAGAACATGGACGGCACGACGGTCGCCGCGTAACGTCTGCCATCGACGCAGAGGCCGCCTCCGCGCGTCGTGGAGGCGGCCTTTTTACGTCCGGCACTCGGAGACGAAAGCCGTTTGGGTCAAAAAATCCTTCCGTTGAAGCTGCTTCCAGATCCGTCCGACCCAGACCCATCCTGCCAGTTGCAACCTCTCAAATTTTCGCAATCGCTGGAATTGGTCATGTCGCTGCAAGAGTCTTCGATGCCTTCGCAATCACGATCCGCCCTGCTCCAATTGCAACCGGACTGGCTGTTGCATGCGTCCTTTCCATCGGCGCCAACGTAGTCGCACATGTCCGATGAGCCGCCGCAGCTGCCCCCGTTGGAAACGAGCATGATCGAGCCCTTTTTCGCTGGGAACTTCGACGCGGCGCCCGCCATCGTCGCCTCTTTGCGGGCTTTGGCGGACGACATCCTGACGACGTTTATGGCGTCGTCGAACATCGCCTTAATGTCCGGCTGAGTCTGCGCCGAGGCGCGGCGGATGGTCAGCGACGCGGCGATCAACGCGGCAAGGCACGTCACGGCGATTCGACGGTTCATAAGGCCTCCCAGTTCCAAACTGAGGAACCTGCAACGAGTGTAGGCGGAAACGAAAAACGCCGCGGGCGACCAAAGGCCCATGACGGCATTGTTATCGGGGATGCTTGAGGTTGGGTCCGAAGGCCCAGCCGAGAGGAGCGCGTTCAGTCCGCCTCCAACACCCCTGTCGCGCGAAAGTTGATATGTCATGTTTAGCGAAAGTTGAAATGTCATGTTGGTCTCCCCACCGGGGAGGCAAACATGGACATGGCAGCGAGGCTG
>JABEUV010000130.1 GCA_013044195.1 Elusimicrobiota bacterium | reverse complement strand
GCGGCGCCGGGCCGCCGCACCGCCGCCGCGCGACGCTGAGCGGCGGTCAATAATCACGGAACGTCGTAAGATTTGTCGAGACCGTGGTCATGCACCCTTGCGATCCGGGCCCGATCTGTCCTATCATCAGTTTCAATATTTGGAAACTAATATGAGACATCACGACCTGCCCGGCCCCTCGATGCGTTCGGCGGAGGTCTTTTAGCCATGGCCGAAAAGAAGACGATCCTCGTCTTGGGCGGCGGAGTCGGCGGTCAAACGGCCGCCAACGCTTTGGCGGCGCGTCTCGGCCGCGGTCATCGCATCGTTTTGGTCGAGCGGGAGACGGACTTTTCCTTCTCCCCCTCCTTCCTGTGGATCGTCACGGGCGAGCGGACGCCGGCGCGGATTTGCAAGCCGGTGGCCGCGCTGCTCAGGCCGGAAGTGGAGCTCATCAGGGCCGACGTGGCCGCCGTGCGGCCTTCGGAGCGCTTCGTCGAGACTTCCGCGGGTCGGCTTGAGTTCGACTTCCTGATCATAAGCCTCGGGGCCGACCTGGCGCCCGGCAAGGTACCTGGGTTCGAGGAGGCCGCGCTGAATCTCTATACCCTTGATGGGGCCTCGAAGATCGGCAAGCGGCTGCGGACCTTCGCGAGCGGCCGGATCGCCGTTCTGATCTGCTCGTCGCCGTTCAAGTGCCCCGCGGCTCCTTACGAAGCCGCGTTCCTGGTCAAGGACCTCCTCGCCAAGTCCGGCGCGAAAGCGGAGGTGTCCGTGTTCACGCCGGAGCCCTTCCCCATGCCGACGGCAGGACCGGAGGTCGGCGGAGCGCTCAAGGCGATGCTGGAGGCCAGGGGCATCACGTTTCATCCGAACCGCAAGATCGCCCGCGTCGACGCTCAGGCCAAGACGCTCTGCTTCGAAGACGGGTCCTCCGCCGGGTTCGACCTTCTGATCGGCGTTCCTCCCCACCAGGCTGCGAAGGCGGCCAAGGAGTCGGGCCTCGCCAACGAGGCGGGCTGGATCCCGGTCGATCGCGCGACCATGGCGACGAAGCAGTCCCGCGTCTACGCCATCGGCGACGCGGCGGCGATCGCGCTGGCCGGCGGAAAGTCTATGCCGAAAGCCGGAGTCATCGCCCACGCTCAAGCCGAAATCGTCGCGGACAACGTCGCCGCGCAGTGCGAGGGTCGCAACCCCGACGCCGCGTTCGACGGCGAGGGCTGGTGCGCCATCGAGCTGGGCGCGGGCTCGGCGGCTTTCGGCAGCGGCGCGTTCTACGTCGATCCTCCGCAAATGCGCCTCTATGAGCCCTCGGTCGCCTGGCACTGGGGCAAGGTTCTCTTCGAGCGATGGTGGCTGGCGCCGTTCGGCCGGCGCCGCGGCGCGCTCGCGCTCGCCATGAGGTTGGGCGGACGGCTCAAGGGCATCAAGGTCAGACTGTGAGCCGTCCGCGCGCGGCCGACCGTAACGGACGACGGCCGGAGCTTCCCGCCATTCTCAAGGCCAAGCGCTATCGCGAGGCTTCCGTTTTCTCGGCGGCGAACCTCCTCCGCGAAGCCCGGCGGCAGAAGTCGCTGCCCGAGGGCCGCGTACCTCGGGTGTGCCTCCTCGACCCGGACGGCGACATCGTTCGCGCGCTCGTCGCGGAAGGCCGCTCGCGCCGCGATCCGAATTGGGCCTGCTATCACACGGACCTTCACGTCGTCGCCCTTGAAGGCGGAAGCGTGGGCGTCGTCGGTTGCGCCGTCGGCGCCTCGTTCGCCGTTCTGGTCGCCGAGGAGCTCTTCGCGTGCGGCTGCGAACTGCTGATCAGCATCACGTCGGCGGGTCAGATCGTCGAAAGGGCCGATCCCCCCTACTTCGTGCTCATCGAGAATGCGCTCCGTGACGAGGGCACGAGCTACCATTACCTGCCGCCTTCGCAGTTCAGCCTCATGCCGAGCGGACTCGACCGGCGGCTGCGCGACGCCTTCAACGGCCTCCCGGAGCCCGTTTACCGCGGGGCGAGTTGGACCACCGACGCCCCCTTCCGCGAGACCGAGACGGCGATCAAGCGCTGCCGCGAGCTCGGCATACTGGCCGTCGAGATGGAAGCGGCCGCGCTCTACGCGTTCGCGTCGGCCAAGCGCAAGCCCGTCGTCTGCTTCGCGCACGTGACGAACCGGATGGCCCGGATCGAGGGCGACTTCGAGAAAGGCGCGGCGAACGGCGCCCACGACGCCCTGGCTCTGGTTGACGCCGTGATGCGGCGTTGCGACGCCGCGAGGCGCCGGGGTTCCCGACCGCGCTTGAATCCAGAATCTCCCGGTCATCTTCCGGCCACGCGACCGCCCGGGTTGAAGTAATAATAGAGGGACAGGTTCGGATAGAAGGCCGCGACGTCGTTCGTCCCGAAGGCGGTGAACAGCACGCCGGCTTCCGCCGCGACGTGTTCGCCGAATCCGTATTCAAGGGTGGGTTGAACTCCGATCAAACCGAAGCTCGAATCGCCGGCGTCGACCGCCCGGCCGTCGAGGCGGAAGGGCAGGCCGTGCAGCCCTATGCCCTCGATCGCGTAAGCGAAGCCTTTTTTATCGTCGAGGATATGCTCGAAGGCGAAACGGTACTGGAAGATGTCGCCGAAATTCTGGCTGACGCCGCCGCTCGAACCCGGAAGAGAGTGCGAATAGTAGAAACCTCCGGAAAAACGGAAGGGTTGATACGTCTTTCGGAAAAGCACGAGTTCGGTCAGCGTCGGCTCTCCGAGATGCGTCGCCGGAAGCCTTCCCAGCGGCGCGAAGCCTCCCGGGACCGGCGGCGTCCCCACCGGGCCCGCCCACTGGCTCGTGGGCAGGCCGATGAAAAACATGTTCGTGATCCATAAGGTGTCGCCGCCCCGCCGCGGCGCCAGCAGCCGTTGCTTGCAATACAGGCTTGTGTCACCGAGGCCGTGCCCGAACGCGGCGCCCGTTTCGCCGCTCGAGCTTTGCCACCAGGACGCCTCGGACGCGAAGCCCCCGCATTCAAGCCAAGGCAGCATGCCGATCGCATATTCCACGTTCGGATTGATCGAAGCGAGCTTCGGCTCTAGGGAGCGCGCGCCCGCCGACCAAGCGCCGCCGTATCGCCCGTAGCCGAATTCGCTGAACATGTAGGTCCGAAAGAACATCTGTCCGGGCGGCTGCAAGCCCACGCCGCTGAGAAGCTGGGGCCCGGCGACGACGGGATTCCAGATCGGCGTCGAAACGTCGATCACGTTCCCGTCGGCGCGGCAATTCCCGGAAAACGGCGCGAGCAGCATCGCCGCGAAAAAAACGGTCCGCAATTCGACGCGAGCCGCCACGTTCAAGCCCCAGCAGGCGGCGCGTATTCCAGGAACACTTGAAGGACGCTCGCCGCGCCGCCGCCGGGAACCCATTCGTAACCCAGGCGGAACCCCTTGGAAAGGACGAATCCCGACGGGCGATAGTTCCAGATGAATCCGCCGCCTTCGCGGCGTTCGGCCACGACTCGCTTGCCGAGGAATATTTCGCGCGTGTCCTTGTCGTAGCGCAGCGCGGGAAACGCGAACTTGATGTCGGGACAATCGTTGGGCGGGCCGTCGGCGCCGTTGTCCTCGCAGGACGGCTGGGTGAACTCGGCTTGGACGCCGTCCCCGACGAGGATGAAGCGCACTTCGCCTCGCGCGCTTTTGATCACGTCCGCGTCGAAGGCCGCCGGGCTCACTCGTCGCGCGAGCAGCTTGCCGCCGGACGCGTCGATCTTGTTCTCGGCGGCTCGGAAATTCCTCGTCAACGGCGCGAACAGCGCCGACGCCAGCAGAGCCGCCGCGATAAAAATATTTCGCGGGCGCGCGAATTTTTCGATGAAATGCATGAAGTCCACCTCCCTGAATCCGTGATTGCGGCGACCGACGGCGGGACGGGCCGGCTTAAAAAACCGGCCCCTGGGCGGGAGGTTTAAATGAGGAGAGGCAAGGCGCCCGGCAAGAGCGCGCGAGACAGCGGCGCGCTCCTATCTTGTGGGGGTCCGCAGTCGAGGGGCGGTATTTTCAGCCCGGCCGGCGTCGGACCCGGCAAGGGCCGCGCGGCCGCGTACGGGCCGCGCGCGGCGTCTCCGGGACGAATGCGCGGCGACGAAGGCCGGACTCCTTCGGGGTGGCCGCAGCAACAACGCGTCGACGAAACAACTTGCGGCGTCTTGAGCGCGACCGTCGCGAAGGATCGCGAAGGCCCGGGGACCTTGAACGCTTCCGCGAGGCAATGGGTCGGCGCGCCGAGAACGAGAATTAAAACAAAAAGCGACCGGGCGGCGCGCATGAGCGAATGTAACACTATTTTTTCGACGCGCGTCAATCCTTCAAGCCGCAGTCGGTTTCCCGCAGTACATGCGATAATACGGCGCGGACGCCGGAGTCCGCAAGCCAATGAACCGATTCCGCTGTTGGGCGATCCTCTTCTGTCTTGTTTCCGCGTTGGACGGCTGCGCGACCTGGTCGAAGCACGGGATAGCGCCGCGCCCGCCGGAGAAGATACGAGTCGCCGTGCTGCCCGTACGGGTCGCCGTCGCGATCAAGCGCCTTAAAGAGATCCGGAGCGTTTCCAAACACGAGAAGCCGCCGCTGGACGAAAAGGCGTCGATCCGCGAGGAGATGCGGCAGGCGGCGGACGCCGTGACAAGCGACATTGAAGCGGGGCTGGCCGCCTCCTATTTTTTCGAGGTCGTGCCGGACTCGGACGTGCGCAAGGCATCGCAGGCCGCGGGTCTCGACGCGTCGACGGCCGCGCCGACCTCCGCGCAGATCGAAGGCCTGGGAAAAGTCGTCGGCGCCCAGGCGGTGCTCGTCACGCAGCTTTCGGGGTATGGAGCGATCAAGAAGCAATGGCTCTTCTACCTGATCGGATCGGGGCTGGCGGAGGGATTGGCGCAAGGCGTGGCGGTCGCGGCGGTCGTCAGCAATCCCTGGGCCGCGGTCGGCATCGGGGCCGAGGAGGCGGCGCAAGAAACCGCGGAGTGGGCGGGCGGCGCGTTTCTGTTCGGCAAGTGGTATTCCCCGGTCATTCTTGAGAGCCGGCTCGTGAGCGCGACGGACGGCAAAATCGTTTGGAGCGGAACGTCTTTGGAAAGCAGCAACAGCAAGGCGGTCAAGGCGCTTCCCAAAGAAGATCGAGGCAAAAGGGAACTGCGACTTCGCCTGACGGCCCGGAAGGCCGCGGAGGACATCGTCAAGAAAATCGACAAGAAGGCGTGGACGAACCTGAAGAACGCAGCCGAGCGCCGAGCGCCGCCTCAACCGAAAACGCCGTGACAAGTTCGGGCGACGGCGCCGACGACGGCCGACGCGCCGCGCGGATCAACGTCAGCGATTGGGCCGGTCGAGCCTGCGTCCAACTGCGTTCCTCCGGCCGCCGCGTCTTGTAGATTTTTTCCCAATGCGAGCGCGTCTTCGCCGGCGACGCTTTAATGCTCATGGCGATGATGAAGGTCGGGCCAGTGCGCGTGGACGTGCTCGATGGGTTCGTGCTCGTGGCGATGGGAATGTCCGGCCGCGGGGACCGGGCCGGCGTGCGCATGTTCGTGATGTCCATCGTCGTGACGGTGATGGTGCTCGTGGGCCAGGGCCTCGTGTGTGTGCGCATGCTCATGGCGCTCCCGCAGGAGCATCGCCAGGGACGCCGCCAGAACGATGGCCGCGGCGTACTGCGTCGCGGCGACGGACTCGCCGAGGACCAGGACCGAAAAGAGAAGTCCGAAAAACGGGGCGCTGGAGAAGACGATCTGGCTGCGGGCCGCGCCCAGCTTCCGCGCGGCCGTTATATAAAGGACGAGGCTTGCTCCGTACGAAATCGCTCCAAGCGCCAGCGCCGCCGCCGCGTCTCGGGCCGACGCCGTCCATGGGGCGAGCGCCAGGCCGACGCCCAGATTCACCGCTCCCGCGACGAGGCCTTTCCAGAACGCGAAGCGCGGCGCGGACAGGCCGTCGACCAGCGCGGTGAGTTGATTGTCCAGCCCCCAGCACAGGCAGGCCGCGGCCACAAGCCCCCCCGCCCGCAGGCCCGCGGCTTTTTCGCCCCAGGCGAGGATCGCGGCGGCCGCCGCGGCGCCCCCGACCGCGATCCAGCCGCCGCGGCCCAGGGAGTCGTGAAAAAAAAGGACGCCCAGCGCGGCCGTCGCGACCAGCTCCAGCGGAAGCCACAGCGACACGGACGCCGCCGAGGCCGACTTCAAGCCGTACAGCAGCAGAACCGGCGCGATCACTCCGCCGAAGCCGATCGCCGCGCACAACCGCGCGGTATTCCGGCGGGTCAGCCGGTGCGAGGCCGAGTCAAAGGCCCACGGGCCCGTGCCCAGCGCCGCGCCCAAGTAGAGCAGTCCCGCCAATTGAAACGGCGGCAGGGCGCCCAGAAGAATCTTTCCGGCCGGCGCCGCGAAGCCGAAGGCGGCCGCGGCGGCCAACGCCCAGAGGATCGGAAAAAATTTCGCGCTGGTCACCAGCAGATGATAACACGAGAAGGCTCGCGGCGACACGTTTGCGATTTGTCACGCCCGCGTCACAGACTGTTGACATGCCGCGTATGGAGCGGATGCCGTCCATATCGTTTAATTCGTTGCCGTCAAATTAAGCCTGGGGGATTACATGAGCCGACGCCGAGACGCGCTCTTCGCCTTGATTCTGGCCGCCGCCGTGCCCGCCGCCTCCGCCGACAACTTCGCGCCGCCGACCGACGTGCCCGGCGGTTCCGCCGTCTCGCGGACCGGCATCTCGCCCGAGTCCGACGGCAACGCGCCCCTGCTGGTCACCACCAGCTTCCTGAAGGGCGCGTCCCTGCGCCTCTACGGCTTCGTCGAGACGGACTCGATCTACGACACCACGCAGAGCCTGACCGAGGAGCCCGACAACAACCTCATTCAGCGGCGCACCGTCGCGCCCGGCGCCGGCGGCGCCAGCAGCGTCAACAACATCGCCGGCCAGCGCGGCCGCGAGGAGATGAGCGTGCGCAACAGCCGCTTGGGCGGCGAGATCACCATCCCGACCACGGACTCGGGCTGGAAGACGAAAGGCATCTTCGAGATCGACTTCCTGGGCAACCAGGGCGTCACCACGGCCCCGGGCGCGACGCCGGGCGCGCAGTCTGAAAATAACTTCTTCAATAACCCCGCCCTGCGCGTGCGCCACGCCTACGTGGACCTGACCAAGGGCGAACTGAACTACAAGATCGGACAGACCTGGTCGCTGTTCGGCTGGCAGCCCTACTACTTCCCCGGTGAGACCACGATCCTGCCCTCGCCCGGCATGCTCTACCGGCGCTTCGCCCAGGCCCGCGTGACGGACACTCACCGCATCGCCGACGGCTGGAACCTGGAGACCGCCGCGGACGCGGCCAAGCCCGCGGAGATGAACTCCGGCTCGCCGGAGTGGCAGGGCGGCGTGCGCATCGCCTCGACGAAGATCACCGGCGCGTCCATCAACGGCGCCTACACCTCAATGGTCGGCCTGTCGGCCGCGCTCAGCGGCGTGCTGGTCCCCACCCGGACCACCAACATCGGCAACCCGACCGGACAGGGCGCGGCGTTCGACTTCTTCATTCCGATCATCCCGTCGTCTAACGGCAAAAGCCGCGACAACACGTTGGTTCTCGGCGGCGAGGCCGGCGCGGGCACCGGCATCGGCGGACTGGAGTACGCGGGCCTGTCGTTGGGCGTGCCGGGACTCAGCGCGTCGGCGCCCGGCGCCGACGGCGCCATCGATCCGGGCATCGGGGGCGTCAATTCCGCGGGCGACTTCCAGCTTCTCCAGGTCCGCGCGTTCCGCGCTCATCTGCAATACAGCTTGAAGCAGTGGGCGACGTCGTTCGGCTACTCGCAAGTCGAGGCCCGCAACCTGAACGTGTTTTCCTCCCTGTTGAGCAACAATGCGGCTCAGAACCTGGCGCTCGTCAACGGCCTGGCGCCGAAGATCCAATACGGCTACGTCAGCGTGATGTACGATCCGCTCGACTGGCTGCGCTTCTCGGCCGAGGTCAGCCAGACGCGCGACACCTACAACGACGCCAACAACCGCTACGCGGCCAACAATCGCTACCAGTTGTCCGCGTTCTTCAAGTTCTAAAGACGCTCCTCCCCGCCCGTCCGGCGGCCGTCACCCGGCCGTCGGACGGGCGTCACGCGTTCGTCATGAACCCGCGCTAATATCTTTACAGGAGATCCCGCATGAAGCATTTCCCGCTGGCCGCCGTCATCCTTCTTGCCGCTCCCTTCGCCCGCGCCGCGTCCCTGACCGGCGCCGGCTCCACGTTCGCCTACCCGATCTACTCCAAGTGGTCCGACGAGTACCACAAGGTCAAGCCCGACCTGCAGATCAATTATCAGTCCATCGGCTCCGGCGGCGGCATCCGCCAGTTCACCGAGAAAACCGTGGACTTCGGCGCCACCGACGGCCCGATGACCGACGAGCAGATCGCCAAGGCCGGCGGCAAGGTCCTGCACCTGCCCACCGTCATGGGCGCCGACATCCCGGTCTTCAACGTGGCCGGCGTAGACGAACTGCGCTTCGACGGCCCCGCCTTGGCCGCGATCTTTATGGGCAAGATCACGAACTGGAACGACCCCGCGCTGGCCAAGCTTAACCCGGGCGTCAAACTGCCCGACCTGGCCATCACCGTGGTGCATCGCTCCGACGGCTCGGGCACGACGTACTGCTGGGTGGACTACCTCTCCAAGGTCAGCCCCGCGTGGGAGAAGACGGTGGGCCGCGGCACGTCGGTCAATTGGCCCGTGGGCCTGGGCGGCAAGGGCAACGAGGGTGTGTCCGGCTTGGTCGCGCAGACGCCGGGCGCCATCGGCTACGTGGAGTTGATCTACGCCCTGCAAAACAAGATGTCTTTCGGCTCGGTGCGCAACAAGAGCGGCAAGTTCCTCAAGGCGTCGATCGCGGGCGTGACCGCGGCCGCCGCCGGTGCGGCGCGCCATATGCCCAAGGACTACCGCGTGTCCATCACCGACGCTCCGGGTCCGAATTCCTATCCCATCTCGACCTTCACTTGGCTGTTGGTCTACCCGCAGAATCCCGCGGGCAAGGGCGCCGAGTTGAAGGGCTTCCTGCGCTGGATGCTCAAGGACGGCCAGGCCATGGCGCCGGCCCTGGGCTACGCGCCTCTGCCGGCGACGGTCAAGGCGATGGTGGCCAAGACCGTGGAGACGATTCAGTAGCATGACCGCCGCCGCCGGCGAGAGATTCGGGGATCGCATTTTCCGGCTCTCGCTGGCGGCCGCGGCCGGTCTCATCCTGCTGGCGGCGCTGGCCCTGGCCGTGCAACTGAGCTGGGCGTCGCGCGCCACGTGGGCGCAATTCGGCCCGGCGTTTCTGTGGGGCCGGACATGGGACCCCGTGGCAGGCTCTTTCGGCGCGCTTCCTTTTCTCTACGGCACGGCGGTCACCTCCGCGCTGGCTCTGCTCATCGCGGTGCCGCTGGGCGTGGGCTCGGCCGTGTTCTTGACGGAGCTGGCGCCGCGGCGGCTGGCCGACCTGCTGGGCTTCGCCATCGAACTTTTGGCGGCTGTGCCCAGCGTGATCCTGGGATTGATGGGCGTCTTCATCTTGGTTCCGGCCGTGCGCGCCGTGGAGCCGGAGCTGACGCGGACCTTGGGCTTTCTGCCGTTTTTTCGCGGCGCGCCTTACGGCGTGGGCTTCCTTGCGGCCGGTCTGATCCTGGCGCTGATGATCCTGCCCTACATCACCACGGTCGCGCGCGAGGTTCTGCGCACGGTTCCCCCGCCGCTGAAGGAAGGCATGTACGCGCTGGGTGCGACCCGCTGGGAGGTGGTGCGCGGCGTAAGCCTGCCCTACGCGCGCTCGGGCATTTTCGGCGCGTGCTTCCTGGCGCTGGGCCGGGCGCTGGGCGAAACGATGGCGGTGACCATGGTCATCGGCAACGCGCCCGATATTTCCGCTTCATTGTTCGCCCCCGGCTACAGCATGGCCGCCGTCATCGCCAACGAACTGGCCGAGGCCGCGGGCGACGCGCACCTCTCCGCGCTGATCGCCATCGGCCTGGCCCTGCTCGCGGTGACCGTGGTCATCAACGGCCTGGCGCGGCTGATGATCTACCGCCTGGAGCGGCGCGCGTGAACGCGTCCGTCTACGCCCGCCGCCGCCGCGTCAACGCGCTGATGCTGGCCGCCACCGCGGCGTGCGCGGCGGTCTCCGCCGGGGTCCTTCTCGGCATACTGGGCTACATCGCGTGGAAAGGCGCGTCGTCTTTGAGCTGGTCGTTTTTGACCGAACTGCCCAAGCCCGTGGGCGAGACCGGCGGCGGCATCGCCAATTCGATTTTGGGTTCGGTTAAGGTCGTGGGGCTGGCGGGGCTCATGGGCATACCCGTGGGCGTGGCCTCCGGCGTCTACCTGGCCGAATACGGACGCACCGGCCGATTCGCGTTCTGCGTGCGCTACGCCGCCGACGTGATGAACGGCGTGCCGTCCATCGTCATCGGGCTGTTCGCCTACGCGCTGGTGGTGATGCCCATGAAGCGCTTTAGCGCGCTGTCGGGCTCCGTGGCGCTGGCGCTGATCATGATCCCCATAATTCTGCGCAACACCGAGGAATTCGTGCGCTTGGTGCCCGGCACCATCCGCGAGGCGGCGCTGGCGTTAGGCGTGCCGCGCTGGAAGGTCGCCGCCTTCGTGGTCCTGCCCACGGCGGGACGCGGCATCGCCACCGGCGCCTTGCTGGCCCTGTCGCGCGCGGCCGGCGAAACGGCGCCGTTGATCTTCACCGCGTTCGGCAACCGCTACTGGGATCAGGGCCTGCTGGGCCCCATCGCCACCTTGCCGCACACGCTCTACAACTACGCGATCTCCCCCTACGCGGACTGGCACCAACAGGCCTGGGCCGCCGCGCTGATCCTCATGGCGTTCATGCTGGCGGTCAACGTGGCCGCGCGTGTCTGGCTGAGACCGCCGTCGACCGGAGCACTTTAAGTATCCTATGAACCCGACCATGGACACCGAACCCCCCGCCGCACCGGCCGCCCCTGCGTCCGGAACGGCCGCGCCCGCGGCCGAAACGATCCTGTCCGTGCGCGGCTTGCGCGCGGGCTACGCCGGCGGCGCGCCGGTGTTGAAAGGCGTCTCCATGGACGTGCGCGCGAGGGCCGTCACCGCCATCATCGGTCCGTCGGGCTGCGGCAAGTCCACGTTGATCCGTTGTCTCAATCGCCTGCACGAAGCCCTGCCCGGCGCGTTCTGCGACGGCGAGGTCCTGCTGGGCGGGCGCAACGTGCTGGACTGGGACCCGGTGCTTCTGCGCCGCGAGGTGGGCATGGTGTTCCAGCGCCCCAATCCTTTTCCGACCATGAGCGTCTTCGACAACGTCGCCGCCGGTCTGACGCTCAACGGCGAGCGCGACCGCGTGAAGCTGGCCGAGCGCGTGGAGACATCCTTGCGTCGCGCCGCACTCTGGGACGAGGTCAAGGACAAGCTCCGCTCGCCGGGCGTGGGCCTGTCGGGCGGCCAGCAGCAGCGCCTGTGCATCGCGCGCGCGTTGGCCGTGGAGCCGCGCGTTCTGCTGATGGACGAGCCCTGCTCCGCGCTGGACCCCATCGCGACCGCGCGCATTGAAGAGCTTTTGCTGGAAATCAAGGACCAACTCACCGTGGTCATCGTCACGCACAACATGCAGCAGGCCGCGCGCGTCTCGGCGCACACCGCGTTCATGCTGTCGGGAGAGCTCGTGGAGTTCGGCCCCACGCAGGGCCTGTTTACCAAGCCCTCCGACAAGCGCACCGAGGACTACATCACCGGGAGGTTCGGCTGACATGAAACGGCACTTCGACGCGGACTTGGAAGACCTGCGCGGCCGTCTGTTGCGCATGGGCGGGCTGTGCGAGGAGATGATCCACGCGGCGGTGAAGCTGGTCGTGGAGCGCGACGAGGCGCACCTGACGGCGGTCGAGGACTGGGAGCGCCAGGTCAACCGCCTGCATCTGGAAATCGACGACGTGTGCCTGAAGCTGATCGCCCTGCATCAGCCCGCGGCCGGCGACCTGCGCCTGATCGCGGCCGCGCTCAAGATCAACTCGGACCTGGAACGCGTCGGCGACCAGGCCGTCAACATCGCCGAGACCGGCGTCTTTCTTTGCAAAGAACCTCACATCAAGCTCGGCGACATCCCGCGCATGGTGGAGGTCGCCGCCGGCATGCTCAAGGACGCGCTGGACAGCTTCTCGCGCGGCGACGTGGAATTGGCGCGCGAGGTCATCCGCCGCGACGACGAGGAAGACCGCCTCAAGAGCCAGACTTTCAATGAACTCGTCCACCTGATGCAGCGCGATGCCTCGGCCATTCAGCGCGGCATGGACGTGATTTTGATCGCCCGCAATCTAGAGCGCATCGCCGACCACGCCACCAACATCGCCGAGGACGTGATCTTCATGGTCCTGGGCAAGGACATCCGCCACCCCGCCGAGCAGCGCGCGTCCGAAGGCCCCACCGCGACGGCATAAATTCAAGTCGTTCATGCCAATCGCCGAGAAATGGTGACTCCAGCGTCAGTCGACCATTTTAGTCGGGATTCGTCGCGATGTTCAAAGCGACGGAGTTTCTATCGCGCGGATTGCCGGTCGAGAAACTCTCCTGCGGATTTGCGTGCGTAGCGGGAGAAGGCACGGCGCGCGCGGCGTGCCGACGCGGCCCAAGGCCAGCGAGGGCAAGGTTTGCGGCGTCTGCGTTTCGGGTGCGAGCAAGGCGTCGAGCGCGAGTTGACGCTCGCGCGGCAATGGCGTGGCGGGCGCTGCGGCGCGCGGCGCGGGGCTCGCCCAAGACGCGCGCCCGGGCTCCGGCGAGGCGGCGCAGACCAGCAGGTCCTCGCTGGCGGCGGCGTCGTCGTCGGCGGGTTCGTCCTCCTCGCCGGGAGCCGGACGCGGCGGGACCGATGGCGCCGACGCCAGTGTGCAAGGCGGTCAGGCGCACCTGCTAGTCCGTGTCCTCGGCGGCCACGGTGACAGCCAGCAAAAGCGCGCGCGCATCAGCGGACCTTTTTCAGGAAGGTCGCTATCGCGACCCAGGCCAGTCGCGCGAACGCGGCGTGGTAGGCCACGCAGGCAACCGCGGCCAGCAGGCCGAGCAGGCCGCACGCGCCGTCTTCCTCAATGAGAGCCAGGCCCAGCAGAAGAATCGGCGCCGCGCAGACCGTGGCGCCCAGCGGCACGTAGATGGGCAGCGCCAAGCCCGCGCCCAGCGCCGCGATCATCCAGCCGATCAGACGCGGCGAGCGCGCCCAATCGGGCCCGCGCCTCTTTGCGGCGCGCTCAAGCCAGCCGACGATCTTCTCCGCCGCGGACAGTAGGCGGCGTAAGGTCGCCTCCTCCAGCGTACGCTCCGAAGCGAAGCGCGGCAGGACCAAGCCTTCCCCCCCGCGCGCCAGGCGCAGTCCGGCCGCGGCGATCAGCAACCCAGCGGGCACGCACAGCCCGGCCGTGGGCAGCGGCTGTAAAAACGGCGCGGCAAGCAGGATCAGGAGCAATCCCGTGCCGTCTCGGCCCAGGCGCGCGGCGAGTTCTCCGAGCGTCAGCGCGCCGTCAAGACCCCCGCGCAGTCGGCGCAGAT
Organism: Elusimicrobiota bacterium; assembly: GCA_013044195.1. Taxonomy (GTDB): domain Bacteria; phylum Elusimicrobiota; class Elusimicrobia; order UBA1565; family UBA9628; genus GWA2-66-18. The sequence goes on along the minus strand of JABEUV010000130.1, from coordinate 2,081 downwards.
GGGCGGCGGCGGCCATCGCGACTTTAAGAGGGCGCGACTTCGGGCGCCGCGTCGTCGGCCGGCGGGTTCTCGCCGGCCGGCTTGACGCGGTCGACCTGGACGCGGCCTTGCGCGTCGACGCGCACGCCGTGATGGCGCTTGAGCTCCTCGAGTATTTCCTCGGGCGTGAAGCCGTGGGAGCCGGCGCGGTTCTTGATATCGTTGAGCAGGGGCTTCACGCGCGAGGGCACGTCCTTGATCCTCTGCAGGCGCGCGGCGTACGTCCAGGCCACCTCGGTGATGGTCTTGCCGCCGGTTTTGCGCGGCACGTCGGGCGGCGGCGGCGGAGGAGGAGGCGGAGGCGGCGCGGCCTCGCGCGAAGCTGAAGCGGAACGGGTGCGGCTTTTCACGGCGCCGCCGCGCGAGCGGGAGCGTCCGCCGCGGGAACGGGAGCGCCCGCCGCGGGAGCGCGCCGGCCGCTCGCTCTCGGCGTCCTCGCGCGCGGCCAAGGACACGTCCTCGGGATCGGGATGCGACGTCCACAGCGAGGCCACGCGGCCCAGGCGCTGGAGCTCGGCGGCCATGGCGGCCAAGGTGGCGTCGTTGGTCACCATCATGAAGGGAATGTGGTGCGGCAAAGTGGCGTGCAGCATGCCCGCGTGCAGGCTCATGACGAAGTCGGCGGCGTTGGCGCCGCCGCGCGGGGAGACGACGGTCGCGCAATGCGGCAGTCGGGCCAGCTTTTTTTCGAGCGTTCGCGGCATGGTGGCGCCGGGGCGCAGGAACACGCGTACCAAGGTATAGCGCGTCGGGGTCACGTCCGGCGGGACGTGCGGGTCGTTGTCGCCGTCGATGAGCAGGACGCTGTCGAGTGGATAGCGGGGCGGCAGAGAGGAATCGTGGTTGCCGGCCAAAGCGGCGGCCAGCTCCTCCGGAGACGGCGCGGCCGCGGACGGCGCCGCGGCGGGTAATTCGGGGTTGTCCGCCTTCTCGGCGGAATTATTGTCGTTCATGAGGCGAAATTCTAGCAGTTAAGGAGCGTTCTTGCCGCGCCGCTGTTCGCCTTCGGCGGAAGGACGCTTTTTCCTCAACGGGCCCAGCTTGGCGGCCAGCCAATCGTAGGCGAAATCCGGCAGGGACGTCAGCAGGTATTTGGTCGGATAGGAAAGTTGCCACGGGAAGTGCACCACGCGCCGGCGCGCGTCGATGCCCTGGAGTATGGCCGCAGCCCCGTCCTCGGTTTCCATGAGAAAGGGCATGGAGCTGGGGTTGTTGCGGTCGGTCATCTCGCTTTTGACGAAGCCCGGGCAGACGGTGACCACGTCGACGCCGGTGCCGCGCAGATCCACGCGCGCGGACTCAAGCAACGTGATCAACGCCGCCTTGCTGGCGCTGTAAGGCCCGGAGTTGGGCAGGCCGCGAAAGCCCGCGAGACTTGCGATGCCCGCGACCACGCCGGAGCCCTGCGCGATCATCCCCGGCAATACCGCCTCCAGCCAGCGCGCGACGCCGAACACGTTGGCGTCGAACGTCCAGCGCACGGCCTCCGCGGAGAACTCCTTGGCGTTCATCGAGTCGCCCACGCCCGCGTTGAGGATGGCCCAGTCCACGCCCCCCCACGCCGCGCGGATGGCCGTGGCGTGGCCGCGCACCTGCTCGTCGTCGGTGACCGAGCCGGGAAGCACCAGCGCCTCCCCGCCCGCCTCGCGCACCCGCCGCGCGGTTTCTTGTAGGGCGTCCGCGCGTCGCCCGGTGATGGCCACTCGCCAGCCGCGCGCGCCCAACTGCCGCGCCAGCTCCCGCCCCAATCCCGACGTGGCCCCCGTCACCACCACCCGCGTCGGCCCGTCCTCGCGTCCGCGCTTCTGGCTCATGGCGCGATTGTATGAAATCGCGCTTTAGCCGAGCGCTGCCTCTCGGCGCGGCGCCAGCGTGCGCCGTAGGATGGCGGCAAGCGCGTAGGCGATCAGCGCGCAGCCGATCCAATCGAACGTCCGGCCCACGCCTTTGCCGCTCACTGAAATAGACCCGGGTCTGTTCACCGAAACAGACCCACCCTCCCGCCGAACACCCCTCCGTTGTTAAAGGTTTTCAGCCCGCCG
>JABEUV010000129.1 GCA_013044195.1 Elusimicrobiota bacterium | reverse complement strand
GTGGCCCAGCGCGAAGACGAACATCGCGAACATGGCCGCGGCGGCGGCGGAGGCCGCGCGCGCGCCCACGCCCAGCACCAGCGCCCAGCCCACCGCCAGTTCGATCCAGGGCAGGAACGCGGCCAGCGGCAGGGCCAGGTCCGGTCCGACCAGGCCGTAGCTGACGATCACGTTGGCGAACTCCTCGGCGGGGGCGGAGGCTTTCGCGGCGCCGGCGTAGACCAGCACCGCGCCCACGGCCAGGCGCGCGGCCAGGACGGCGAGTTGGCGCGGCTTCATTTCTTGAGCTCCTTGTCGATGAACAGCGGCGCCAGTTCCGCGAGCTGTCGCGCGCCGACGAAGCGCCGGCCGTTGATGAAAAAAGTCGGCGTCGCGCCCACCCAGGCGTCGTTGCCGTCTTTAAGGTCGGCGTCGATCGCGGCCGCGACGGAAGGGTCCGAAAGGCAGGCCCGCCAGGCGGGAAGCTCGAGCTTCAGTTCGCGAGCGTAGCCTTCCAAGAAGGAGTCCGCTTTCTCGTTGGTCCACTGGTCCTGGCGGTCGTAGAGCACGTCGTGGTAGGGCCAGAATTTTCCTTGGCGGCCCGCGCACTCGGCGGCGAAGGCGCCGGCGCGGGCCCATTTGTGCATGCGCAGGGGGAAGTTCTTGAAGACGAAGCGCACCTTGCCGTCATAGAGCGCCAGAAGCTGGCGGCGCGGCGGCTCGGCCACGCGGCAGGCGGGGCACTGGAAATCGGAGAACTCCACGATGAGCACCGGCGCCGAGGCCGGCCCCAGCTTGCGGAAATCCGGCGCGTCCGGAGAGAAGGGTTTGCGGTTGCGGCGTCCGATCATCACGGACGCGGCGGACAAAACCGCGACCAGGGCGAGTCCGGCTAGGCGGCGCGAGAATTGAGTGCGCATGACGGGCCCTATCATAGAATATTGTCCGGCGCGCGGCCGCGGCGCTTCAGCCGGGATCGGAACGAAACAGCGCCAGGAAGCGGTCCTCGTATTCGGCGAACAGGCCGTAGCCGCGCAGTTTTCGGCCCAGCGCGTCGGCCTGAGAGCGGTCGGCGCGGGCGGACTCGAACAGCGCCTCGATCTCGCGCCGACGGCGCGCGTCCTCGCCGCGGTCCGCGGAAAACAGGCCGCGGCGTTCCAAGTCGCGCACGTGGCCGGGGAAGGAACGCGCGGCCTCGTCAAGCGAAAGCTTGATCAACGCCAGCGGCCAGGCCGCGTCGGGGCAGGTGAGGACGGCGCCTGAGGCGTCCTCGGCCAGGAGGCTTGCGGTCAGCTCGCGCGGGTCGCGCTGGAGCACGCGGGTGCGCAGGTCCTGATTGCGGAAGTTGTATTCCAGCGCGCGCAGCAGGTCGCGGTAGCTGGACTCGGCCCAGCGCGCGTAAGGCGCGGCGTTGTCGCCGAAGCCGGTGAAGCGCTCGCCAAACGCCTCCGGCGTGAGTATTTTCGGACGCTCGGAGAGCACCGTGCCCTCGCGCAGGCGCGCGCGTCCGGGCATGCCGTCGGCGTCGGAGACCAGCTGGTAGTCCACGCGCGTGGCGCCGAACGTGGCCAGCTCGCGGCGCGGCACGCGCAGCACCTCGATGCGGGCCAGCAATCCGGGGATGGGATCGTCCACCCCGTTATTGTAGCAGGTGCTGCGGACGCGAGCGGAGGCTTAGCGGCTGCCGTCGACGAAGACCAGCACGCGCACCGGGCCGGTGCCGGCGTCGGCGGTCACGTAGCCGTTGAGCGCCGCGGCCGAGGCGGACTGCGCCGTCACCGCCACCGCCAGGCCGCCCGCGGACTTCAGCGCGGCGATGCCCAGCGCGGCGTCGCCGGTCAGGCAGCGGCCGTAGATGCCGAGGAAGTCCGCGGCGTCGCGGATGGGGCGGACCACGTCGATGGTCACGCAGCGCTCCACGGACGCCTGCGCCGCGCTGACCGGCGCCAGGGCCATCTCGCCGCGCGTCAGGACCCGCACGGGCTGGCCCATCAGGCGTCCGCCGCGGCGCGCGATGGAGACGGAGAGCGCGCGGTCGGCCATGCCGCCGGGAACCAGGCCGGTCTCAAGGAGCAGGCCGGCCTTCGCGGGGCCGCCCTGCGCGTCGGCCACGAAGCCGATCGTGACGGCCACATGGGATTGGTAGCGCCGGGCGACGGAGTCAAAGCAGGGTGCTAGGCGCTCGCGCGCCTCGGAGAGCGTCCACGCGCGCAAGGCGTGGGCGTCGACGATCGCGCACTCGGGCACGCCGCCGAAGGAATCGCGCAGGAAGAAGCCGTCGGTCATGGCCGCGCCGGCGGCCTCGAAGCCGCGCGCCTGGAGCGCGAGGGTCTCGGACTGCGCGGAAGCGGAAGACGCGAGCGCTGCGGCGGCGGCGAAAGCGAGAAGAATCTTGTTCATGAGTCTAGAATAGCCGAAGGACCCAAGACCTGGTTAGGACTTTCGTCAACGCGACGACTTGACCTAAGTCAAGCCGTCAAAACTTGACGGCGGGCGCCGCCTGCGCGGCCTGGTCGGCGGCGAAATAGGGGCGTTCGCGAAAGCCGCCGAAACCGGCCACGACGGAGCCGGGGAACATCTTGATGGCGGTGTTGTAGCCCTGGGCGGCGTCGTTGAAGTCGCGGCGCGCGACGGCGATGCGGTTCTCCGTGCCCTCCAGTTGGACTTGGAGGTCGCGGTAGCCCTGGGTGGCGGTCAACTGAGGGTAGCGCTCGCTGACGACCAGCAGGCGCGACAGCGCCGAGCCCAGCGCGCCCTGGGACGCCTCGAACTTCTTAAACGCGGCGGGATCTTCCAGCAGGCTCTTGTCCATGGTGATGGCGCCCGCGCGGGCGC
>JABEUV010000128.1 GCA_013044195.1 Elusimicrobiota bacterium | reverse complement strand
CTCCGCGAACGCGGGCTCAAGCTTCTCATCGCGGAAAAGTCCCTGCGCCTTCGCGTAGGCCTCCACAAGCGCGATCTCGTCCTCGGGGCGGCCGCTCAGGTGCAGATACTCAAGCGTGCGCTGGTCGATGGGGAAGAAGCCGATCGTAGCACCGTATTCCGGCGCCATGTTCGCGATCGTCGCACGGTCGGCCAGCGACAGCTCGGCCACGCCGGGGCCGTAGAACTCCACGAATTTGCCGACCACGCCCTTCTTGCGCAGCATCTCCGTGCAGGTCAGCACCGCGTCGGTGGCCGTGGCGCCCTCGGGCAGCTTCCCGGTCAAGCGGAAGCCCACCACCTCGGGAATCAACAGCGGCATGGCCTGGCCCAGCATGGCGGCCTCGGCCTCGATGCCGCCCACGCCCCAGCCCACCACGCCCAGGCCGTTGATCATCGTGGTGTGGCTGTCGGTGCCGATGCACGAGTCCGGGTAGGCCACGCCGTCCAGCGTCCACACCACCTTCGCCAGGTACTCCAGGTTGATCTGGTGCACGATCCCCGTCTCCGGAGGCACCGCGCGGAAATTCTTGAACGCCTTCTGGCCCCACTTCAAAAACGAGTAGCGCTCCTGGTTGCGCTCGAACTCCACGTCGGAGTTCTTCTGGAAAGCGTCGGACGCGCCGAAGAAGTCCACCTGCACCGAGTGGTCCACCACCAGGTCCACGGGCTGGAACGGGTTGATGCGCGCCGCGTCGCCGCCCAGCTTCTTGATCGCGTCGCGCATGGCGGCCAGGTCCACGACCGCGGGCACGCCGGTGAAGTCCTGCATCACCACGCGCGCGGGCATGAAGAACACCTCGCGCTCGGCGGGCTTGACGCCGATCGTCTTGGCCACGGCCTCGATGTCCGCCTTCTTGACCACGGCGCCGTCCTCATGGCGCAGGAGATTTTCCAGGAACACCTTCATGGACAGCGGCATCTTCGCCAGATCGAAGCCGCGCTCGGCCAGCGCCGCCAGGCTGAAGTAGTCGAACGTCTTGCCGCCGACCGAGAGGGTCTTGCGCGTCTTGAAGCTGTCGAGAGATTTTTTCATCGTCGTGGCGCTCCTGTGGTGAGGCGGCTCCATTTTATCATTTCGATCCGCGCCTCTGATCATAAGATCGGGTCTTGACGGCGCGGGGTCCGGACCCTACAATGGGAGCATGGCGAAGACGAAGAACGCGAAGGCGCCGAAGGCGCCGAAGAAGGTCAAGAAGCCCGCCGCGGACGCCGTGGACGCGCGCGAGAGCAGCACAGCCGACAAGGTCATGCAGACCGTGCTGGCCGAGCATAAAGCCGAGGCGGAGATCGTCCGGCTCGACCAATGGGTCCCCATCGAGTGCCCGCACTGCGGCGAGGGCACCGAACTGCACGTGATCGCGGACATGGACGGCCAATCCATCGACCAGGACTGCACGGTGTGCTGCCGCCCATACGTCGCCCATGTGGAGATCGACGAGGACGAGGCGCACGTCGGCGTCGAGGCGGCTTAAGTGTCCGAGTCCTGCCGGCTCTCCGGGTCCGGTGCGCCCGAGGACGCCGTGGCGCGCGTGCTGGCGCTGAAGACGTTTGCGGTCGTGGGCTGTTCGCCTAAGCCGGAGAGGCCTGCGCACTACGTCGCCGCCTATCTGAAGGAAAACGGCTACCGGATCGTGCCGGTCAACCCGGGGCAGAAGGAAATTCTGGGGGAGACGTGCTACCCCAACGTCGAGGCCATCCCGTTTCCTGTCGACGTCGTCGTGGTGTTCCGCCGCCCGGAAGAAGCGCTGGAACCCATACTTGCCGCGATCGCCAAGAAGGCCAAGGCGGTCTGGCTCCAGGACGGGATTACGCACCCGGTGGGCGAGGAAATGGCGCGCCAGGCCGGCCTAATCGTGGTTTCCGACGACTGCCTGATGCGCCGGCACTCCCGCGCGGCGAAGCCGCGGTAAATCGGCGGCGGCCGCCGCGCGGGAGTTCGGCTTGAACTTACTGGCCCGAAGACTGGCCCGAAGAGTCGGGTTTGGAGTCGGACTTCGCGTCGGCCTTGGCGTCGGGCTTGACGATGTCAAGCAGCTCGACGTCGAAGACCAAGGTCGCGCCGCCGGGGATGACCGGCGGGTGGCCGTGGTCGCCGTAGGCCACGTCGGACGGGCAGACCAGCTTGGCCTTGCCGCCGACGCGCAGCTGGGCGACGCCGTTGGACCAGCACGGGATCACGCCCTTAAGCGGGAAGACCGCCGGCTGGCCGCGCTTGTAGGAGCTGTCGAACTCGGAGCCGTCCAGCAAGGTTCCGCGGTAATGGACCTTGACCGTGTCGTCGGGCGTGGCCTGCGCGCCGTCGCCCTGCTTGATGATCTTATACCAGCCTCCGCCGGCCAGCGCCTTGACTCCGCTCTTCTGGGCGAATTTCTCGCCGTAAGCCTTGCCCGCGGCCTTTTCCTTCTCGGCTTTCGCGGCCAGGTGGCCTTCAATGAGCGAGCGGATTTGATCCTGGTACTTCTCGACTTCGAACGGGGCCTTCTTACCGTGCGCTCCGTCTTCGAAGCCGGAGAGCACCTGCTTGAGCTCGCTTTCGCTGAAACCCAAAGTGGAGATCGTGCGACCGATGGTGTAGCCGTAAGAGTAGGTCGCGCGTCCGACATCGGCGGCCGGGGCCGCGGGGGCCGCGGCGTCGGTTTTCGGAGCGTCCGACGCCAGCAGCGGCGCGGCGGACAGGATCAGCGCAAGACCGGCAAGGCAAGATGCTTTCATGAAGTAAACCCTCCTTTATTTCGACCGATCATAGCACATCCGCCCGAGGACCCGGCTTGGAGCGCTCCCGTGCGGCGCGGCGAGCCGACGGCTACGGCGTATTCGCCTGCGGGGCCGACGGGATTTCAACGCCCTTGTAGCTCCCCGGCAGGTTCCACATTTTCTGGAGCATGCCGTATTGGGACCAGACGTGGTCGGGCAGGTCGT
>JABEUV010000010.1 GCA_013044195.1 Elusimicrobiota bacterium | reverse complement strand
CTCGGCAGCCCCGACGACAACGAAAGCCGCGAGGCGAAGGAGCGCTTGATGAACGGCGGGGTCGGCGTCATACCCTCGCTGATCAAAGGCCTCGACGACACGAGCGCGGAGGTTCGCCGAATGTCGACATGGGTGCTACGGCAGCTGTCACACCAATTCAAATTAATTCCGCATGAGATGATCGCCCGTGAAATCGCACGCAGGTTGCGTTCTGAGACGGATGAAAGAACGAAAATGGAAATGATTTCGTCTCTGCAGGACTATGCATGTCCGACTGCTGTTCGCGAGTTGAAGCATTACTCTACGGACGACCCGTCATCTAGGGTAAGAAAACATGCGACTCATTTAGTGGCCCGCGCCGCGCAAGACCCTGCCAACGAAATTGATTTTTTCCACAAGCAACGCGGCGACAAATCCCTAGCCGTCCAACTTGCCGCTGATTACGAATTGACGCTAATGGGAGAAAAGCACGGACATGCTCTCGCATTGCGAACAATGAAGAACAGCCCCTATGATTGGGACGAACAGACGGAAGCGTTCATGGTCCTGGGCGCCAATGGGGAAGCGGCCGATCTCCCTTTTCTGCAAAATATTTGGAGATCGACAGAGGAAGACGGCTGGCGACGAGTTGCCGCTCTTGATGCATATCGTGAGGTTCAACTGGCCCAAGTGCCGCCGGCCCAACGTCTTGATTACTTGATCAAAATGCTTGACGATCCCAGCGAGCCGGAGCGGGAGTGGGCCGCCTATTACCACCTCTGGAATTATTCCGATCCGAATACCAGCGCCAGGCTAAAGAAATATTTGGACGAAAAAGGCCACCTTGGGTACGCGCAAGCGTCCAATGCTCTCAGCCTTCGAAAATAACGGCGGCGCTGTGACGAAATGAGAAGACGAGCGCCTAAATATGGCGAGAGGCGCTCGATATTCCGCGGCAGCGACGCAGACGCTTCGACGTTTTCTATAATACCGCCGCCATGCCCGCCCACGACGCCGCCTTGAAGATGCCGCACCGACCGCTCGGAAACGGCGGACCGTCCGTGTCCGAGATCGGCTTCGGCGGCTGGGGCATCGGCAAGTCCATGTGGGGACGCACGGACGACCGCGAGTCTTTGGAGTCACTGCGCGTGGCGCTGGACGCGGGCGTGGACTACTTCGACACCGCCTACGCCTACGGGCGCGGCCATTCGGAACGGCTGATCGCGCGCGCGTTCAAGGACGCGGGGCGGCGCGCGACGGTTTCCACGAAGGTATCGCCGCAAAACATGGAGTGGCCGGGACATCCGCGCGCGCGACTGGCGAACGTGTTTTCGCCGGAGTGGGTGCGGTTGTGCGCGGAACGAAGCTTGCGCAACCTGGGCGGCGACGGGCTGGACCTGCTTCAACTGCACGTGTGGCGCGACGAGTGGCTGCGCGACCCGCTGTGGCCGGAGCTGGCCGCGACCATGGACGCGCTGACGGCCGAGGGCAAGGTGCGGCGCTGGGGCGTGTCGATCAACTCCGACGACCCGGAGTCCGCGCTGGAGCTGGTCAAGACCGGCAAGATCGCGGCGGTCCAGGCGCTCTTCAATCTATTTGACCAGCGCGCCGCCGACCGGCTCCTGCCGCTGTGCCGCGAGCGCGGCATCGGCGTCATCGCGCGCTGTCCGTTCGACGAGGGGGGACTGACCGGCACGCTGACGCGCGAGACGCGCTTCGAGCCCGAGGACTTTCGCTCGCATTACTTCGGCGGCGAGCGCCTGGCCGAGACCTGCGCGCGCGCCGACAAGCTGACCGTCGCCGCGGTCGGAACGAAGGCCGAGACCTTGGCCGTCGCCGCGCTCAAGTTCTGCCTGAGCTTCGACGCGGTGGCCACCGTCATCCCCGGCATGCGCCGCGCCACGCACGTGCGCTCCAACGTCCGCGCCGCCGACGGCCGCTACTTCGACGTGCGCGAGCTGGCCGAGCTGGCCCGGCACCGCTGGGTGCGTGACTTCTATCTTTAGCGCCGCACCGCCGCCGAGGCGCGCGCTGATCGCGGTCTTCGCCGTCGCGCTGGCCGCCCGATTGCTGGCCGTCGCCTGGACCGGGCGCGGCGACGCCGAGCGCGTGGGCGACGCCGCAGACTACCACGCCTACGCGGCATCGCTTGTGGAGCGCGGCCGCTATGAGAACGCCGAGGGCGAGCGCGCCTCGCGCATGCCCGGCTACCCGCTGCTGCTCGCCGCGCAATATGCCGCGCTCGGCCGCTCGCCTCTGCTGACGCAGATCCTGCAGTGCCTGCTGGGCGCGCTGACCTGCGTCCTCGTCGTCGCTCTCGCCGCGCGCTGGTCGCCGCCGCCGTGGCCGCTGGCGGCGGGGCTGCTGGCCGCGTTGAGCTGGGACATGATCGAGCCCTGCGCGCGCCTGCTGACCGAAGCACCCGCGGCGCTGTGCCTGACCCTGACGCTGTGGCTGTTGGCCCAGGACCGCGCGCTCAAGCCCGGCCGGGCGGCGCTGGCGGGCCTGCCCGCCGCCGCGGCGTTTCTCCTGCGCCCCGAATGCGGCCCATGGGCGGCGCTTGCGGCCCTCTACACCGCCCGGCGCGCGCGTCCCTCCGTGGGCGCGGCTTTTCTGACGGCCACCTTGCTGGCGGCCGGAGCGTGGGGGGCGCGCAACGCGCGCACGCTCGGCCGCCCGGTGCTGACCACGACGGCGGGAGCGTTCAATCTCTACGGCTGGGGGGCGGCGCGCACCGTCGAGGAACGCTTGGGCGGGCCGCATTGGGAGCATGCGCCGGCGCAGGCCACGGAGCTTACGCGCATGGACTTCTACGCCGCGAAGACGCGCGAATTTTTCGCGTCGGTGCGGCCCGCGACTTTGCTCAAGGCCCTGTCGGTCAATCTTGCGCTCCTTTATTACCCGTTTTCCCCGGAGCTCGACCCGACCTTCGCCTTTGTCGCGCCGTTCGCGCTCCTCGGCCTGTGGGCCGTGCGCGCCGACCCGCGGCGGCGCCCGCTGGGGCTGACGCTTGCCTACTTCACGGCCGTGTATTGCCTGGCCGGCGTGATGATCCCGCGCCACCGGGAAAGCTACGCGCCCCTGACCGTCCTGCTGGCCGCCGCCGGGCTTGAGTGGACGCGCGCGCGGTCGCGACCGCGCGCATTCGCCGCGGCGGTGGCGGCCTGGGGCGGAACCTGCCTGGCGGCCTGGGCCGCGGCGCCCTGGCTGCGCGCCGCGGCGCTGGCCGCCCGCGACCGCGTCCTGTCTTGAATTTGTAACAACAAAGCGTCACACTCCCTTCTGCGATGACCCCGAAACCCCTCGTAGCGCTCGTTGTCGCGCTTGTGCTTTGCGCCGGCCCCGCGCATGCGTTTTCTTCCGGTCGGCGCGACGCGGCCGAAGAACTCTCCGCCGCGCAGGCCAACTACCTCCACGGCGAATTCAAGGATGCCCTGCGCGCCGTCGAAAAATCATTGTCCGACGCGCGCACCGGCGCGGCCTACGAACTGCGCGCGAGGATTTGGTATGTGCTCAACGATCCGACGCGCGGCAAGAGCGACGCCCAGCGCGCGTTGTCCGAACTGGGAAGCGGAAAATTGGGCGCGGCCGACCTCGCGGCGCAGGGGGGAGCGCTCCTCCAACTGGGCCGCCTCGACCAGGCGCTGGCCGCCCTCAACGACGCGGTCCGCGTTTCGAACGACGCTCCGGACGCGCTGGCGGCGCGCGCGCGCGTCTGGATCGAACTCGGCAAATTCTCCGAGGCTCGCTCGGACCTGGACGCCGCGCTGAAGACGGGGGGACAGGTCCCGCTATGGCTGTACGCGCGCGCCCGGCTGCGCTACGAGTCCGGCGACAACGACGGCGCGATCGCGGACCTCACCGACGCCCTTCGCGCGCAAAAGGATTTTCCCATCGCCTACGGCCTGCTCGGCGCCGCGCTCGCCCGCCGCGGCGATCTGGTCCGCGCGCGCAAGGCCTACGACCGCGCGCTAGCGCTCGACGCGTCCTATGAGTTCGCCTTCCTGGGGCGCGCCGCGCTGAGCCTGCGCGAGGGCGACAAGGCCGCCGCGTTTAAGGATTTTGAGGAGGCGGTACGCGCCGACGCGCAGGACTACGCGCCCTACTTCAACCGCGCCGAGGCGCATTGGAGCGCCGGTGAGCGCGCCGCCGCGCTCGCCGATGACCGCAACGTGCTGACCTCGCCCAAGCTCGCGCCGCAGGCCGCGCTGGCCGTCGGCGACCGTTACATGTCTTTACAGCTATGGAACGACGCCGTCGCCGCTTATGATCGCGCCGCCGACCTGGGCCTGCCGGTGAAAGCCCTGCCGCGCCGCGCGAAAGCCTGGGAGGCGCTCAAAAAACCGCAGAAAGCGCTGGCCGACCTGGACGCCGCGCTTAAGCTCCAGCCCGATTCGACGGACCTGCTCGTCGCTCGGGGTGAATTGGAGGCGCGGCTAAAACACGACGTCGAGGCGCTGGCCGACCTGACGCGCGCCGCGCGCCTGGCGCCCAAAGACGCCCCGGTGCTGGTCGCGCGCGCCAGCTTCTACGCCTCGCGCGGCAAGTCCGAGCTCGCGCAGGCCGACTTCGACTCCGCCATCGAGGCCGACCCGGACGACGCCGACGCCTACAACGACCGCGGCGCCCTGCGCGCCAACGCGTACGCCGATTACGACAAGGCGCTGGCCGACGTGCGCAAGGCCGTAGCACTTCGCCCCGGCGACCCCGCCTACCGCTTCAATCTGGGCATGCTCGACGTCAAGGCCCGCCAATACCTAAAGGCGGTCTTGGACTTCAGCGACGCGCTGGCGCTCAAAGGCCCCGCGGCGCGCGTGCTGGCCGCGCGAGCCGAGGCGAAGTTCCTGCTCGGCGATCACCTCGGAGCCAAGCTCGACATCGAAGCCGCGATCGAAAACGACCCGAAGAGCGCGGCGACCTACGAGGAGCTAGGCTTCATGCGCCTGCGCGCGCGCCAATACGAGCAGGCGGTGCGCGACTTGAACCAGGCCCTGGCCGCCGACGGCGCGGTTGCGTCCGTCTACACCAAGCGAGGGCTGGCCTACGCGGGGCTGGGAGACCTTAAGTCCGCGTTGAGCGATCTACACCGCGCCGTGGAACTGGATCCGCGCGCGAAGGACGCCTGGACCTGGCTGTGCCAGGCCGAGCGCGTGGACGGCGATCTCAAATCCTCCGCGCAGGCTTGCGCGAGCGCCGCCGCGGTGGACTCGCAATATGGACCCGCCTATCTGCAGTCCGCCCTGACCCGGTTTGAGCTCAAGCAGTACGCGCGCGCCATCGAGGACGCCGACGCGGCCTGGCAGTTGGGCGTGCGCCGGCCGCAGGCTCTGCTGGCCAAGGCGGCATCGCAGGTCGCCCTGCGGCAGTATCGCGACGCGCACCGGACCTTCCTGGAAGCACTCGACATGGACCCGTCGGTCTCCAGCCCCTACCTGGGCTTTACCGCCGGCCACCCCGCGGGCCGCGACTACCTGGCCGCGGTCATCGCCTTCGACGCGCAGATGCAGCAGGATGGGCGCGAGCCTTACTCCTACATCGCCCGAGGCGACGCTCTGCAAAGCGCAGGCCAGGACGACAAGGCCGTGCTCGAATACACGAAGGCGCTGGAGCTGGACGGCAACAACGCCGACGCCTACGTGGGTCGCGCCCTGGCGCTGGCCGCGCAGGACTCGTTGGAGGCCGCGCAGACCGACTTGCTGCGCGCCGTGGAATTGGAGCCCGACGCGGCCGACCCGCGCGTGCGCGTGGCCGTCGTGCTGACGTTGCGCCGCGCCTACACCAACGCTTTGTCCGAGCTCGGCAAGGCCCTGCAAATCGCGCCGAAAAGCGCCGAGACGCACCTGCGCGCCGGCAACGCGCACTACTTCCTCAAGGAGTTCGACAAGGCGCTGGAAAATTACGAGCTGGCCGTCGCCGAAGATCCCCTCGATGCGCGCGCGCAGGTCGGCCTGGGCCTGGGCCGCCTTGCGTTGGGCCGCCGCGACGACGCCGTCGAGAGCTTCAGCCGCGCGATCGCGCTTGATCCGCTCTCCGACCGCGCCTACCGCAACCGAGCCTCGACTTGGTGGGCGGAAGGCAAATACGGCAACGCCGCCGCCGACTACCGCACCGCCAGTTTGGTCAACACCGACCCGAACCTGGTCGACGAGTACAAGCGCCTCATCGAGGCTGCGCAGGCGAAAGCCGCCGACGGCAAGTCCTCGTCGTAATTTTCGTTTCTCCTCCGCGAGGACGCACGGCTTCGCAATAAATTCGCTTCGCACGGGGGCTTCAGGGCTGGATAACGGATAAAATCTATCCTTGATGGACCTAACTCGTTCCAAGCAAAAATCGTCGGTCATCTTCAGGTGGGTCCTTCTCGCGCTCAGTGCCGCGCTAAGCCTCCGATATCTGATTTGGCGCGCGACACGTACGCTGAACTACGACAGCGACCTTTCCCTGTTCGTCAGCGTCCTCCTGCTCGCCGCCGAAGGCTACGGCTTCGTCTCCGTCTTGCTGTTTTTCCTGCAGGTCGCGGATCAGAGCGTGCCGGATGCCGCGCCGGTGGAGGGGGAACTGCCGACGGTCGACGTGCTGGTCCCGATTTATAACGAGCCGATCGATATTCTTCGGCGCACCTTGATTGCCTGCCGCGCGCTCGATTATCCGCGCTCCAAGCTGACCCTCTACGTGCTCGACGACGGGGGCCGCCCGGAGGTCGCGGAGCTGGCCGCTCTCTATGAGGCGCGATACATTGTACGCGAGAAACGCGAGCACGCCAAGGCGGGCAACCAGAACAACGCTCTGCGCAATTCCCATGGAGAACTCCTGCTCCTGCTCGACACGGACCACATTCCGGTCAGCAGCTTCCTGCGCGAGACGGTGGGGTATTTCCAGCGCGATCCGCGCCTGGCCTTCGTCCAGACGCCGCATCATTTCTACAATCCCGACTGCTACCAGAGGAACTTGATCCTCGACAACGAGGTCACCCACGAGCAGGATCTTTTTTTCCAGCTCATTCAGTCCGGACGGAACTCGGCCAACGCGACGGTGTTTGCGGGAAGCGCCGCGGTGTTTCGCCGGACCGCGCTCGAAGACATCGGGGGCTTTCGCGTCGACTGCGCCATCGAGGACCTGCACACGGGCATGGAGCTTCAGGCGCGCGGCTGGCGATCCATTTACCTGCGAAAAACGCTCTCGGCCGGGCTTTCGCCCGAGGATTTCTCCGGCTACCTGATCCAGCGCATGCGCTGGACGCGCGGCGGGGTGCAGCTTTTTTTCCTCGACAATCCCCTGATCAAGAAAGGGCTCAATCTGCGCCAACGCTTCGCCTACCTCGCGTCCCTGCTCTACTTCTTCCACGCGTGGGCGCGGCTTGTTTATCTTCTGGCGCCGCTTTCGTTTCTTTTACTGAACATCAACCCCATCGTCGCAAGCCCGTGGGTGCTGCTCTGGTATTTCCTGCCGCACTACGCGGCGTCGCACTTCATCTTCAACCGAATCAGCCGCGAGTATCGTAGCCCCTTCTGGTCCGACGTCTACGAGACCGCCAGCGTCTTCGCCCTGGCCTGCGCTTCTCTGGCCGCCATGTTCCGGCCCGAGACGGTCGTCTTCAACGTCACGCCGAAAGGCCTCAAGGACGGCCCGCGCTCCAACCTGCCGCGCGTGCACGTTCTGCCGCACATCGTCCTGCTGGCGCTGCTCGTCGCGGGCTTGGTCAAGGCCACGTATCATTTTGCCGGGCGCACGATGGCATTGGACGCGTACGCTCTCAGCGGAATTTGGACGGTCTTCAACTTCATCCTTGTCGCGGCCGCCGTCGAGGCCGCGCGCCAGTTGCCGCGCCGACGCACGGCGACGCGGCTGGAACGCGACCTGCCCGTCGCGCTCTACATCGGCGATGAGCCGGTCCTCGGACGCACTCTGGATCTCAGCGAAACCGGATCGCTGATTTCTCTTCCGGGACGGCACCGCTTGCCCGCGCGCGTCGTCGTGAAGATTGGGGAGGGCCGCGCCGCCGCGATCCTCGCCGCGGAGGTGCGCCGCAGCCGGTGGGGCAAGGACGGCGCGACCGCCGTCGGCCTGAAGTTCGGCCCCGCGTCGCGCTTTGAACGTGAACTGATCGTGCGTCTGCTGTTCTGCCGCCCCGACAGCTGGGACCTTGTCCGGCGGCCGGACACTCATTCGGCGGCCGCGCTCGGGCACATCGCCTCGTCGGCGTTGCGCAAGCGCCTGCGGCGTCGCGGCATGGCCGCCGACGCCTTTGCCGAGCTCCTCCACCGCGGCGGGACTCTGCGCGTCCATCTTGAGGAATTACAGGACGACCATGCCGTCGCATCCTGGGAAGACGGAATTGAGCCGGTCGGAGATATGACCTTGCGCCTGCCGCACAGCGGACGCGGCCGCGTCGACGTACGCGTCGAGCACGCCGGGCTGGCCGGAGGCGGAGCCGGCCGCCACGCGTTTACGCTCAAGTTCCTTAACCCCGTCCGTGTGCGTGTGCGCCCGGTGCTCGAGGCTCTGGGGCACGTCGCATGACCGCCTGGCTGTGGGCCTTTTATTTCGCGGTGAAGATATTTCTTCACTTCCGCGGCGCAGTGCGCCTGCATTTCCTCTGGAACTTAGGTCTGTTCTTTTTTGTGATGCCGCTCTCCCCGCGGGCAAAGCCGCTTCCCAAGCCCTGGCGCGCCCTGCGCGCAGCCGCGTCCGTCGTCCTGGGCTTTACGCTGTTCTGGTACGATTCCTATCTGCCGCCGTTCTTCTATTCCGTCCGTTTCGTTTTGAAGAACCCGGCTGTGCTCAGTAGCGGATTTCTGAACCAGTTCCTTGCGGGCTTTTCCGTCCACCTCGGCTTGTTGGTCGCGTTCGTCGCGGCCCTCGCCTCGTTCATGTACGCGGGACGCCGCGGCCTATTCGCGACGCCTTTCGTGCTGATGTCGCTTCTCCTCGTACCCGTGCAGAGCCTGCGCCAACCGCGCGACGCCGTCTCGGCGGCCGTACGCGATTTTTATAACTCCGAGCACGCGCGCCAGGTTCGCCTGCCGCCCGCCGCGGGCAAGCCGTTCGACGTGATCCTCATCCACATCTGCTCGCTGTCGTGGGACGATCTGGCCGCGATCAACGTCGATAAGCCTCGCTTGCTGGAAGGCGCGTCCTACGTCTTTACGGGCTTCAACTCTGCGACGTCGTATAGCACGCCCGCGGCCCTGCGCCTTTTGCGCGCCCCGTGCGGCCAGATCGCGCACTCCGCCCTTTATGATCCCTGGCCCGCGGACTGCGGCTTGCTGGCTCAGTTGCGCACGGCGGGCTTCAAGACCTACGCGGCACTGAACACCGAAAAAAACTATTTTGAGTTGGCCGCCGACCTTCAGCGTCTGGCCGGTCTCGATGAGCCGCTGTCCGTGGATGGCCTTCCGCCCAAATTGCTCAACTTCGACAATCATCCGATCTACGGCAACGGCGACGTGCTTAAGCGTTGGTGGCAGGCGCGCCTGCGCTCCGGCGCGCCGCGCGCGGCGCTGTTCTACAACACGGTCTCCCTGCACGGCGGCGTCCATGAGGACAAGCCCGGCTGGTGGAAGTATCCGCAACTCCCGTTATATGTGAAGACGCTCGACGATCTCGGCGCGGACGTCGACGCGCTGTGCGCGGCGATCGCGGCGTCCGGACACAGCGCGTTGGTGCTCATCGTCCCCGAGCACGGCCGCGCGATCCGCGGCTCAAGCGTACAGGCCTCCGGTCTGCGCGACATCCCCATGCCCGCGATCACGCGCGTGCCCGCGGCCGTCCGCTTCGTGGGGCCCGCGTTTACGGGAACGCCGATCGGAGGCAAAAGCGGCAAGCCGATCAGCTACCGAGCACTCGCCCAACTCCTGGCCGACGCCCTGGCCGATCCCGGCGTCGCCGCGGACCCGACGCGGCTTGCCAAGGCCGTGGCGGACCTGCCCGAGACGGGATTTCTGTCCGAGACTCAGGAGTGGAAAGTCTTCCGATTTCAAAACGCCTATTACCTCTACGGCAAAGATAAAACCTGGCGGCCGCTGCCGGCGGACGCGGCGCCGACCGCCGCGGAGGCGCAATGAACGCGCGCGCGTGGACGGCGGCGCTGATCCTCCTCGCGGCTTCGGCCGCTCCCGCGCGCGCCTGGGAACCGCTGGGCTACCCGGGCTCCACCTGGGGCAACGCGTCGCGCGACCTCACCAACTTCGACGGCAACACCACGATGGGCTACGCCCAGCAGGGCGTCGACTGGTTCGCGCTTCCGGAGAATGTCGTCTTCGACACCTATGTCGGCTACTCCTGGCGTCTGCGCTCGGCCAATCAGCAGTATTTCGACGCCGACGGTCCTTACGCGGGCGTTTCGCTCTCGCGCGGGAATCTGACGCTCGGAGGCGAATATCAGATTGAGAACTACTCTCAGCTTTCCCAGACCACGCACGACTACGTGGTGTATGCGTCCTACTTCGGCACGCGCGACCTGTCGCCGTGGATCGGCCTGCCCCATTGGGGCGAGCATCGCGCGCTGGCCACGCCGCTGGCGCTCTGGACCCGCGCCGAGAAGGACTTCAACGGCATCGAAGGCTTGGGCAGCATGGGCTGGATCGAGCAAGGCGTGGACTGGCTGAAACTACCCGGCGGCGTCACGTTCGAGACCTTCGGCGGCTTCGACTGGATGCTGCGCAGTCTCAACACCCAGTACTACAACGAATACGGGCCGACCGCCGGGGTTCAGTTCAAGCGCGGTCCTCTCGACTTATACGTGGAGTACGCCGTTCGTCGCTACCCCTTTCTGCATGAATATCAGAACGGTCCGCAGATTCTCCTCACTTGGTACTTCGACTGGGACCTGGCGAAACTGCGCCGCTGAAAGCGCACCGCGCCGCCGTTTGCTAGAATCCACCCTCCCGTGATCGACATCCCCGAAACCTACGCGCGCGCCGGACGCCCGGTGTTCTCTTTCGAGTTCTTCCTGCCCAAGGCGCCGGAAGATCTGGACGCGTTCGTCGCGTCGGTGCGCGCGCTCAAGGACCTGGCGCCGGACTTCGTCACCTTGACCTACGGCGCGGGCGGCAGCGCGCGCGAGCGCACGGTGGAGGCGGCCGGCCGCATTCAGCGCGAGACGGGCCTGACCACCGCCTGCCACTTGACCTGCGTGGCCCACACCCGCGCGGAGCTTTCGGCGATCTTGGACCGGCTCGCCGCCTTGGGCATCGGCCACTTGGTCGCCCTGCGCGGCGACGCGCCCAAAGACGCGGCGGCCGGCCCTACGGAACTGGCGCACGCGGTGGAGTTGGTGCGTCTGGCGCGCGCACGGGGGGGATTTAAATTGGCCGTGGCGGCCTATCCGGAGAAACATCCCGAGTCACCGTCGCCGCAGGAGGACCTGAAGCGCTTCGTCGAGAAGGCGGCGGCGGGCGGCGATTGGGCGATCACCCAGCTGTTCTTCGACGCGGCCGACTACTTCGCCTTCGTCTCCCGCGCGCGCGCGGCGGGAGTTCTTGCGCCCATCGTGCCCGGCGTGATGCCGGTCACCGGCTACGCCCAGCTCAAGCGCTTCACCGCTTTGTGCGGCGCGCGCATCCCCGCGGAGCTCGACGCGCGCCTGTCTTCCGTCCAGGACGACCCCGCGAAGGTGGCCGCCGTCGGCGTGGACTGGGCCGCGCGGCAATGCCGCGCCCTGCTCGACGGCGGCGCGCCGGGCGTGCACTTCTACACCCTCAACCGCTCGTCTTCCACCTCCCAGGTCCTCGCGCGCCTGCGTCGTGCGTGAGGCCCGAACGACGACCGCCCGCTCCCGGATTTTGTAGGATGCTGTCCATGTCCGCGCTGAAAAAATACGCCTGCGCGCTGGCCGCGGCCGCGGTGCTCTCGGGCTGCGCTGCGGTCGATCGTATGGGAGTGTCCGCCACGCGCGACGCGCTGGTGCGCGGCCGCACCAGCGTTCTCGACGAGCCTGATTACGACCTGGCGCGCGAGGCGGCCCCGGCGCAGATGAAGCTCATCGAGACCCTGCTCGCCTCGGCACCCCGCGACCGCGGCCTCCTGCGCCTGGCCGCGGAAAGCTTCGGGGGCGGCGCGTTCCTTTTTTATGAAGACGCCGCGCCTGCGCGTGCCAAGGGGCTCTACCGCCGCGGCCGAGATTTCGCGCTGGCGGCGCTGGCGCGCAGGACCGCCTTGCGCGGGCTGGCCGACAAGCCTCTCGACGACGTCACGACCGCGCTGGAAGCGGCGACCGTGGATGACGCGCCGGACTTGTTCTGGGCCGCCTTCTGCTGGGCGGGGGAGATCAACCTCTCGCGCGACGACCCGGCGGAGGTGGCCGACCTGCCCAAGGCCGCGGCGCTGATGGCGCGCGCGGCCGCACTGGAGCCCGGCTATCATTTCGACGGCACCGACCTGTTCTTCGGCATCTACTACGCCTCGCGTCCGCCTCTGCTCGGCGGCGATCCTAAGAAGGCGCTCAAGAGCTTCGAAGCCGCACGCAAGTCCACGCAGGACCGCTACCTGATGAATTCCGTCATGGAAGCGCGCTGGTATGCGGTCGCCGCGCAGGACAAGGACCTGTTCAAGAAACTGCTCGACGCGGTGGCCGCGGCCCCCGCCGGGACCATGCCCGAGGCGCGGCTCACCGACGAGGCCGCCAAACGCAAGGCGGCCGTTTTATTGGAGAAGATCGATGATTATTTCTAAATTGGCTCTCGCCGCGGTCTTGATGGCGGCACCCCTGCGCGCGCAGGAAGTCCGCACCATCAAGTTCGCCACTTTGGCTCCCGAAGGCTCCACGTGGATGAACGTGATGAAGGACCTGGCCAAGGACGTGGACGCCAAGACCGGCGGCAAGCTCAAGTTCAAGTTCTACCCGGGCTCCGTCGCGGGCGATGAAACGGACGTGGTCAAGAAAATCCGCATCGGCCAGCTCCAGGCCGGGGGATTTACCGGCGTCGGACTGGGTGAGGTCGCGCCGTCCGTCCGCCTGCTCGACGCGCCGTGGCTGTTCCGCTCCGGCGCGGAACTCCAGCGCGTGCGCGAGAAGTTCAACTCCAAATTTTCGGCCGCCGTGGAGAAGGGCGGCTTCGTGGTGCTGGGCTGGACGAACCTGGGAGCGGTCTACGTCTTCAGCAAGAACCCCATCACCGGCCCCGACGACATGAAGCGCGCCAAGATGTGGATCTGGGAGGGAGATCCCATCGCCGCGGCGGCCTACAAGGCGCTCGGCGTCGACCCGATTCCGCTGTCGATCATCGACGTGATGCAGTCCCTGCAGACGGGCATGATCGACGCCGTCTACGGACCGCCGCTGGGTGTCGTCGCCCTGCAGTGGTTCCAGCGCGTCAAGAACATCTACCCGGTGCCCATGGCCCAGTCGACCGGCGCCATTTTGATCTCGAAAAAGTTCTTCGACGCCCTGCCCGCAGACCAGCGCCGCGCGCTGGTGGCCGCCTCGGCTGCGCAGGTCAAGCGCCTCAACGCCTTGACCGACGCGGAGAACGCGAAGGCTTTGGAGACCTTGCAGAAGCAGGGGCTGACTTTGGCGCCCAAGCCCGGAGCCGCGGTGTACGCGCGCTACGAGGAGCTTGGCCGCGCGGCGCGACGAGACTTGGTCGGCCGCCTCTATTCGCAGGAAATGCTCGACAAAGTCGAGAAGGAGCTGGCCGCGATCCGTGCGCGCAAAACTGCGGCGCGCTGAGGACGTGCTGGCCCGCGCCGAGGGCGCGGCGTTGGTCCTCTGCCTCGGCGTCATGGTGACGCTCGCCTTCGCTCAGGTGGTCCTGCGCCGCTTCGGCGACGGCCTGCTTTGGGCCGACACGCTCCTCAAGCAGTTGGTGATGTGGACGGGATTTCTGGGCGCGGCGCTGGCGGCGGCCGCGGAGAAGCACTTCGCCTGGGAGGCGAGCAACATGGGCGCGCCGGAGCGCCTGAAACCCTGGCTGAAGCTGGCCGCGTCGCTGGCGGGGGCCGCGGTGTGCGCGCTCCTGCTCCAGGCCGCCTGGCGCTACGCCGCCGACGACCGCGCCGCGGGCGACGTGCTGATGACGGTGGGCTCCGTTTCGGTCCCGGCATGGATCGCCGCCGCCGGCATCCCCGGCGGCTTCCTGCTCGTGGGCCTGCACATGCTCTTCAAGTCCGCCGACGCCGCGCTGGAGACGCTGGAAGCCGTGGAACGATGACGACGCTCCTCCTGCTCTGTTTCGCAGCGCTCGCCGCGGCCGGCACGCCGGTGTTCGCGTTGCTGGGAGCGCTCGCGCTGTGGCTGTTCCACGGCGCGGGCATCGAGTCCACCGCGGTGATCATCGAGCTGGCGCGCCTGGCCTCGATGCCGTCCTTGATCGCGATTCCGCTGTTCACATTCGCCGGCTACGCACTGGCCGCCAGCGGCGCGCCCAAGCGCCTAGTCGACCTGGCTGAGGCGCTCTTCGGCTGGCTGCCCGGCGGCGTGGCGGTCGCGGGGCTGTGCGCGTGCGCGCTGTTTACCGCGTTCACGGGCGCTTCCGGCGTCACCATCATCGCGCTCGGCGGCCTGGTCTATCCCATGCTGCGCCGCCAGGGTTACCCGGAGGCTTTTTCGCTGGGCCTGGTGACCACCACCGGAAGTCTGGGCCTGCTGTTTCCTCCCAGCCTTCCCATCATCCTCTACGCGCTGGTGGGCAAGATCTCCGTGGACAAATTGTTCGCCGCGGCCGCGGTGCCGGGCCTGCTCCTGCTTGCGGCACTCTCCGTTTACGCCGTGATCGTGGCGCGCCGCTCCGGCGTGAAGCCGGGACGTTTCTCCTGGGCCGCGGTCGGACGTGCCGCGCGCGCCGCGGCCTGGGAGATTCCTCTGCCCTTCGTCGTGGTCGGCGGCATCTACGGCGGGCTATTCACCGCCTCGGACGCCGCGGCGGTGATGGCGTTCTACGTGGTCTTCGTCGAGACCGTGATCTACGGCGACATCTCCTGGCGCGACCTGCCCAAGGTCGCGCGCGAGAGCATGGTGCTGGTCGGCTCCATCCTGATCGTGCTGGGCTGCGCGCTGGGCCTGACCAACTACCTGATCGACGCGGAGATTCCCGGCCGCCTTTTCGCCTTCCTGCACGCGCATGTGACGAGCGCCTGGGGCTTTCTGGCCCTGCTCAACGTCTTCCTGCTGGTCGTCAACATGATTGAGATCTTCTCGGCCATCGTCATCGTCGTGCCGATCATCGTGCCGGTCGCAACCCAGTACGGCATCGACCCGGTGCACCTGGGCGCGCTGTTTCTGCTCAATTTAGAGATCGGCTACATGACGCCGCCCCTGGGCCTGAACCTGTTCTTGTCCTCGCGCCGCTTTGATAAACCCCTGCCCGCGCTTTACCGCGCGGTGGCGCCGTTCTGGCTTCTGCTGGTCGCCGCCCTTTTGCTCGTCACCTACGTCCCGGCCCTCAGTCTGTGGCTGCCCGGACGACTCCCGCTCCCATGAACCCACGAACCACGAAGGAACTCCTGCCGGAAGAGAAGCAGGCGCTGATCGTCAAGATCCGCGCCGCGAAGGCTTATGAGCGCGCATACGAGGACGTCGAATTCCTGCGCCGCAAGGACTTGCGCGCCGTGCGCCTGCAGCTGGAACTGCTCAAGCCCGAGATCGTCCTGCGCGAGCACAAGATCCGTTCCACCATCGTCGCCTTCGGCTCGGCGCGCATTCTTTCCCCGGAAGAGTCCAAACGGCGATTGCAGTCCGCGCAGGAGGCGCTCGCCGAGCGTCCGCGCGACGTCGAACTGCGCCGCCGCGTGACCGAGGCCGAGAAGAAGGTCGAGCTGTCGCGCTGGTACGACGAGGCCCGGCGCTTCGCGGGTCTTCTGTCGAAGGCCCAGCAGGCGGGCCAGGACCTGGAATACGTCATCGTGACCGGCGGCGGCCCCGGCATCATGGAGGGCGCCAACCGCGGGGCGTGGGAGCAGGGGGCCAAGAATATCGGCCTCAACATCACCTTGCCCCACGAGCAGGACCCCAACCCCTACATCACGCCCGAGCTGTGCTTTCAGTTCCACTACTTCGCCCTGCGCAAGATGCACTTCCTGATGCGCGCCAAGGCGCTGGCGGTTTTTCCCGGCGGCTACGGCACGCTCGACGAACTGTTCGAGACGCTGACCTTGGTGCAGACCGGCAAGAAGCGCCCTCTGCCCATCGTGCTGTTCGGCAAGGAGTTCTGGAAGCGCACCATCGATTTCAACTTCCTGGCCGAGCAGGGCGTGATCAACTGGGACGACGTGAAGCTGGTCAAGCTGGTGGAAACCGCCGAGGAAGGCTGGGACCACATCCGCAAATTCTGGAAACTCCACCGCGGCGCGCGCCTGGAAGAATGAACGCGCGACGCGCCTTCGTTCTCTTCGTCGCTCTGGCCGCCGCGGTCCCGCGGCCGGCGCCGGCCGCGGCGGAGGAAGGGCCCCGGCTGGACCCGGTGGCCGCGGCCCAGCTTGACGAGGGCTTGCGCCGGCTGTACTCGCTGGATTACGCGCAGTCGCGCGCGGCCTTTCGAAAGCTCATTGAACTACAGCCCGACAGCTCGTTCGGCTATTTGTTCGAGGCCGGAGGCATTTGGTGGGAGTCGTCTCAGGAATACGGCCTCTTCACCGACACGCCCACGTTGCAGGGCCTCTTCGAGGAGGACGTCGACGAGGCCATCCGCAAGGCGGAGATCGAAACGCGCTCGCGCGACCCGCGCGTGCGCGCCGACGGCTACTTCGTGTCCGGCATGGCGCTGGGTACGCTGGGTCAGTGGCGGCTGATGAAGCACCGCTGGATCGACGCCTATTTCGCGGGCAAGAAAGCGATCAAGAATCTCAAGAAATGCAAGAAGCTCAACGATCGGTATTTCGACGCGGATCTGGGGCTGGGGGTGTTCGACTACCAATCCGCCAACCTCACCGGCATCGCCAAGCTCGGCTTTCTGCTGGGCATCCGCGGCAACGAGAAGCGCGGCCTGGCCGAAATCTGGAACGCCGCCGACAAGTCGCGCTACGCCGCGCGCCAAGCAGCCGAGTTCCTCCTGTCCATCTACATCCTCGACAAGCGCGACTTCGCCTCCGCCCTGCCGCTCATCGAGCGCCTGGAAGGCCAGATGCCGGAGAGCCCCTACTACATTTTCTTGGAGACGCTCGCGCGCTTTCACCTCAACGACGCCGCGGGCTCGCGCGCCGCCGCGCGCCGCCTGTTCGACATGGCTCATAAGGACCCGGTTGCCTTCCGGCCCAAGTGGCTGACCTTGATCTGCGGCCTATCCGGCTCCGCCTGCCTGGAACCCGGCGACGCGACCGGCGCGTTGGCCTGGCTCGACGACGCGCTGGAGTCCGAGGAGGGCCGCGCGCCCGACGCGTTTCAGGCCTTGCTGCGGCTTCTGCGCGGACAGGCGCTCGAGGATCTGAGCCGCCGCGACGAGGCCACGATCGAATACCGCAAGGTCGCGGCTCTGCCCCCGTTCGACTTCACACGCGCGCGTGCCGCTCAGTGCCTGGCGGCGACGTGCGGCCGCGACGAGCAACTGCGCTGGCTGAAGTCCCTCGACGGCGCCGAGTAGGCGTCAGGCGGACGGCGCGTCGGGCCCCGAGGCGCGCCGCTCAAGAGCTTCCAACCGAGCGGCCAGCGTTCGTTCCCGCGAATCGGCCTCCGCCGAGGACTCCTTGAGCTCTCGGCGCAAGGCCGCGTTCACGGCGGCCGCGCGCTGAAGTGCGGCGGCCAGGCGCTCGCGCTCGGCGCGGACCTTCTCGCCTTCGACGCGACGCTCGCGCTCCAACTGACGCAGACGATTGAGCGCGGCTTCCAAACGCCGCTGGACGGCCTGCACCTCCGCCTGCGCGCGCGCCTCGCGCGCGCCCGCTTCCGCGGCGGCGCGGTCGACGGCCCCGTGCGCGTCGCGCAGATCGCGGCGCAAGGTCTCCTCGACGCCGCGGCGTCCGCGCTCGGACTCCTGCGCCGCCTCCTCGGCCTTGCGGCGCAGGGCCTCCAGGCGCACGAGCTCGGCCTGTAGCAGGCTGGCGCGGCCGGCCAAGGACGCATTCTCCTGTGCCAGCGACGCCCGCGCGCGCCGCAGTTCTTCCTCGGCGCGGACCGCGCGCAGGGACGCGTCCACGTCGGGCTTCGCGGCGGCGGTCGGAGCGGAGAGCGCGCTTTCCAATTCCTTGATCCGCGTCCGCGCGGCTTCCAAATCCCGCGCGCGCTCCTCGAGCGCCCGCCGCGACTGCTCCAGCGCGGCGCGCAAGCCCGCCGCGGCGGGCGCGGGGCTTTCCTCCGCGGTCGAATCCAGGCCCGAGGCCAGCCGCAGCGCCTCCAAACCGCGCGCCGCGCGCTCCAGGCCGCGGCGCGCCTCTTCGAGCGGTCGTCTAGGGGCGTCCATGCTCTGAGTCTACCACGCATACCGTCCCACTTTGTTTAAGAAAATGTTATCGCGCGGGCCCTCGATACTTCAAGATTGCGCAAAAGAATCAGCATTCCCGCGTTGGTCGTGTGGACCGACTCCGGCAAATTCGGGTCGCAACGATCTTTCGGTCGTCAGACTCAGCCTGCGGGCCGCATGCGCCGCTGGGCTCGGCGGACGTCATTCGAGCGTTGCAGAACTCCCCTTTTTTAACGACAGACATATGATATGTTTTGGTGAAAAATGAATTGGCCTCGTGGCGTTTATCTCGGTTTGGAATGGCTTTGGATGATCCTCGGGACCGTGTGTCTCGCCGGAGCCGGCGCAGCGACCGTGCGTCCAGGCTGGCTCAGCGTCGCCGAGTCGCGGTTGCAGGCGTTGGACCGCCATCCGGTCCTGAGGTGGGTTCCGGTCGCGCTTCTAGGCGTCGGCCTTCCGCTGCTTGTCTGCGCCCTCAAGGCCCCCATTCCGCACTTGGCGCAGGGGCTTATCCGCGAATTTCTTAATCCCTCTTTTGTCGACGAGAAATCCTGTTGAGCTCGGCTTTGACCACCCTGAG
>JABEUV010000127.1 GCA_013044195.1 Elusimicrobiota bacterium | reverse complement strand
CGCCCGAAGCCGTTTGCCGTTCTAGTGGGTGGATCTCGGCTCACTCCGCGCCGAGCGCAGCATCGCCGCCGCGGTATAAAGCACCACCACGATCACCAGCCACCGCACCGCCGTCAGCGGCAGGGACTTGACCACGTAAGCGGCCAACAGCACGGCCGGCGCGCCGCCCACGGTCAGGCCCAGCGCCGGTCCCGGCGCGTAGCGCTTCTGGCGGATGAAGCGCACGGACGCGGCGGGCATCAAGAAGGCGCAGGAGCCCATCATGATGGGAAACGCGGTGGTGGGATTCATGCCCAGCAGGCTGGTCAGGATCATGCACGGCGCGTAGGCGCCGATACCCAAGGTCATCAAAGCGCCGAACGCGAAGTTGAAGGCCAGGCCGACGGCCAGCTTCGCTCCGGTCAGCCCCAGCGCGTCGCCGCCGCCGGGAAACAGACCCAGGTTCTTCATGACGAAGAAGCCCGCGGCCACGATCAGCGCCACGCCCATTCCCAATTGAATGCGACGCCGCGGCCAGCGGCTAACGGTGCCGGCACCCAGCCACGCGCCGACCACCGACGCGGCGATCATCAGCACCAAGGTGCGGCCTTCCACGGCCACGATCGCGATAAAAATGAACGCTTCCAAAAAAGTAGGAATCGCGTGGCCGACGTTGAGCGTGCCGGGGATGTCCTCATCGGGCGCCAGGCGTAGAAGTTTATACAGCGCCGTGGTGACCGCGAAAGAGCCGATGCCGAGCGTGTCCAGGAAATCGGTCAAGAAGCCCACGCCGATTTCCGCGGCG
Source organism: Elusimicrobiota bacterium (assembly GCA_013044195.1). Lineage (GTDB taxonomy): Bacteria > Elusimicrobiota > Elusimicrobia > UBA1565 > UBA9628 > GWA2-66-18. Next base: position 5,856 of record JABEUV010000127.1, on the reverse strand, counting down.
CTGGGCCGGCGCGCGCCCTCGGCGCGCAGGCGGATCAGCCACAGGATGGTGAACGCGGCCGAAAGCACGCCCAACGCCGTCAGCAGTCCGGTGCGCGCGGTCATAAGTTATAAGCGCGAGGCGGCGCGGCGCTTGGCCAGCACGCTGTGATGGCGGCCGTAGGAAAAGTAGATGACGAAGCCGATGCCCAGCCAAATGATCAGCCGCCACCAGTTCTCCACCGGCAGGGAGAACATCAGCAGGAGGCAGAAACCGATGCCCAGGATAGGCACCAGCGGCACCATGGGACAGCGAAACGGCCGATCCGCCTGGGGGTTGGTCTTGCGCATGATCAGCACGGCGCCGCAGACGATGACGAAAGCCAGCAAGGTCCCGATGTTGACCAGCTCCGCGAGTATGCGCAGGGGCACGAAGGCGGCCATGGCGGCCACGATGACGGCGGTGAGGATGGTGGACTTGTAGGGCGTGCGGAACTTCGGGTGCACGGCGCCAAAGAAGCTCACCGGCACCAGGCCGTCGCGCGCCATGGCCAGGAACACGCGCGGCTGGCTGAGCATCATGACGAGCAGGACCGAGGTGATGCCCGCGATCGCGCCCAGGGAAATCAGGAACTGCGCCCAGGGCAGGCCCACCTGGCGAAAGGCGTCGGAGACGGGGGAGTCGATGTTGAGCTTCCCGTAGGGAACCATGCCGGTCAGGACCGCGGTGACCAGGATATAAAGGATGGTGCACACGATCAGCGAGGTGATGATGCCGATGGGCAGGTCCTTCTGGGGGTTGATGGCTTCCTCGGCGTGGGTGGAGATGGAATCAAAGCCGATGTAGGCAAAGAAAATCATCGCCGCACCCGCGAAGACGCCCAGCGGCTCTCCGTTGGCGCCGGTCTGGCCCAGCAAGGTCTTGCCGAAGAAGCTCACTCCGGTATAGCCGAACGGGGCGAAGGGGTGCCAGTTGGCGGGCTTAACGTAGAACGCGCCCACGACGATGACGAAGAGGACGATGGTCACCTTCGTGATCACCATGGTGGTGTTGAACGTGGCGCTTTCTTGGATACCGATAACCAGAATGGTGGCGACGATGGCGGTGATGACGATGGCGGGCAGGTCGAACCAGGTGCCGGTGGCGGCCAGGTGGCCGGCGGCGTTGAAATCGAAGGGCGCGTTGGACAGTACGCGGGGGATGTGCAGTCCGAACACGCTGATGAAGTCTTGAAAGTAATGCGACCAGCCGTGCGCCACGGCCGAGGACGCCACGGTGTATTCCAAGATCAGGTCCCAGCCGATGATCCAGGCGAACAGCTCCCCCAGCGTGGCGTAGGCGTAGGTGTAAGCCGAGCCCGCGATGGGCACCATGGACGCGAACTCCGAGTAGCACAGCGCCGCGAAAATGCAGGCCACGCCGGCCAGCACAAAGGAAAGGATCAGCGCCGGGCCCGCCTTGTCGTGCGCGGCCACGCCGGTCAGCACGAAAATGCCGGTGCCGATGATGGCACCCACGCCCAGGCTGGTCAGATGTATGGGTCCCAGCACGCGGTGCAGTCGATTCTCGCCCTTCATCTCCTCCAGCAGAAGGCTGAGGGGTTTGGTCTCGAACAGGTTTTTCATCGGCGGCGCGCCTCCGGTGTCATCGGGATCGGGTCGCCATCTTACCATTATCCGGCAACTTCGGTGGCGGCGTTGGGCCGTAGCCCGCGGCTTTCTTTTTGCGGACACGACCGCGCCGTGCTCCGGGCAGGCCTCGGCGGTTTGCCGCGAGGATGATGTCACTTGTTGTGACATCATCTCGGTCGATTCTGTTTGTGTCAAAAAGTTCGATCAGCCGCGTTTGCGCGGCCGTGACCATCGGCCGGTCTTTGGTCCTACGTCTGTTTGGTGCAAAAGCCTCAGGCGTACGTACGGAACGCCGTCTATACTGTTTAAGCATCGCAGACGCATCTCTGTAGCCCGGGGGATCGGCCCCGGGGTATCCACGACCCGGCCGCAACCGGGTGAGACCAGAGACTCGCCAGGCGCTCGCGCGCCCGAGTCGCTGGTTCTATTTTTGGAGGGGAGACCAATGCAGAGACGGATCGGTCGGACGTTCGCCGCGGCGGCGCTTCTGTCGGCGTTCGCGGCCGGCTGCGGAAAGAAGAGCGCGTCGCCGCGCGCCCTCAATCTGTCGATGCCGTCGAATTCATCCCAGACTGCTTCCGATTCCCTTGCGCCAGAGGCGGTGGCCACGGGCGAGCATTCGCCGGTCAAGTTGACGTTGCGGCTCTACCGCAAAAAAGTAAAGCGCGCCGGTTCGCTTTGGGTGCAAGTCGCGCTCACCAACATCGGCGATCGCCGGTTGGTCGTCACCGACGATTGCTTCTACGAGCCGACGGCGTTGGACGACGTCAACCCAAAGACAGCCCACGGCACTTACGTTGAAATTGTCGATTCGCGAGGCAAGGTCGTCGAGGCGTCCCCGCCCTACGGGGACGCGCAGGCGCAGATGAGCACGTATGACCAGATGACGCCGGAACAGCGCAAGGGCGCCGATATCGTGAGCGCCAGGGTCCGCGGGTGGCGCGCTCAGGGACTGACCGACGATCAAATCCGACTGAAGGTGCTCGACTTGAGCGAGGAGATGTCGATTCAGCGTCGGGAGGACGAAATGGCCGCCCGGACCGTCGCGCTGCGGCCGGGGCAGTCGATGGCGACGGTTGCCTACGCGGCCAGATTCGCGGTCGCGCCCCATGCTCCGCTCGGTTCCTACACGGAGGTGATGCTACCGTATTATTTAGATTTGCATCCGGGCCAGTATCGCATGCGGGCAGTATTTGACGCAATCCCATACAGCTGCCGTCGACCTGACGGAGAAGTTCGATGTCTCAATGATAAGTTGTGGAACTCGCTGCCCAAAAGAATCAGAGACCGCGAATCCTACGGGGATGTTAGGGTCTCAACTTCTTACATCGATTTCAAGGTCTTGCCGTGAAGATTTTGGGGATCGTTTGCATGAGTTTCATAAGCGTCATTAGCCCGGCGCAGGCTCTCAATCCTGCCTCCAATAAAGATCGAAGCCGGATCAGCGATTTGATCGACGATGGGAATTCCCAGCAGTACCAACTCGGTCAGATTCTCGAGAAACTCCAGCAAGAAAATAAATATTTGGCAATCGACATCTCTAATAAAATGGATGGGGATGTTGAAGCGGACAAGCAGCTGATACAAGATTATTCGAGGCAAGTGCGCGATTTGACCCGCGAACGCGACCTGGACTACGACAAAGCGATCCACCTCACTTTGACCGCCTACGGGATCGTTTCAGCCGCCTCGGACGGCCTGCCGCAGATGCCCGTGAGCGAAGGACAGATGCCGGGCGCATACGACGGCAAAGAGATCACGTGGCTTGCGACCGCGCGCGATGTCGGGGATCGTTTCGGGACGGGCGCCCATGGCGAAACCACTCATATCGGCGATCCGGGGTCCGGAACTTTCGCCTTGACGGGCGTCGACGGAGTCACGACGATATTCCCCTCGGAATTCGATAAGTCGGATTACATGACGCCGGAGTTCCTGGCTCTGATATTGGCGCACGAGTACGTCCATTACCGGCAGTTCACGACGGAAAACCAGGGCTCCGCCATGTCTTATGCGCAACGAGAGAAGGAGGCCTGGGAGGCGACGAAGGAGTATCTCTGGAAGCTGGGGTTCAGCGATCAGGAGAGGACGCGGCTGCTCAAGGACTTGGTCGATCCGCAAATCCGATTCTTCACGAATCAAGTCGAGAAGGAACGGCTTCTGAAAAAATGGACGTTCGGATTGTGGACGCCGAGCCAAGGAAGGGCTGAGGCGCAGGCGCATGATTCCGACGACCTTTACAAGATCGAGGAGCGCTTCGACGACATCAGTCAGGCGATGGCCCTGGAGCTTGAGCGGGCTCGCGCGCAAGCCAATCAGGAGAAGGACGAGCGAACGGTCTCGCAATATCGCGAGTTCGCGATCCGATTCTGCGCGAACCAGGGCGAGAAAACGATGATCGATTTTTTCGAGCTTCCCAAGCCGCGCAATGCCGATGTGCTGATCCGAGCCGATCCTTCTGGTCCGAGAATTGAGGCGGGAGGGTGTGCTTTCAATGCCTATGAAATCATCGCTTCGTATGTTTCTCAATCAACGCCCTTGGATTGGAAGACGCTGATCGCTCGCACGATTCCGGCTGAGCCTGTCGCGGCGCCGCCCGCGCCGGCGCAAGCTCAGCCGGCTCCCGAAGAGCAACCTCAGCCCCAGCCAAATCCTCAGCCCGCGCCCCAACCCGCGCCGCAGCCGCGGCCGTACCCGCATCCCGAGCCGCCTCCGGCGCCGCAGCCGGTGCCGCAACCCGATCCCCCGGAGAACTGCGGCTTCGGCGACGGCACGGCGTTTTGCGGCTGATCAGGCATGGCGCGCGCGGTTTGCAATCAGGCATAATGCGCCCAGCGATGGCTAAGACGAGCCTAGGCGCGCGCGCCTCACGCCGGGTCGCCTTTTTGCTTTGCGCCGTCGCCGCGCTGTGCGCGTGCGGGTCGCGGGATCATGCGGTGATCATCGCGGTGGCCGCACCCTTGACCGGCGACACGGGCGCGGAGGGCCAAGGCATCAAGCGCGCGGTGATCATGGCCGTCGAGGAAGCCAACGCTTCGCATCGCTTCCCGTATAAAATCGAGGCCAAGCCCTTCGACGACCGCGCGGACCCCAAGGAAGCCGTCAACGTCGCCAATCTGATCATCTCCGACCCGCGCATCGTGGCGGTGGTGGGGCACTATACTTCCGGCTGTTCCATTCCCGCGGCGAAGGTGTATGCGCGCGCGCCCATCGCGATGATCTCGCCGGGGGCCACCACGCCGGAGGTCACGCTTCAGCAGTTGTCGCCGGACTGGATCGGACCGCGGGTGGTGTTCCGCGACGTGGCCACCGACGATGTGCAGGGTGCCGCCGCCGCGGAGTTCGCCTACAAGCGCCTGGGCAAAAGGCGCATGTCCCTGGTCCACGACAAGACGCCTTACGGCCAGGGCATCGCCGAGCAGTTTCAAAAGACGTTCGAGGCGCTGGGCGGCAAGGTCGTCAGCTTCGACGGCATCTCCGTGGGCGACCGCGACTTCAAGGCGCTGCTCACCAAGATCAAGGACTCGCCGGACCGGCCGCAGGGACTTTACTTCGGCGGTCTCTACACCGAGGCGGGCCTCATTCTCGTGCAGATGCGCGAGCTGGGCCTCAAGGATCCCTTCATCTTCATGTCCGACGACGGCGCGCAGTCACCGGTGCTCTACGAGGTGGCCGGCGACGCCGCCGACGGCGCCTATCTGACCACCATCGGCGTGCCCGTGGAGGAACTGCCCAGCGCCCAGGACTTCATCCGCCGCTATAAAAAGCGCTGGACCGGCGCGTCCGAGGACATCAAGCCTTTCGACCACTTCGGCTACGAGGCCGCGCAAATCGTGCTGGATGCGCTGGAGAAAGCCGGCGCGCCTGACCGCGAGAAGGTGCTGGCGGCACTGCCCACCGTGCGCCACAAAGGCATCCTCGGCGAGACCGTCTTCGACGACAAGGGCGACACACAGAACAAGATCGTGACCATGACGCGCGCGCGCGCCAAGGACCGGGCTTTCCCGTCGGTGCGCTGACGCCATGCTGACTCAGCAGATCGTCAACGCCCTGGCCCTGGGCGCCATCTACGCGCTGATAGCGCTCGGCTACACCTTGGTCTACGGCATCCTTGCGATGATCAACTTCGCTCATTCCGAGGTGCTGATGCTGGGCTCTTTCGCGGCACTCGGCTTGGCCGCCCTCGCTCCCGCCGCGTTCGGCACGGGCCCGCTGGCGCTGGTCGGCATGTTCGCGGCCGGGATGCTGG
>JABEUV010000126.1 GCA_013044195.1 Elusimicrobiota bacterium | reverse complement strand
CCCTCACCGAGGGCTCATTCTTTCCCCCAGGAACATCTTGCGCGCCTGGACGCTGGGCGCTTTCCTGATCCTCGGCCCCGCCGTCGCGCGCGCGACGGCCGTCGGCGGGGCCGACGACGCGGCCCAGGTCGAAGCGCTGAAGTGGCATTGGAAGGGCGGCGACACCGAGGCGGGACGAAAGCTCCTTGAGTTCGCGCAGCCCGGCCGCCCCGACCGCGAGGAGGTTCTCCTCCTGCTGGCCAGCGGCGACGAAAAAGCAATGGGCCCGCTGATCCCCGACCTGGAAGCGCTCGCCGCGCAGGCCGGCCATGATCCGGACATGTTTACGCGCCAGGCGGGCGGCGAACTGATGCAGACCGTCATCCACTGGAAGAATTTCAGCTCTCCCACGGCGATCGCGGGAGGACTCCGGCACCAGGCCGAGGAGCGGCGCGAACGGCTAAACGAGATTCTTCTCATGTCGGCGATGCCTCTGGCCGCCATCGTCGGGACGATCTGGATCGTACTGAGCCGCGGCGTCGTGGTTTGGCTCATGCTCGGCGGCTCCACCGCGCTGACGCGGGCCTTCGGCGACGCCGGAACGGTCGTGGCAAAAGAGCGGCGCGCGTTCCTGCTGATGCCGGCCGCGGCGGTGATCGCGGCGGCCGTCGTGGGCCTGACGGCCTGGCAGGCGATTTCTTTGGTGGGGCCGCAGACCTCGGCCGCGCAGGCCGGGGCGCTGGCCTGGCGCGCGATCCTGAGCGCGCGCGTGCTGATCGCGTACTTCGCGGCGGGCTTCGCGTTCTACTTCATGCACGCGGTGTTCCTGTCGATGATGAGCGACGTCGCCCGCGGCCGCTCCCCGGATTTCTCCGCCGCGCTTTCGCGCGCCGCGGCGCGCGCCCCACAGATCGCCGCGCTCAGCGCGGCCGTGTTCGCCGGCCTCCTGCTCGTCGAGTTGGGCCTGCGCGCGACGCGACGCGCCGCCGCGGGCGCCGGCCTGGGCTACGTCGTCGACGGGGTCCTGCGCCTGGCCGCCTGGCTGCTGGAGACCGGCGTGACCACGGCGTCGACCTTGATGGTCGCCATCAGCCTGGGCGACGACGTGGACTTTCTCGAGGCCGCGCGGCGCGCGACGTCGATCCTGACCCACCAGGCGCGCCCGGCCATGCTGGCGATCATGGGCATCGAGGCCGCCGAAGGCGACATCGTGCTGGCTTTTCCCTTCATGTTTTTCATGCTGGGCTTCACCTGCCTCCCCCTTTCAGTGATGATGTTTCCAGACGGCTTTGCCGCGCAGCTCGGCATGCCCCTAGGGATAACCGACGCCCACGTCCTGATCTACGGCGGCGTCATCCTAGGCGCCCTCTCCGGCGCCTTCATGTACTCGGGCACGCTCGCGCTGGAGAGCATCTTCGCCGCCGCGCTCTACAGCTATGCCGGCGACGACGCGGTCCGCGGACCGATCTTCACGCGCCTGGCACAAGCCGCGCCGGGAATCGCCGGCCTCCTGGCGCGCTCCCGACCCTGAGGCCCGCAGCGCCCCGGCGCTCGGGATCGATGCGCGAGAGCCGTATCTTAGCCCGCCGCGGGAGGCGCGCCGCCCTGCGCGGCCAACAATTCGTTGAGTAGGCCGGAGCGCTGAGGCACCAGGAAGATGTCGGCGGTGCCGTCCAGCGCGCGCTGGATTTCCAAAACCTCGAACATGGCTTCCAGGATGTCGGGCTGGGAGCCGATGGATTTCAGCGCGTCGCCGACGATTTTGGGGCGCAAGGCCGCGGCTTCGGCGAAGGCGACGGCGGCGGTGCGCTGGGCGGTGCTGGCGATGATGTTGACCTGGTTGTCGCCGTCCTGCTTGATCGACGAGGTGACCTGGCGCAGGCGGTTGACCACCTTTTCCTCGATCTGACGAATCATGTTCGGATCGCGGAAGTGGACCTTGCGGATGTAGACCGAGCCCAGTTTATAGCCCCACTCGTGGCTTTTCGGAGAGACCTCCTCGCGCACCGCGTGGCTCATCGCGTGGCGGTTGCCCAGCATGTCCGAAAGCTTCATGTTGGACAGCGCCCGCACGGTGGCGTTGCTGACGTTGGCCGCCAGGGAGCCGCGCGGGTCCGCGTTCTTGAACTTGTAGGCGACCGGGTCGGAGATGAACATCTCATACCAGATGCCGATGCCCATGGGCGCGCCTTCCTCGGAGTTGACCGGCTCGCTGCGCCGGTAGACCTGGTCCATGCGCATGTCCAGCGTGTAGCACGCGCCGATCCAGTTGACGATCACGGCGGCCGGGCCCAGTTCCATCCAAAGAACGTGGATGCCCGGATCCTTGATGACGCCCAGCACGTTGCCGAACAGCACGTAAACGTTCGCGGTGCCTTCCTGGACGATCGTGTAGAAACCGAAGAAGCGCATCACTCCGAACAGGATCGGCACGCCGACCAGGAAGGAGAAGAAGCTCGCCATCGCCGACAGCAGGAACGGGTCGAGGCTGGACATGTCAGCGATCCTCCCACGAGCGCGTCTCAAGGATGTATTTCTTGGCCCGCGCGAACAGGCCCAGATGCACGTTGCGCAGGTAGCCGATCAGCGCCTTCTCGCCGCCCACGCCCTTGAGATCGGACAACTGCTTGGCGAGTGCCGTCAGCGGCTCGACTTCGGCCTGCGCCTTCAGCGTCTCGATCTCCACGGCGCGGCGCGACTGCACGATCTTCTGGTCCGCGGAGGCCTGGGCCAGGCTGATGGCGGAGAAGACCTCGTTGTGCGCGGTGTTGATGGCGGCCAGGGCCGCCTCCACGTCCTCCGGCGGATCGATACCGGTGATCAAAGACGCGTCCAGCGCCACGCCGTAGCGCGCGATGGAGGACTTGCAGTCCCGGTCCATCTCCTCGTTGAGCACGCGCATGTTCTTGCGGATGTCGTTGATCGAGATGCCGCTGACGTCGCTGAGGCCCGTGGCCAGGCCGGGGGCGGCGATCTCGCCGGCGGGCGCGGGCGGCGCCTCGAACGTGGCGATGCGCTCGCGCAGGACGGAGACGAAATAGCCCATCACGTGCGTGATCGGGCGCTTGATGCCGAAGAGGTAGGCGTACAGGTTTCGCTCGGAGACGCGGTAGCGGATTTGGCCGGTTAAACCGGTGTTGAGCTGGTCCTTGGTCACCGCTTCCAAAACGGTGCCGCCGGAATTCGCCTCCGCGGATTCCGGGTCATAGGCGATGTTGACGCTCTGCGTGGCCACCGAGACTTTGTAGACGCGCTCCCACGGCCACTTGAAGTACGGACCGCCGGGCGGGATCACGCGCAACTGCGGGTAGGTGTAGCGCTCGTGCTCATCGGGCGTCAGCGTGGACGCCAGGTCCGGGTCGTCGAGCGTGGTCTTGCCGTCGATGCGCACCGCGCGGCCCAGGCTGGTCTTGACCGCCCGCTCGTTCTGGTCGACCGTGAACAGACCGGCCACCAGATAATTGAGCAGGAACCACGCCACGAAGCCCACGAACGCGCCGAAAACGATCTCCATGCAGGAACCCTCGCTCGCCGTCGCGTGCTTTGCGCGGCCTGCCGGAGTTTAGCCCGGTTCGCCGGCGCGCGTCAAGGCCCGGCGGTCAGCCGTATTTGTACTTGACGCCCATGCCCCCGCCGGGCCACTCGCAGTTGATGTTGTCGAAGGGGCAGAGCATGCGGCAGGCGCCGCACTCGATGCAGTTCTCGTAGTTGACCACCACTTTTTTGTGGTCCGCCTCCCACTCGTAGACTTTCGCGGGGCAGACGGTCGTGCAGGGGCGGCCCTGGCACTCGGAGACGCAGGGCGCGTCGGCGCCGGACTTCTTCAGCAGGATGTGCGCGTCGGGAGACTTCTTCCACTCCAGATGGCCCAGCTTGGACTCGACGGACTCGACGATCTTAATATCTTTGATGTCCATTAGATCGCCACCTTTCTCAGCGGGAACAGGTCCTTGGCCACGCGGAGGAACCCGCGCTCGCGCACCATGCCCATGGCTTTCTTCAGGTGATCCCGCTTGGGCACGCCGTCGGCCGAGAAGCGTAACTGGGCCAGTTCGCAAGCCAGCTTCGGATAGAACTCAAGGAACCCCGGAGAGTTCTCGACGTGTTCCTCCAGGTCCATGATGTCCTCCATGTCGGAGAGCACGTAGGAGGCTTCCAGCTTGCTCTTGTAGGCCGACAGCGTCGCCGCGGAAAAGTCGCCCTTGACCTTCGCTTCGATCACCGTCTCGCCGGCGAGCTTTCCCGCCGTCATCGCCAGGTTCGAGCCCTCGCGATACGCGGGGTTCGTCATCTGCGCGGCGTCGCCGGCGACCAGGAAGCCGTCGGCGGCCAGCGGCGGCATGGACTTGTAGCCGCCTTCCGGGATCAGGTGCGAGGAATATTCCAGAGTCTTGCCGCCGGAGATCAGCTTCTTGATCAACGGATGGGCTTTGACGTACTCCAGGTGGTCGGACGGGCGCAGGCCCTTCTTCTGGTAGTCGGAGAGCTTGCAGCCCACGCCCAGCGCCAGGGAGTCCTTGTTGGTGTAGATGAACGCGTAGCCGAGCATGCCCAGCGAGACGTCGCCGAACATCTCCATCGTCGCGCCCTCGCCGGGATTCAACTGAAAGCGGTCCTCGATCACGCCCGACGGCAGGGCGATGACTTCCTTGGCGCCCAGCGCGACTTCCTTGGACTTCAGTTCGTCGATGAAGCCGGCCTTCTGCGCGATAATGGAGTTGACGCCGTCGCAGGCGATCACCACGCGCGCGGTCAGTTCGTCGCCGTCGGACGTCTTGATGCCCGTGATCTTGCCCGCAGCGTCCTTGACCACGTCGCGGACCATCACGCCGCAGAACACCTCGGCCCCGGCCGCCTCGGCCTGCTTAGCGTACCACTGGTCGAAATGGACGCGGATGATCGTGTAGCAGTTCGGCACGCCTTCCAGGAACTTGAGGGACTTGTAGCCGACCGTCACGTAGGAGTCCGCGGTCGTGATGCAGGTCTTCTGCTCCACGATGGGGCGCTCCACCGGCGCGTCGGCGGCCTTCCAGAAATCGGGCACGATCTCGTGCAGCATCTTGGAGTAGAGCACCGCGCCCTGCACGTTCTTGGCGCCCGGATACTCGCCGCGATCCAGCACGACCACCTTCAGGCCCGCGCGGGCCATGATGATCGCGGCGGACAGTCCCGCGGGTCCGGCGCCGACCACGATCGCGTCGTAGGAAGGTTCTTCGGCCATAGCGTGGGCGCGTCGCGCCCGTCAGGACCCCGAGGACTTAGCGACCGCGTCCTGGACGGTCTTGAGCAGTTCCTCGGGCTTGAACGGCTTGGTCATGAAGCCGACGACCTGCGGGAACTTTTGAAAAAGGGTGCGCGAGGGCTCCAGCGCGGTGAGCACGATGATCGGCATATTCTTGGTCGACTCCTCGGCCGCGATCTTGACCTGAAGCGAGTAGCCGTCGATGCCCGGGAGCATCACGTCGAGCAGGAGCAGGTCGGGCTTCACCTTCGCGATCTCGTCCCAGGCCTGGCGGCCGCTGTCGCAGGTGTGCACCTCGAAGCCGCCCTTCTCCAAAGTGAACTTGACGAGACCCAGCATCTCGGGTTCGTCATCGACGACGAGGATTCTGTTGCCCATGTTTTCCTGAAGGCAGGTTATCAATAACATTGCCGCGGATTCAAGGAGGTTGAAGCTCCAAGCCCGCGGCCGACACGCCGATAAAATTTAGGATAATGCGCGCGATGCCGACGACCCGCTATTCCCGTCGTAGTCTCGCCGTCGTCGCCTTGGGAATATCGGCGTTCGTGGTTTTCCACGGAAGCCTCGCGCTCGCGTCTCTGCATCGCTTGTCGCCCAACACGGTCGATCTCTCCCTGTTCAGCCAGGCGCTCTGGTCGCTCGACTCGGGACGCGCTCCGCTGTCGACGATCTACGCGACGGCCGCGCCGGTCAACGTGCTGGGCGAGCATTTCATGCCCATCCTTTACCTCTTCGAAGTCTTCTTCCATTTCTGGCCGCGCCCGCAAACTCTCGTCTTGCTTCACGTCCTCGGCCTGGCGCTCGGCGCCGTGCCTCTGTTCGCCGTGCTCGAGAAGATCATCGGCGAGGAGGGCGCCGTTTATCTGACTTTGGCCTACCTGGCCAGTCCCGTCCTGGCGTTCTCCGCCGGCGACATGTTCCTCTCGCAATCGTTCTCGGCCGGCCTGTTCATGGCGGCGGTCTGGGCGTTGAAGGAGGGCCGCCGCGTGGCCTACGCCTCCCTGATCGTTCTGGCCCTCAGCTGCTGGGAGACCGGCGGCCTGGTCGCGGCCTTCCTCGGCCTGCTGACGGCGGTGGACACGGAGCGCCGGCGCGAGGGCCTTCTGACCGCGGTTTTCGGCTTCGCCTGGTTCTTCGCCTGCATCCTCTGGGTTCAGCCTCGCCTGGGCTTCGACAATCCCCTTGGACCTCTCGGCCTGCTTGCCTCCGACGAAATCACGACGCCGATGTTCGTCCTCTCGTACCTTGTTGCCCAAGCGCCCGCGCTTTTTCTCGGTCTTTTCACGCCCGCAAAGTCCTTCTACATTTTCAAGCTGCTGCTGCCGTCCGGATTCCTGCCGCTGCTTAGGCCCACCTGGCTATTGCCGGCCGTCCCGCTCCTGGCCATGGTGCTGATCGTCGCGAAGCGGAACCTTCTGCTGGACAATCTGCCGTGGTACATTTTTCCGGCCTACCCGTTCTTCTTCGTCGCGGCCGCGCACGCGGCAAATTCAAATAACCGTCTTCGCCGCTACGGACCGCGCTGGGCCCTCGGCTGCGCGCTGGCGTCCTACGGCCTGTTCAGTCCGCGCCTGGTCGTCGGATACTGCGCCTCAATGCTCGCGCCCGTCGAGCGCAGCCGCGCCCCGCAGATACGCCAAGCCGCGGCTCTGGTGCCGCCGAACGCGTCGGTCAGCGCCTTCGATCGAGCCTTGCCCCTGCTCTACGCCCGCGACTCCGTGTTCTTGTATCCGCAGCGCTGGGATCGCACGCAATACGTTCTCGTCGATTTAAGCCAATATCGTCCTTCTTCCCGCAACACCCCGCAATCCATGCTCCTCTCCGCAAGCTACCGACGACTGTACTCGCGCAGCGGGATATTCCTCTTTCAAAAGACGGCGCGCTGACGTGTGCGGCCTCGGAGGAAGAGGCGGCGTCGGTCAAACCCCGGTGCGTTTGGCGACCGCGTCCTGGACGGTCTGAAGCAGGTCCGAGGGCATAAACGGCTTGGTCATGAAGCCGACGATCTGCGGAAATTTATGAAACAAGGCCCGGGCGGACTCGAGCGCGGTGAGAAGAATGACGGGAATATTCTTCGTCGACTCGTCTTCGGACATCCGCGTCTGCAGGGAGTAGCCGTCGATGCCGGGAAGCATCACGTCGAGCAGGAGCAGGTCGGGCTTGAACGCCGCGATCTCGTCCCACGCGCGGCGGCCGCTGTCGCAGGTGTGCACCTCGAAGCCGCCCTTTTCGAGCGTGTACTTGACGAGGCCCAAAATATCCGGCTCGTCGTCGATGATCATGATTTTAGCGGCCATGGTTCTCCTCTCTGCGGAAAAAATCCAGCGGCGGCTCCTCTCCCTGTTTGCGCAGGCGTTCATAGAAGCGCGGCATCGCGCCGACCGGACGCAGAGCGCCCTCAAGCCCTCCCGAACCGCGCTTGAGGTCCAGCATGAACAGGTCCGCCATCGACACGGTTTCCAGTTCCATTCCGGTGACTTCGGAAATCTGCAGCACGCGCCGCGTACCGTCGGACAAGCGGCCCATCATCACGATGAAGTCCAGGGCCGAGACGACGTTCTGCCGGATCGCCTTGAGCGGCATGTCGATGCCGGCCTGAAGCACCAAGGTTTCCAGCCGCGCCAGCGCCTCGCGCGGGGAGTTGGCGTGCAAGGTCGACATCATGCCGTCCTGGCCCACGTTCATCGCCTGCAGCATGTCCGCGGCCTCCGGCCCGCGCGTCTCGCCGACGATCACGCGGTCCGGGCGCATGCGCAAGGTGTTGACCACCAGCTCGCGCAAGGTCACGTCGGGCAGGCCGGCCGAGTCGCGCAGGCGCGTGCGCAGGTAGAGCACGTGCGGCTGGGGCAAGGACAACTCCGGAGTGTCCTCCAGCACCAGAATGCGCTCCGTGTCCGGCGCGCGCGCGCACAGCGCCGACAGCAAGGTCGTCTTGCCGGAGCTCGTGCCGCCGACGACCAGCACGTTGAGCCGGCGCTGGACGCAGTAGTCCAGGAAGCCCGCCGCCGCCTTCGTCAACGTGACTCCGTCGGCCAAATCTTCCAGTTTCGGGCGGCGCGCCGGTCGGCGCCGGACGCTGATCGTCAGCCCGCGCGTCAGCGGCGGTGCCATCACGTGTACGCGCGATCCGTCCAGCGCGCTGAGGTCCGCGTACGGCCGTCCCGGGCCAAATTCCTCGGGAGCGCCGACGATCACGCGCAGAAACGACAGCGCGTCTTCGGCCGTGGGCGCAAGCGGCAGACGCTCCAGGCGCGCGCCGTCGCGCTCCACATAGACCGCGCCGTCGTGGTTGACCATGAGCTCGACGACGCCCGGGTCACGAAACGCCTCCGCCAGCTTGTCGATTTCCGGCACGGCCGCATCGTATCAAATCGACGCGCCGGAAAGACCGGCCGAACGACGCCGTCCGCCGCCCGGCTTACGCCGCCAGCGGCTTGCGCGCGCGCGCGACGGTCTCGCCGATCTCGGACAGGTTCTCGACAACGGTGATGCCGGCCGCGCGCAGGGCGGCAATCTTTGACGCGTGCGTGCCAGCCCCGCCCTCGACGATGGCGCCCGCGTGGCCCATGCGGCGGCCTTCCGGCGCGGCCTTGCCCGCGATGAAGCCGAAAACGGGCTTGGTCATCTTCTCTTTGAAGAAGCGCGCCGCCTCTTCTTCCGCGGAACCGCCGATCTCACCGATCATCACCACGGCCTCGGTCGCGGGGTCCGCCTCGAACTTGGCCAGGATGTCGGTGAAGCTGGAACCGTTGATCGGATCGCCGCCGATGCCGACGACGGTGGACTGGCCCAGGCCGCGCTTGGTGAGCTGGTCGACGGCCTCGTAGGTCAAGGTCCCGGAGCGGGAGACGACGCCGATGGGGCCCGGCTTGTGGATGAAGGCGGGCATGATGCCGGCCTTGCACTCGCCGGGCGTGATCACGCCGGGGCAGTTCGGGCCGATGAGCGTCAACTCGCGGCCGCCGCGCTCCGCCTGCTGGATGTAGCGCTTGACGCGCGCCATGTCCAGGACCGGGATGCCCTCGGTGATGCAGATGATCACGGAACAGCCCGCGTCGACGGCTTCCATGATGGAATCGGCCGCAAACGGCGCGGGCACGAAGATCAAAGAGACGAACGCGCCGGTGCTGCGCACCGCGTCGTGGACCGTGTTGAACACGGGCCGGTCCAGGTGCGTCTGGCCGCCGCGGCCGGGCGTGACGCCGGCGACGATCTGCGTGCCGTAGGCGATGCACTGTTGGGCGTGGAAGCTGCCGGCCGAGCCGGTAAAGCCCTGCACGACGATCTTCGAGTCCTTATCGAGAATGATGGCCATGATTTTTTCCTTAACTATGATCGATCGCGCTACTTCGCGGCTTCGACGGCTTTCTTCGCCGCGTCCCAAAGCTCGTCGGCCTGAATCACGGGGATGCCCGACTTGCGCAGGATCTCCTTGCCGGCCTCCACGTTCGTGCCCTGCAGACGCACGACCAGCGGCACCTTCAGCTTGATCTTCTTGAGCGCGCCGACCACGCCGGCCGCGATCATGTCGCATTTCACGATGCCGCCGAAGATGTTGATCAGGACCGCCTTGACCTTCTTGTCCTTGAGGATGATCTTAAGCGCCTTCGTCACGCGCTCCTCGTTGGCGGTGCCGCCGACGTCCAGGAAGTTCGCGGGACTACCGCCGGCCAGCGCGATGGTGTCCATCGTACCCATGGCCAGGCCCGCGCCGTTGACCATGCAGCCGATGCTGCCGTCGAGGCCCACGTAGGAAATATCCGCGGCTTTCGCTTCGTTTTCCAGCGCCGTGGCTTCGTGGTCCTTCATCTTGGCGAGGACCGGCTGACGGAACAAGGCGTTGTCGTCGGTGATCACCTTGGCGTCGAGCGCCATCACGCCCTTCGGCGTGAGAATGAGCGGATTGATCTCCAGCATCGACGCGTCCAGGTCGATGAAGGCCTTGACCAGCGCCTTGGCGGTCTTGGCGAACTCGCCGACGCGGTCGTTGGGCACGTTCAGCGCGAACGCCAGGCGGCGCGCCGCGAAATCGCGCAGGCCGACCACGGGGTCGACGGTCATACGGATGATCGCCTCGGGCTTCTCGGAAGCCAGAGTCTCAATCTCCATGCCGCCCTGGGCGGAGGCGATGATGGCGGGTGCCGCGGCCTTGCGGTCCATGACCACGGAGAAATAGAGCTCGCGCTCGATCTTCACGCCGCCCTCGATGAGGAGTTCCTTGACCTTGATCGCCTGACCGTGGGTCTGATGCGTGATCAGGTCCATGCCGATCATGGCTTTCGCCAGAACCGCGGCTTCCTTCGGCGTCTTGGCCAGCTTAATGCCGCCCGCCTTGCCGCGTCCTCCGGCCAACACCTGGGCCTTCAGCACCCACGGCGCCTTGCCCGCGCGCTTGAGCGCCGCCGACAACTGCGCCGTCTTGGCGATCACGCCGCCGTTGGGCGGCACCGCCACGCCGCGCTCCTTCAATATCGCTTTCGCCTCGTGCTCCAGCAGCTTCATGATTTCTCCTTGGGAGGAGGGTCAGTCCTTAAGTTGTTTCCATTTCGTCCCGAAATGGAAACAACTTAAGGACTGACCCTCTATTAATCTATGCGACGGTCCAGGTCTCGGGGCCTTTGAGTAGTTTTTGGAGGTCGGCGGGCTTTTCGGCTTGCGCGTGGGCGACCTGTTCCGTCATCAATGCGTCCAACGTGGGGCGCTCCACGGAGCGGAACACGCCTTGCACGACGGGCTCGCCCATGTGCACGAGCGCGTAGGCCTGCTGGGCCGGCGCCTTTTCATCGTGGACCAGAAGATCGCGCGGCGGGGCCGCGGGATCGAAAGAGACGACTTCCAGGTCGAAGCCCTTCTGGCGCACGCCCTTGTCCTTGTTCTTGCCGAAGATCATCGGCTTGCCGTGAACCAGCTTGAGATTCTTCTCGTCGCGCACTTCTTTGGCCGTGACCGAGTCCCAGGCACCGTCGTTGAAGACGATGCAGTTCTGGAAGATCTCGATGAAGGCCGAGCCTTTGTGCCGCGCGGCCTGACCCAGCACCTCGGACAGGAACGGCAGGTCGGTGTCGACCGCGCGCGCCACAAACGACGCCTCGCTGGCCAGCGCCAGAGCCAACGGATTGATCGGGGTGTCGATGGTGCCCATCGGCGAGGACTTGGTCTTCTTGCCGATCTCCGACGTGGGAGAATACTGACCCTTGGTCAGGCCGTAGATCCGGTTGTTGAACAGCAGTATCTTCAGGTCCGCGTTGCGGCGTAGGGCGTGGATCAAGTGGTTGCCGCCGATCGACAGGCCGTCACCGTCGCCGGTGACCACCCAGACCTGCAGCTCCGGGCGCGCGCACTTGATCGCGGTCGCGAACGTCGGCGCGCGGCCGTGGATCGAATGGAAGCCATACGTATTCATGTAATAAGGGAATCGCGAAGAACAGCCGATGCCCGAGATGAACACCGTGTTCTCGCGCTTCACGCCGAGCGTCGGCATCAGCTTTTGCACCGTCGCCAAGATCGCGAAGTCTCCGCAACCGGGGCACCAGCGCACCATCTGGTCGGACTTGAAGTCCTTGGCCGTCAACATCGGCCCGGAAGCCGGCAAAGTCTCGAGCTCGTCCTGAATATCGGCCATGTTATTTGCCTCCCTGCAGAAGCGACTCGACGCCGGCTTCGATCTCGGACACCTTGAACGGCTGGCCTTTGATCTTATTGAGTCCCGTCGCCGGGATCAGGAACTTCGCGCGCAGGACCTTCAGAAGCTGGCCCATGTTGAGCTCCGGCACGAGAACGTGCTCGAAGCTTGCCAGGATGTCGCCGAGGTCCGGCGGTAGGGGGTTCAAGTGGCGCAGGTGGATCGAAGAAACGCTCTTGCCGGCCTTTTGGAGGTTCTGCACGGCCGTGGTGATCGCGCCGTACGTGCCGCCCCAGCCGACAAGCAGGACCTTGCCCTTCTTCTCACCGAGAATCTCGGTCGCCGGGATGTCCTGCGCAATCTTGCCCACCTTCGCGGCGCGCAGACGCACCATGCGCTCGTGGTTGTCGGGATCGTAGGACACGTTGCCGGTCACGTCCTGCTTCTCGATGCCGCCGATGCGGTGCTCGTAGCCCTTCATTCCCGGGGTCGCCCACGGACGCGCCAAGGTCTCGGGGTCACGCTTGTAGGGCTTGAAGTCGGCCAGCGCGGGCACGGGCACTCGGACGAACGCGGTCAGACTTTCGACGCTGGGAATCAGCCAGGGCTCGGAGCCGTTGGCCAGGTAACCGTCGGTCAGCAGCATCACCGGGGTCATGTATTTGACGGCCAGGCGGCAAGCCTCGTAGGCCATGAAGAAGCAGTCGCCGGGCGTCGCCGCGGCCAGGACGGGGACCGGGCACTCGCCGTTGCGGCCATACAGCGCCTGGAGCAGGTCGGCTTGCTCCGTCTTCGTCGGCAGGCCCGTGGACGGACCGCCGCGCTGCACGTTCAGGATCACAAGCGGCAGTTCGGTCATCACCGCCAGACCGATCGCCTCGCCTTTCAGCGCGATGCCGGGACCCGACGACGTCGTCGTCGCCAGCATCCCCGCGAACGCCGCGCCGACGGCGGAGCCGATGGCCGCGATCTCGTCCTCTGCCTGGAAGGTCTTGACGCCGAAGTTCTTATGCTTGGACAGCTCGTGCAGGACGTCCGAGGCGGGCGTGATCGGGTAGGAGCCCAGCCACAGGGGCAGGCCCGAACGGGAGGACGCCGCGACGAAGCCGAGCGCGACCGCCTCGTTGCCGGTGATGTTGCGGTAAATGCCGGGCTTGATCGGCGCCTTGCGCACGCGGAAGTGATGGCCGAAGATCTCCGCGGTCTCGGCGTAGGCGTTGCCCGCGAGAAGCGCGCGGCGGTTGGCCTCGACGAACTTCGGGTTCTTCTTGAACTTCGCCTCGATCCATTTCAGAGTGGCGTCCATCGGACGGTCGTAGAGCCAGTACGTCATTCCCAGCGCGAAGAAGTTCTTGCAGCGCTCGGTCTCCGTCGCGGTCAGGCCCATGCCTTCCAGCGCGTTGCGCGTCAAGCGGCCGAGTTCCACGCCGATCACGCGCCAGTCCGACAGCGCGCCGTCCTCAAGAGGGTTCTTCTCGTAGCCGGCCTTCGTCAAGTTCGCCTGGCCGAAGGTGTCCTTGTTGATCAGCAGGATGCCGCCCTTCTTCACATCCTTGATGTTGGCCTTGAGCGCCGCGGGGTTCATCGCGACCAGGACGTCGGGCGCGTCGCCGGGCGTGAGCACCTGGCGCGAGGCGAACTGGATCTGGAAGCCGGACACGCCCGCGATCGTGCCCACAGGGGCGCGGATCTCGGCCGGGTAGTCGGGGAATGTCGACAGATCGTTTCCGGCAAAGGCGGTCGTCGTGGTGAACTGCATGCCCGTCAACTGGATGCCGTCGCCGGAATCGCCGGCGAAACGGATCACGGCGGACTCGATCTCTTCGATCGGAACGGCGGCGGGCTTGGCCTGCGCGGCGGTTTCGCTCATGAAAGTTCTCCCAAGGTCTGCGGCCAACGTCCGCCGCTGTCGCTATTCTACCGCCGGACGCCTCCGCGATTCAATTGATTTTGGTCAACAAATCGCGCGGGCCGCGCGCATGATGAAGATTACGGAAGCGCGCAGGACGCGACGGCCAAAAACTCGGCGAAACCCCGCCGTACGCCGACGCGGGATGCGTCGCCGTCTCGACCGGGCTGGGCGGTCGTGCGGACCGGACGCAAGACGCCGCCCGGCGCAAGAACGACCCGTCCGGTCCGCACGCGCCGCGTCGACGGCGCCAACCGGAAGAAGCGCATCGCCCAGCGCTTCATGCGCGCCGCCTGCAAATCCAAGACGGGCGCCTCCGGCAAGGGGGAAAAGGAGAACGCGGGCGCGGAGGCGAACGCCGGCTCGGACAAGAAAGCGGCGGTCGTCGCCGTCTCCATGGGATTTCCCCCCGAAGACGGCGCATTGGAAGCGACGGCTTCGGGAAACACCGCGTAGCCCCGGCCGCGCATCGCACCGCCCCGGTCGGCACGCCGCGCGCCGGAAAAATCGTACGGCGATTCGCCCGCCCGCGGGCCGCGGTCGGTCGCCGCCGCGCGGCCCATACTGAGCAGTACGGGATAAGCGCCCTCGTCGGCCGCCGCGAATGCGGTGAGCGGCGCGCAGACGGCCAAGGACAACAGCAGACGGGCGATCACGTCCACATCTTAGCCGCGGCCGCAAGCCGTCGGCAGGGGCGGTCGGGGAAGACGCGCCTCGGCAAGAGGCCCGCCCGCGGCGGACCGAGAGGCCCCCGTCCGCCTGGGACCGAACGCCGTTAGGCGGCCGGTTCGCGCGTGTCGAACTGCATCGTCGTCGCGCCGCAGTCGATGATGTCGCCCTCCTTAAGGACGATCGAGCCCGAGATCTTGGTGCCGTTGACGATCGGATAGCCGTCGGTCACCGCGACGAGAACGAAGCCCTCCGGCTTGCGGTGGATCGACGCCGCCACCTCCGGCGCCGAGCCGAACAGGCCGGTACCCTTGATCGGGATATGCACTCGGTCGGACTTGCCGATGTAGGTGGAATTGCCCTTGAGCTCGTACTCGGGCTCGCCGACCACGCCCTTGAGCACCCGCAACCAGCCGCTTTTCTGCTTGTCGCCGCCGCTCGCGGCGGCGGTCGACGCGACGATGATTTCAGCCTGATTGCCCGCGCCGATCATCACCGTCGCGTCCGACGGCGGCGGCGGCGGGCCGGGCGGGGCCGCCGCTTCGGTGACGAACACGAGCGCGTGCTTGGCGATGCCGATCACATCGTTGCTCTTGAGGTCGGCCGTCTTGACGCGCTTCTCGTTGAGGTAGGTGCCGTTGGTCGAATCCAGATCCTCAATGAAGTAGGCGTCGCCGCGCTTGGCGATGCGGCAATGGTGGCCGGAGATAGCCGGGTTGTCGATGACGACGTCGTTGTCGGGCTTGCGCCCCACGCGGATTTCATCCTTGTCGACCGCGACTTCCTTGATCACGGCGGCGTTGAACTTTAAAAGCAGCTTCGGCATCTCGTTCTCCTTAACCGAATCATCGCGGGAACAAACGCGAGACCAACCCCTTGACTCCGCCGGCTCCGTTCTCGGACACGCGCGCGGCCACGATCGTCACGTTGTCCACGCCTCCGGCCGCGCGCGCCTTGGCGATGAGCGTGTCGACGACCGCCTTCGGCTCCGCCGCCGCCGCGACGACGCGCGCCACCTCCGAGTCCGGCACCATTTTCGACAAACCGTCCGTCGCGAGCAGCACCAGATCGCCGGGCAGAAGCGCATGCTCGGAGACGTCCACCTGCACGTCCGCCTCGGCGCCGAGCGCCCGCGTCAGGATGTTCTGCAGGCTCGAGCGCGCGGCGTCCTCGGCGGTGATCTGGCCGCGGCGCACCTGCTCGGCAACCAAGGAATGATCCTGCGTCAGCGCCGTCAAATCGCCGCGGCGCCAAAGGTAGAGGCGGCTGTCGCCCACGTGAGCGACGGTCAAAGAATTCGCGTCGATATAGGCGGCGACCACGGTCGTGCCCATGCCCGCGTCCTTCGGAAACTGCCGGCCTTTTTCATAAATCAGATTGTTCGCGTGCTTGACGAAAAACTCCAACCGCCGCCCCCGCGGCGACAGGCCGGCGGAAACTCCGCCCGGCGGCTGTAGCTTGGCGCCTTGGCGCGCGAAATCGAGGATGGTCTTCGTCGCCAGTTCGGCGGCGACCTCGCCCGAATTATGGCCGCCCATGCCGTCGGCGACGATCAACAGGCCCAGGTCTTGGTCGTAGACGAAAGTGTCCTCGTTGTTGGCGCGCACGCAGCCGGGGTCGGTCGCTCCGGCGATCGCGACCGCGCCCCGCTCTCCCGTCACGCGGCCTCCTTCGGCGGAGGAGGCGGAGGCGGCGCCCCGGCGCCGCCGATACCGGAGCGCGGGCCCAACTCGATGCGCATGCCTCCTGATTCGGCCGCCGGTTCGGCGAAGGCGTCCTCGGCGACGGACACGGCCGGCACGGGCATGGTGATCGTTTTGTCCGAAACGAACGCGGCCGCAGACACCGGCTCTACGGCGGCCGCCTCCGCGGTCGCTTCCGCGACCGGCTCCACGGCAGGCTCCTCCGCGGCAGGCTCCTCCGTAGCCGCAACGGACTCCGGTTCGACGGCCGCCTCCAGCGTCGGCTCGGCCTCGTCCGCCATTTCCGGCACGACTTCCTCGGGCGCCAGTTCGGCCTCGACGGAGGGCTCCGTCTCGGCGGTCGGCTCGGCCTCCGCGACGGGCTCCGGTTCCTCGGCAAGCTCGACGGATTCCACCGCCTCCAGTTCCGCGGCCATTTCGACCTGCGGCGCCGGCTCCGGCTCGGCGGCGGTCGCAGGCTGCGGCGGGGCGTCCGCGACCGGGACGGCCGGCATCGGTAACGTTCGCTCCTCCGTGCGCTCCGGCGGCGGCACGAATTGCGGCGGTCGGCGCTCCTCGTTGGGCGCCGCGGGTAGGATCGTCTCAAGAGCGCCGGCTTTCATCCCGGCCAGCGCCGAGCGCAGGGCCGTCGCCAGGTCCGCGCCGCGCTGGTAGCGCTGCCCGGGATTCTTGGCCAGGCCCTTGTCGATGATCGTCTTAAGCTCCGACGGCAGGTCGTCGCGAAGGGTGCGGATGTCGGGGTGAGGATCGTTGGCGATCTGAAAGAGCAACGTGCCGATGCCGTCGCCGCCCTTGAACGGCTTCTCGCCGGTGAGAAGCTCGTATAGCGCAACGGTCAGCGAAAACAGATCCGAGCGGCCGTCGACCTTGCGCCCGGCGACCTGCTCGGGGCTCATGTAGGACGGCGTGCCCATCACGGTGCCCGTGGCGGTCTTCGACGAGGCGGTGATGCGCGCGATGCCGAAGTCGGCCACGCGGATGCCGCCGTCCTTGAGCAGCATCACGTTGGCGGGCTTGATGTCGCGGTGCACGATACCCTGGCGGTGCGCGTAGTCCAGCGCGTCGGCGACGATCGCGATGTACTCAAGAACCTTGTCGACGGGCAGCAGCGCGTTCTTGACGGTGTAGCGGATCAGGTCGTGACCGTCCAGAAGCTCCATCGCGATGTAGGCGACGTCGTTTTCCTCGCCCGCGTCGAAGATGCGCACGATATTGGGATGGTTGAGCGTGCCCGCCGACTCCGCCTCGCGGAAGAAGCGCTCCTTGACCTCCTTGGAGGCGCCCCCCTCGCCTTCTTCCAGCATCATCGTCTTGATGGCGACCTGGCGGTTGATCTTCGGGTCGCGGCCGAGATAGACCACGCCCATGGCGCCGCGGCCCAGCTCTTTGTCGATCTCGTAGCGGCCGAGCGTGGGCTTGGCGCCGCCCACGGAGGTCAGGAGCGCGGTGCCGTCCTTGCGCCCGCCCACGCCGCCGAACACCGCGCCGTCGGAGGCGGCCTTCAAGGTCTCGATCTTCTTGGCCGCGTCCTTGTAGCCGGCGTCCTCGGCGACGATGTGGCCCAGCACGGACGCGGCCTTCGAGAACATGCGCTTGCGCTCGAAATCGAGCGCAAGGTTGTAGAGCAGTTCCTTCATAGCCCCGTCGAGCGGGCACAGCCGGAATTTCTCGAAGGCGAGGTCGAGCATGCCCTGGCCCTGGAACGAAAGGCCGAGCATCTTATTGGTCTCGATGGCCGAGGCCTCGACCAATTCCTTGCCGCGCTCGGCCAAAAGGAACTGGCGAGAGACGATGACGAGGTAGCCCGTCAGCAGCAGCGACAGCGCGTAGGCGATCTGGATCCATTGTCCGAGCACGAAATAGTACGTTCCCGCGCCGATCACGCCGACCCCGATCAAAAGACTGGCGACCAGGCCCCAGAAGGCGCGCAGTCGCGGCAGGATCAAGGTCAGAAAGAGTCCGATCGCGGCCAGCATTCCCCACTCCGCCTGAGGAGCCCACGGCGGCTGGGTCAAGAAGCGGGAGTCGATGACGTTCTCCGCCGCGTGGGCGAAAATCTCGACGTCGGACATGCGCCCGCCCAGCGGCATCGGCCGGTCGTTGCCCACGCCGCTGGCGGTCGGGCCGACGATGACGAGCTTGTCCTTAAAATAGTCCGGAGACAGCGCGCCGCCGACGACCTGCTGGAACGAGACGCGCTTGATCGTGCGCGCGCCCGGCGGGCCCAAGAAGGTGATCGGCATCATGCCGTCGGCGTCCAGCGGCACGCTCAAGCGGCCGGCGGTCAGAACGCCGGGCTTAAGCTTGACCTGGGCGGGAGTCGCCCCGACGTAAGCCATGGCCAGGCGCAACGCGAAAGACGGATACAGCAGGCCGTCATGGAGCACCAGCGACGCGTCGCGGCGCAGGACGCCGTCCGATTCCGGATACAGATTCACGTGAGCCAGACCCTCGGCCGCCGCCGCGTAGTCGGTCAAGGGGGCGACCGCCTTGTCCTCCACCAGGAAGCTTCCCGCGGGGCCGGACGCGCGCACCGCCGAACTGGACACCTGCGGCGGCAGCGCGTTGGGCTTGTCCCGGGTCGGGTTGGCGGCGAAAAATAAAGGCAGAACCACGTCGTTCGAGGCTCGAATCGAAGCGATCAGCCGACCGTCCGAATCGAGCGCGGCCGCGGATGAAGAAAACTCCGCGTCGAAATCGGTGCCGCGCTTCTGGAAAATTCGCCGCCCCGCGACGAGCGCGTCGAAGCGGTCCCGCAGGCGCTGGATCTCGGCGCGCCCCGAATCGCGCTCGGCTTCGGAGTAGAGGATGTCCAGACCGACGACGCGCGGATGCTGGCGGGCGATCGCGTCGAGCGCGGCGGCGATGCGCGAACGCGGCCAGGGCCAGCGGCCGATCTGAGCGATCGAGTCGTCGTCGATGGCGACCAGCACGATCTCGTCCGGCGTCTTCAGCGACTGGCGCAGGACAGACCTCAGGTCATAGGCCTTGAACTCCAGCGCGGCCAGCGGACCCCAGCCGGTGCGATAACCCAAGGCCGCCGCCGCAGTCAGCAGCAGGCCCAGCACCGCGTCGATGAGCAGTCCCTTCTTTTTCTTCATTAATAAATAGACGAAAAAACGACCCGAATCGGGCTAAGTGTAGCGGACCGCTCCGGCGCTGTCAATGCCCGAGCCCGGTTTATTTTTGTCGATTTTCGCGGCCCAGCAGTCTCCAGCCCAGCGGCAGAAGTCCGGCCGAGACCGCCGCCTTGATCACGTCGCCGGGGACGAACGGCCACAAACCCTGAAGGAGCAAGCCGCGCGCCGGCACGAAGCGCGACAGGCCCAGCAGGCCGGCCGCGAAGATGGGGACGCCGGACAGAATCATCGCCGCGAACGCGCGCAACGGCGTCCGGTCCCAGCCGCGCTCGGCCAGCAGGCCGCACAGCGCCGCACCCAACGGGAAGCCCAGCAGGTAGCCGCCGGTGGGCCCAAGCAGGAACAACGCTCCGCCGGCACCGCCGGAGAACACGGGAAGGCCTGC
This sequence comes from Elusimicrobiota bacterium, assembly GCA_013044195.1. Lineage (GTDB taxonomy): Bacteria > Elusimicrobiota > Elusimicrobia > UBA1565 > UBA9628 > GWA2-66-18. The sequence goes on along the minus strand of JABEUV010000126.1, from coordinate 3,174 downwards.
GGCTCCCTCCAGGACATACAGCGCGGCCGCGGCGGCGCCGCGGCGCGGCCCCAGCAAGGCGCCCGCATACAACACGCCCAGCGTTCCGCCGGAGATGGGCACGGGCGTGAACGGCAGTGGAATATGAATCCGCGCGCAGGCCGCGATCAGGACGCTGGCGACGGCCACGGCGGCCGCGTCGGCCGGCGCTCCCTCGGGGAGTACCGCGTCGGCGAGAAATTGAGGTTGAACGGCGGCGGCGGTTCTCATGTCAGACGGCCTCCTTGGCGGCCTGGGCCAGCGGCAGGCGCGCGACGAAACGCGAGCCCTGGATTTTTCCGGCCTCGACCCAGATGACGCCGCGGTGCAATTGCACGATCTTCGCGCAAATGGACAAACCCAGCCCGAAACCCGACCTCGGCGAGCCGCCTTCCAGTTGGCGAAACTTCTCGAAGACCAAAGCGCGCTGGGACTCCGGGATGCCGGGACCGTCGTCCTCCACGGACAACTCCAATTGGTCGCCCCAGGCCGCGGCGCGCAAGGCCACACGGCCGCCGCGCGGCGTGAACTTCAGAGCGTTGCCCACCAGGTTGTGCAGAAGGCGCTCGATGAGGCGCTCGTCGGCGGAGAACGTGGCCGGCGCGCCCGGCACGGGCACCGCCTCAAGGCCAATGCCGCGCTCGTCGGCCAGCGGCTGGAACAGACGCTGAACGCGCCGCAGCAGGGCCGGCACGTCCACGGGCGCCGGCGCCAGGCGCAGGTGGCCGTTTTCAATGCGCGCGGCGTCGAGCGCGTCCTTGACGAACAAGGTGAGCTTCTCGCTCGACTGCTCAATGGCCTCGAAATAGGAGGCCTGCTTCTCGTCGGGGGTCATCGACTTGCGCAAGAGGCGCAGGTAGCCTTGTACGGCGAACAGCGGCGCGCGCAGATCGTGCGCGGCGGATTGGAAAAATTCTTCCTTGAGCGCGTCCAAGCGGCGCTCCGCGGTCACGTCGCGCAAGGTGACCAGCACGCCGAAGTCGCCGCTGGCGGCGTCGTTGAACATGGTCACGAAACTGCGGTAGGTGAGGACGGCCTCGTCGGCCGCCGTGCGCTCGAAAAATCGGCCGAGGGTGTGGTTCTTGAGGATGTCCTGGACCTCCAGGCGCCAGCGCTCCGGCTGAAGGGGCGTAAACAGCGCCCGCCCGCCCGAGCGCACGTCCTCGGGCTTGGCGCCCAGCAGGGGCATGGCGGCCGCGTTGAGGAACTGAACGTCGCCGCGCATGTTCGTCATGATCAGCGCGTCGGGAATCTTCTCGATGAGGGTCTGCAGGCGCGTGCGCTCGCGGCCGAGTTCGGCTTTCGCCTCGTCGAGACTATGCTGGAGGTCGCCCTGCGCGCGAGAGAACTGCCCGGCCAGGCGGCGCCAGCCGCCCATGCGCGCGTCGTCGAGCGGAGTCGAGAGATCTCCGGCAATCCAGCGTTCCAGGCCCCGCTCCAGTTCGCGCAGAGGAGCCACGAACCAGCGCCAGGCCAGCAGAGAGCCTGCCATCGACGCCAGCGCCGAGGCCAGCGCGACCAGCGCCAGCGCCCACGGAGAGGCCGCGCCCAGCCGGCTGCCGATCCACCAACCCGCCAGGCCGGTCGGCAGAGCGCCGACGGCAAACATCACCCAGGAGGCGCGGCCGAAGAGGTCCACGGCGCGGAGTCTATCAAATCCCCTGGACGCCCGCCATCGCGCCTGCTATGCTGAAGCCGTGAAAGTTTCCGCGTGGGCGCTCGCCGTTCTTCTGCTGGGCGCGGCCGCGTCCGCGGCTCCGGCGCCGTCGGCCCGCGCCGACGCGGAACTACCCGCCGGACGCTACGCGGTCCCGCTCAAGGGCCTGCTGTGCGCGGTGTGCGCGCGCGCGATCGCCGCCGAGTGGGCAAAGCTGCCCGAAGTCGAGTCGGTCAAACTCGGCTACGACTCCGGGCCGGCCGTGGTCACGGTGCGGCTGGGACGGACCTTGACGATCGCCTCCCTGCGCCGCGCCTTGCGCCGCGCCGAGGCGGTCGCCAACCTGCGCGCGCGCTACGAATTGGGCGACGTCGCCTACATCCCCTGAAACGAAGAGGGCCCGCCTTTCGGCGAGCCCTCCGTTGCGGCGGTCCGTCGCTCAGGCTTAGAGCTTGCGGATGTTCCCGGCGCGGGGTCCCTTCGGGGACTCCTGCACTTCGAACTCCACAGCCTGGTTCTCGGCAAGAGACTTGAAGCCCTCGCCCAGGATCGCCGTGTGATGCGCGAACAAATCCTTGGAACCGTCGTCAGGGGTGATGAAGCCGAACCCCTTCTGGTCGTTGAACCACTTCACTTTTCCGGTCGGCATTGTGTCTGTATCCTCTTTCACGTACGTCGTACCGCGCTGTCGCGGCCAAAGCCCTCTCAGGCTTCGCAATATTATACCACAGGATCGCCCGCGCGGCGCGCGTCAATTTGACGCGCGGGCCGGCATAAAGGGACAATGCCCCCGTGGAGCCCACCGACCCGGCCAAGCTGGCGGAGTATCTGGAGAGGATGATCGCGGGTCTGGAACAGACGCGCGAGAACCTGAAATTCGAGATTCCTTATTATAAGCCCGACGACATCCAGGGCCGCTACGCCAAAAAGTATCTGGCCTCCGTCGAGCAGCACATCGCCGACACGGCCAAGCGCCTGGAAGAGCTGCGCAAGACCTTGCCGCCCGCGCCGAAACCCAAAGGCGAGTAGTCTTTTCAGCCGGCCGCGGGCGCCGCGAGTGCCGCGGGTGCGGCGTCCTTGCGGATGGGCAGGCCGCGTTCGCCGTTGGGCGGAACCATCAGTTGCGGGCTTTGGTCGCGGTTGTCGCGCCGCGCGGCGTCCTCGACGCTGGGCTGGACGTAGTCGAACAAGCCCTGCACCGTGACCTCCCCGTCGGCCTCGGCCGCGCCGTTGATCCCCTTAAGAAAGTAATACGTGAACAGGCCGTGCCCCTGGGACGGATCGGTGCCGGTGATCTCGTCGGAGGCGGTCGCGCTGTAGACGATGAGGCGCGCCGCGGCCCCCCGCGCCTCATCCACGTGCGTGACCAGCGGCCGCGCGCCGGTGGGCAGCACGGAGCGGCCGCCCGCGCCGGAGAAGCAGGAGTCCAGCGCCACGATCACGTCCGCGGTCGGCAAGGCGCTCAGCTTGTCATACAGGCGCTTGAGCGGGTAGCCGGT
>JABEUV010000125.1:37500-40594 GCA_013044195.1 Elusimicrobiota bacterium | reverse complement strand
GCGCGCAGAAACGCCGTCGCCTCGAACTTCTTCTTGCGGTCGATGCGGACGTAGAGGATGTTGTTGAGGTCGAATTCGAACTCGATCCACGCGCCGCGATACGGGATCACCTTGGCCAAGAACAGCTTTTTGCCCAGCGCGGAGATCTTCTTTTCGTCGTCCTCTTCGAAGATGATTCCCGGCGAGCGGTGCAACTGGCTGACGACGACGCGCTCGGCGCCGTTGATGATGAAGGACGCCGTCTGCGTCATAATCGGAATTTCGCAGAGCACCACTTCCTGCTCGACGATCTGCTTCAGCTTGCCGGAGGGCTGGCGCGACGAGAGACGGAGAATAGCCTTCAGGGGGCGGTTCCAGGAAGAGTCGTGGGCCTGAGCTTCCTCGGGCGACGCGTAGCGGGGCTCGGCGAACTCGTAGCGCACGAAATCAAGGACCATCGAGCCGTCGGCCGACTCGATCGGGAAAACGTCCAGGAACGCCGCCTGCAGGCCGTACAACTGGCGCTGCTCGGGTTCCACGCCCAATTGCATGAAATCGCGGAACGAATTCGTCTGCATCTCCAACAGGTCAGGAAGGGGCATCGCCTGCGGGATCTTGCCGAACTTGATCTGTTTCACGCGCATTCTCCGGTGGTCATCTTGCTTGCAACAAAAAACGACGGGACCGCCCCCTCCCTTGGGAGGGGGCGGTCTTCGTCTCGCGGGTTACCTCGTGGACGGCATCCTTATTTCAGCTCGACAGTGGCGCCCGCTTCGGCGAGCTTCTTCTTCATCTCTTCGGCCTGCGCCTTGGCCACGCCTTCCTTGACGGCCTTCGGCGCGGCCTCGACCAGGTCCTTGGCTTCCTTCAAGCCCAGGCCGGTCAGCTCGCGGACGACCTTGATGACGTTGATCTTGTTTCCGCCGGCGTTGGCCAGGAAAACGGTGAAGTCGGTCTTCTCTTCGGCGGCGGCGGCGGCGGGCGCGGCATGGCCGGCGGCGGCGGCCGGAGCGGCAGCGGCGGCCTTCACGCCAAACTTCTCCTCGGCGAGCTTAACGAATTCGGCGGCCTCAAGGACGGTCAACTGACCGACGGCCTCGACGAGCTGCGCGGGCGACAACTTGGTGGTGCTCATTTCATTTCTCCTTTTTTTGACAGCGCCTCCTCGGAGGCTTTATCCTTTCGGACTGTCGACTGCGTTTTAGGCGGCAGCCGCGCCGGACTGAGATTTCAACTTTTCTTCCAAAGCCTTGACGACCAGCACCGCATCCCGCGTGGGAGCCTGCGCGATGGCGACGGGCTGGCTGACGAGGGCATACAGCAAGCCCACGACCTTGCCCATCAGCTCCTGCTTCGACGGCAACTTCGAAAGCTTGTCGCAGTCCGCGGGAGACATCCATTTCTGCGAGACGTAGCCCGCGCGGACCTTCAGCTGGGGAAACTTCTTCGCCAGGGCCGCGATCACCTTCGCGGGCGCCACGGGATCGTCGTTGTCCGCGACAATGAGGCCGACCGGGCCCTTCAGCATCTTCGGATCCACGCCGTCTATCCCGGCGTTCTTCAGCGCGTAGCGAACAAGAGAACTCTTGACGACCGCATGCCGGCACTTCAACGGGCGCAGCTGCGCGCGAAGCTCGTCAAGCTCCACGAACTTCATGCCCTGAAATTCGGTGAAAAATAGGTGCGGCGCGGTCTTGAGCTTCTCCGCGAGGGTCTTCGAGGACTCGATCTTCTGCTGCTTCGTCAGTTTCATCCGAATTTAACCTCTATCGATTTTAGAGACGGCAAAACGGCGGCCGCCCGAACGAGGGAGCCACCGCACGAAAATTGAACACACGTCTCAAAGAGGCTCGAAAGGTTGATGAGACCGGCGACGACCTACTCTCCCAACGCCGAGTTGGGCGTTAGTACCATCGGCCCTGACAGGCTTAACGGCCGTGTTCGGAATGGGAACGGGTGTTTCCCTGCCGGGAATATCACCGATCTCATAAACCTTTCGAACCAGATCAGGCCCATTGGGCCAGGAGGGAGTGTGGTTGACTGCTGACGCACGCCATCGCCCCGTTCCTACGCGGAGCGAACTCCATCATCTGTATTCTAGCAATATCTTAAAGAACAAACAAGCGTCTTCCACGCGTCTCATAGAGAGACGGATCGAAGAATACGGCCAAGACTCACGGACGATTAGTACTGCTTCGCTCAACGCCTCGCGGCGCTTACACTCGCAGCCTATCAAGCAGGTAGTCTTCCTGCGTCCTTCAGAGGTCTTGCGACCTAGGGAAGCCTTATCTTAAGGAGGGTTTCACGCTTAGATGCTTTCAGCGTTTATCCCGACCGAACACCGCTACCCAGCGATGCCACTGGCGTGACAACTGGCATACAGGAGGTTCGTCCATCCCGGTCCTCTCGTACTAGGGACAGCTCCCTTCAAGCTTCCTAACGCGCATGGTAGATAGAGACCGTACTGTCTCACGACGTACTGAACCCAGCTCACGTACCGCTTTAATGGGCGAACAGCCCAACCCTTCCCACCTGCTCCAGCGGGAGGATGCGATGAGCCGACATCGAGGTGCCAAACCTGGTCGTCGATGTGAACTCTTGGACCAGATCAGCCTGTTATCCCCGGGGTAGCTTTTATCCGTTGAGCGATGGCCCTCCCACGAGGTACCACCGGATCACTTTGTCCGACTTTCGTCCCTGCCCGGCTTGTAGGCCTTGCAGTCAAGCTCGCTTCTGCCAATGCACTCGATGGGCGATTACTATGCGCCCTGAGCGAACCTTGGAACGCCTCCGTTACCGTTTAGGAGGCGACCGCCCCAGTCAAACTGCCCGCCTGTCACGGTCCCTAGGCCAGATAATGGCCGTAGGTTAGTGTCACGGATTCGAAAGGCTGGTATTTCACATTGCGCCTCCACAAGGGCCACAACCCTTGTCTCAAAGGCTCCCAGCTATTCTACGCATTTAAATCCATAACACAATGACAAGTTACAGTAAAGCTCCACGGGGTCTTTTCGTCTAACCACGCGTAACGAGCGTCTTCACTCGTACCACAATTTCGCCGAGCACTTGGTTGAGACAGCGGCATCTTTGTTACTCCATTCGTGCAGGTCGGAAC
>JABEUV010000125.1:0-32500 GCA_013044195.1 Elusimicrobiota bacterium | reverse complement strand
GTCGGGCATGCTGAGCTTCCTCCTCTTCGCCGGCTCTCTGCAGGTGAACCTGGTCGAACTGCTTGAGCAGAAATATCTTGTCGGCGCCCTGGCGTCCGTCGGCGTCTTGTTGTCAACCTTGATCATCGGCTTCTCCGCGCGTTTCTTCTTCGCGTTGATCGGCGTCGAGCTTCCCCTTATCGCCTGCCTGCTCTTCGGAGCCCTGATCTCGCCGACCGATCCCGTGGCCGTCATCGGGATCGTGCGGAAGGCCGGAATGAGCCGCTCGCTTGAGACCACCATCGTCGCGGAATCGCTGCTCAACGACGGCGTCGGCGTCGTGATTTTCCTGGTGATTCTCGAACTGGCCGCTCGCGGCCGACCGAGCCTTGCGGGCGCTGCGCTTCTGTTCCTTCGCGAAGCCGTCGGAGGAATGCTCCTCGGCTTAGCGACGGGGTCCGTCGCCTACTGGATGCTCAAGAACGTCGATCATTATCAATCCGAAATCCTGACCACGCTCGCTCTCGTCATGGGAACCTACTCCGCGGCCTCGGCTCTTCATGTGTCGGGGCCCCTGGCCGTGGTCGTCGCGGGTCTGCTCATCGGCAATCATGGGCGAACCTTCGCCCTGCCTGAGACGACGCGGATTCACCTCGACGAGTTCTGGCAGTTGATCGACGAACTGTTGAATGCGATTTTGTTCGTCCTGATGGGGCTGGAGATGCTGGTTCTCGAGGTCCGCCTGCGGTATCTGGCAGCCGGCCTGATTGCGATTCCACTGGTCCTCGCCGCACGCTACATCAGCGTGAGCGCGCCGTTGCGCGTTTTGCGCCGACAGGGAACGCCCCTAGGCAAGTCGGATTGGATCCTCACCTGGGGAGGCCTGCGCGGAGGACTTGCCGTCGCAATGGCGCTGTCCGTGCCGCGCGGAGGCTGGCGAGACGCCATCGTCACGATCACGTATACGGTTGTGGTCTTCTCGATCCTGGTGCAAGGGTTGACCATAGGCCGACTGGTGAGACGCGCCGGCGCTTCCGTCTGAAAGTTCGCGCGCGTCAGCGCTGGCGTACCAGCAGGTCCACGCGCACGTTTTCGGAGTCGGATTTCGCCGCGTCCTCGGCCCGCAGAAGGCTCTCCAGAACCTCTTCGTTCACCGCGCGCGTCACGGGCATTTTGTCGAACTCAGCGGCGTGATCCACGCGCTCCTTCATCAGAGCGTCGATCTTCGCCTTCACCTCCGCGCGCGGGATCGGCGCGCCGATCACGCCCACCGTCGGCACGGACAAGGTCCCGATCTTGCGCAAACGGGCCTGTAGGGCCGCCGCGCGCGCGCGCGGAACCGTCAAGACCAGTTGCTGAGTGCGCGCCGTCCGGCTCGACACGAACGTTTTCAGCTTGCCGTCGAGAAGACCGCCTCCCGCCCTGATCGCCTTCAGCGCGCGCGGCAGGTCTTTTCCCAAATTCCCGACGGTGAGATTCTCGCTCCACGTCTCGCGAAACGGCACGGTCGAATAGGCCTTAAGCCAGTACGGAGCCGCCGCCGCGGGAAGGTCGGGCGCGGGCGCGGAGGACGCCGCACAACACGCTCCAGGAAGGATCAGAACCAGCGCCGCCGCGCATCCAAGGTTTTTCATCCACCCTTTTTATCAAAAAAAGTCAGGGCTCGTAATACTGGGCCGCGCGGGACAGCTTGGCCAGGGACTGCCCCAGATGCTCGCGCGAGTCGCGGTCCCAGGACAGCTTCAGCGCCGCCTTCAAGCGCCCGGCCAAAGCCTCCAAGCGGCCGCGCGCCTGCGCGGAGATCAGCGGCGTTTCCTCGTCGGCGCGCGGATAGGCCAGCGCGATCATCCGGTTGAGGTAGGCTTCCTGGAGCATCCGTCGGGGAACCGAGATCGTCCGCGGGCGTTTGCGCGTCGGCCCTGCCGTCTCCTTCCAAACCGAGCGCGCGACCGCGTCCAGCAGCTCGCGCGCGGTCAACGGTTTTTCGGCGCGCGACGCCAGACGCGCGGAATCGTCGACCAACTGCAAGGTCGCCGGATCCAGCAGGCGCGCCAGCACGTCGTCGCGCAAAGCCAGAATCATGTCGTCGTAGGAGACATAGGAGAGTTCCGGCCACTGGTCGTCCACGGTCCCGCCGCGCCCCGCGTCCAGGCGCCGCTTGAGTTCAGCGCTGGCGGAAAACGGCGCGTCGGAAAAAACTTGCGCGTCCAGCAGGGCCAGCGCCGCGCGCTTGCGCGCGCCGGGGATGGTCGAAAACGGCGGCTCGCCGGGGCCCGCGCGTCGGCGGTAGGACATGCCCGCGACCACGTCCGCGGTCAGGCGCGCCGCTTCCAGGTCGCCGCGCCACGCGCGCACGAACTGGCGATAGAGGGAAGAATGGTCCTCGCCGGCGGCGGGGCGCCGAGTCTCCAGCCACGACCACAGCTCGCGCGCCGTCTCGAAGCGCCCGCGCGCGAAAGCCAGCGCGTCGCGGCCGATGTGCCAGGGCCGCGTGTCGGGATCTATATCCACCAAATCCTCGTCGGTCGCGTAGTCCAGGCCCGGCTCGCCGGAACGATCGGCAAGTTTGCGCAAGCCCGCTTCCTCCGCCGCCGCCGAGGCACCGAAATCCGTATAGCCGTAGGCGATCGCCCATTCGTCGTAAGGTCCGATCTGGGGATTCCAGAACGGCCCCTGCGCATGGCCCGGCGCGGCGACGTTCGGCGGCAGATAGTCCATCACCGACGCGGCGACCGGGCCCGGCTGGGAAAGCTCTTCTTCGTTTTTCCACGTCTTGGCAAGGAAGTTGTGGCGCAGTCCCAACGTGTGGCCGACCTCGTGAAGAGTCAGGTCCGTGATGTAATCCTGTAGGAAGCGTTCGCTGTCTTCCGGGTTCAGGCCGCCGCGCGCCTCGACGATGTCCGCGGTCATCTGCGCCGGCCCCGCCGCCGCCGACGCGCGGCCACAGCCGCCCGCGCAAACGTGCGCGGCGCGCTCGGTGTCGCCGCCGATGTCGCGGAACGTGGCCCCCAGCGCGGAACGCACATGCAGCGCCGAGATGGCGACCGTGGCCCCGAAGATCTCCCCCGTCAGCGGATCGACGCGGACCTGCCCGATCGCGTAGCTCGCGTCCTTATCCAAGTACCAGCGGATCACGTTGAAGCGCGCATCGTCGGGATCGAAGCTCCCGTCGTCCGGCGCCATACGGACCTCCACGGCCCCCAACAGTCCCGCTTTTTCAAAAGCCCGGTTCCAGCCCAGCACGCCGGCGGCCACCGCGGCGCGGTATTCGGGCGGCACGCTGGGGTCGATCCAGTACACGATCGGGTTCTTCACGCGCGAGACGGCCGCGTTCGGGTCCACCTTTTCCAGGCGCCAGCGCTGGATCAGGCTGGTCTCCAAGCGCGCGCGGCGATCGTCGCTCCAGTCTTCGTAGGTGGTCGCGAAGTAGCCGACGCGCGGGTCCGCCCGCCGCGGCCGGTAGCCCGGCTGGGGCAGCGCATCGAAGCTCACGCGCAGAGACAGCGCGATGCGTCCGTCGTCGGGCAGGCGCGTCTCCCCGCCCGGCTCCTGATCCGGCTTGCGGACATAGATCTGGCGCGTCGACAACTCCAAGTTGCGCGGGTAGGCCTTGGCCCCGACCACGGAGCTTTCGTTCTCGTCCATCTCGTAGGCGCCCGCATAGGCGGACTCCACCTGCGCGCGCATGCCGAAAACGTCGCCCAGGAAGAGATCGTCGAGAGACGCCTCGACTTCGCCCGTAACGGGATTCTCGGAAAGGACGCGCGCGCGGGCGATCGTGGAGTCTCCCGCCGCTTCCCGCAGCGCCCGCGACAGCGGCGCGCCGGCGGACGCGCGCACGGCGTGGCCGCGCGCGACCAATTCCACAAAATCTCCGTCGCGCCGCAAGTAGACGAGCCTCTGCGTCTCCGCCGCCAAACCCGCGTGCAGCATCTTCTCGCCCAGGCCGCGCTCCAGCGCCGCCGTCAGCAGGCGCAAGCGGCCGAATTGACCCGGCGCAATCCGCACGCGGCGGGAACCTTCTGCGCCGGTAATCCGCAGCAGCGGCGCGGAGCCTTTTCCGGCCGAACGGTCCCGCTCGAAAGCGCGCAGCAAACCGGCCTCGCGCGCCGCCGAAAACACCGCGACGGTCGCCGCGACGGCGGCGGCGGCCGGCGACCACAGAGCCAGCGCGGCCATGGCCGCGCCGACGGCCGCGCCCGCGAACACGACGCCCGGCCCGGCCAGCGCGCGCGCCGCCGGAGCCAAGGCCTCGACGTCCTGCGCCGCAGCCGCGGCGCGGCGCGCGCCGAGCGCGCCGACCGCGAAGCCCGCGGCGGCAAGCCACGTTGCCGGGGTCAGACCCGCGGCCGCCAGAAAGGAAGGATCGAGCGCCGTCAGCGGCAGGGCGGCCGCGACGACCGAAAGAACGGCGACCGCGCGGGCCCGCAAAGCCGACGTTCGCGTCGGCGAAGATTGAGCGGCCTCCGGCACGAAATCGTCCCGGCGGACCGACGGCGACCCGGCGGCCAGCGGAGCCGCCGCGCCGGCCTCCGCGTCCGCACGGACGGGACTCTCTTCGGAGACGGCCTGCCGATGGGACCCGTCAAAAAAACGGCGCAGCGCGGAAAACGATTTTTCCCCCGCGGCCGGCGCGGGCGCCGAGACGGCAAGCTTGCGCGCGGACTCGGCTTGCTGCCGCGCCGTCTCGCCGACGGCGGCCTCCGTAGCCGGCGCCGCCGAAGCCTGCGACGGCGTCTCCGCCGGCTCGGCGGCCGCGGCGGGAGCGCCGAGCGTCATCGGCGCCGCGGTCAAAGCGGCCGGTGCCGCCGAGGCGGCCAAACATCCGGCGCAATCCAGCGCGGCGATGGGGACCGCGGCTCCGGGCGTCAGAAGCGCGGCCGCCCCGAGCGACTGCGGCGCAACGGCGTCCACGACGCCCGTCGGCACCGGCTCGACGCGCGCCAACTCGGCGGCAAGAGCGGGCGCGGGAACGCAGAACGACGCGGCCAGCGCGAGAGCAAGCAGTCTCATGTCGGCATTATATAAGCGCCCGCCGAAGAGCGGATTGGGACGAAAGGCCCAGGCAGGCCCGCGGGAAAGGACCCAGGCCCAAGACGCCCTTCGAAGAAGCGGGCCCCCGCCTAGAGCAGGACGGGGGCGCGCTCATATTTGCTAACTTTACGTCCCGTGCAGAAAAAAGATTCGGCTGAGCAAAGATTCAAGCGCGCGGCTCACACGGCCTTCCGGCGTATCGAAGACGAGGGCGTCGTCCTGGATCTGCGCAGCAGCGCCTACTACTCGCTCAACGAGACCGCGCGCGCCGTCTGGGAAGGGCTCAATGCGGGGCTGTCCGTCGCGGCCGTCGCCGAGAAGTTGAGTTCAGAGTTCGACGAAACGCCCGCAAAGATCGAAGGCGACGTCGTGGCGATCGTCGCTCAGTTGAGCAAAGACGGGCTCATCGAGCCGCGGTCTTAAGCCGCTCGATCGCCTCGCCGGTCTCGCCCAGGAATTCCGCGCGGCCGCCGCGCAGGTACAGCGAGCGAGCGCACAGGGCGCGCACCGAGTCCAGATCGTGGGAGACGACCACGATCGTCTTGCCCTGGGCGGCCAAGGATCGGAACGCCTTGAAGCACTTGGCCTTGAACTTTAAATCCCCCACGGACAGCATCTCATCGACAAGAATAATGTCCAGATCGGCGTGAATGGCCGCCGCGAACGGCAGGCGCGCGGCCAGCCCCGTCGACAACTCACCCAGACGCGCTTCAAGGTATTCGCCCAACTCCGAGAAGGCGACGATCTCCTCGCGCCGACGCTGGAAGTCCGCCCGGGACAGGCCGAGCAGAGCCGCGCAGAGCGCCATGTTGTCGCGCACGCTCAGGCGCGGGCGCAGTCCCGCCGCCAGCTGAAAAAACGGATCGGTCTTTCCGAACACGCGTAGCGTCCCTTCCGACGGCCCAAGAATGCGGGACAGCAGAAGAAGCAAAGTGCTCTTGCCCGCGCCGTTTTCGCCGATCACGCCCAATATCTCGCCGCGCTCGACCGTCAGGTCCAGCCCGCGCACCGCCCAAAGGTCGCGCCGCGGCGCGCTGCCGGTCAAAGTCCGGGCGACGGCCTCCATGACCGTGCGCCGCTCCTCGCGCGCGCCGATGGTGAATTTCTTGCCCAGCCCGCGCGCTTCCAGCGCGATCTTGCCGGACATCACACGAGAAGCTTGTCCGCCAATTGAAATTGCCGCCGCCGGACCAGCGCGACGCCCGCCGCGCTCAGCAAGGCTCCGCCCAGCGCCGCGCCGGCCAGCCGCTCCGCCGAAAACGAACCCGCCGTCAGGCACGCTCGAAACAGCTCCAGAATGAGCACCAGGGGATTAAAGCGCAGCAGCGCCTGGAGCCGCGGCGAAAGCGCCGCCAGGGGATAGAACACGGGCGTCAGGTAGAACAGCGCCGCACACAACACTTCCCAGATGCGCTCCACATCCTGAAACTCGACGGCGCCGACCGCCAGAAACAGGCCGACGCCCAACGCCAGTTCCAGCTCCACGGCCAAGATCACGGGCAGGAGTAGCCAACTGGCGCGCGGCGTCTGCCCCAGAAAGGCGGCGGCCGCCAAGAGCACCGCCATCTCCATCAAAGACGACCACAACACGGCGCCCACCGCGGAGAGCACCACGATTTCGCGCGGGAATCGGTAATTGAGCACCGTGCCCCGCGCGCGCTTGAAGCTGCCGAGCGCGTAGGTGGTCGCCTTCTGAAAAAAATTCCACAGGAACAGTCCGGCCAGCAGGTAGAGCACGTAGCCGTCGACCGCCTTGGCCACCCAGCGCGCGAAGACGCCGTAGAGAACGACGAACATCAGCGCGGGATGCAGAAGCGTCCACAAAAAACCGAGCGCCGTACCCTGGTCGCGCAGAAGCACCTCGCCGCGGGTCATCTCCCAAAGCAGGTGGCCGTAGGGGAAAGTCCCGGCGCCGCCTTCGCCGCTCATCGCCGCATCGTACTAATTTTCCCGTCGTGCGATGATCCAGGCCGCGGCCGACGCGAGGTCGCGGCAGACCTTGTCGGGCTTCGCGCCGGCGTAGCGGCCGTCGCGCCCGCCCTTGCCCGTGCGGACCAGAACGGCGGAACACCCGGCGTTACGCGCGGTCTGCACGTCCGTCGTCGTGTCGCCGACAAGCCAGCTCGACTTCAGGTCCAGACCGAAGCGCTTCTTGGCCTTCAGCAGCATGCCGATGCCGGGCTTGCGCAGGGGGTTACGGCTGTCCGCCGCGTGCGGCGAGAAATAGAGCGCGTCCCATTTCGCGCCCGCGCGCGCCAGCCGCCGCTTCAGTTCCCGGTGGATGCGTCCCAATTGGGCGACGGAAAAATACCCGCGCGCCACGCCGGACTGGTTGGTGACCACGACGATTTTGAAGCCCGCCGCGCGCAGCGCCTTCATGGCCTCGGGCGCGCCGGGGAGCACTTCCAATTGCTCGACGCGGCTTAAGTAGTCGACCTCGCGGTTGATCACCCCGTCGCGGTCGAGAAAAACGGCGCGGCGCGGCGCCTTGGCTCGCTTCACGCCGCGATTCTATCTTTTACCCGCGCGGGATCGGCGCGCGCCGAACTTTCGATGGAACAAAATGGGGGGCCGCCGCGTATGTTAAGCGGCGCCGCGAGGACGCTCACGCGCGGGCCGGAGGCTCGACCATGTTTCTCTATCTGACGATCCTGGCGGAGCGCGGCTGGAACGCAAGCGGCCGCGCGCTCATCTCTTACCCAAGAGAACCGCGGCCGCGGACGGCCTATTGGCGCTGAAGACTTATTGCGGACACTGCGCTTGGCCGTTGGCGGTCAGAGCGTCGACGGGAATCAGCATCACGTTGCCGATCGCCGTCGTCGTCTGGGCGGCCGTGTCGAAGACCTGGACGTCGTCGACGCCCACGCCGCGGTAAAACGCCCGCTGATACGGGTAAGTCGCCAACGCCACGCTTCCGGAGCCCACGCCGGCGGCATTCGCCAGCCGGAGGTAAACGGTCACGCCGCTATCGGCCGTGTCGCTGTAAGCCATGACCGCGGAGTAGCGGCCGTCGGGGCTGGAGTAGACGCGCACGTCCTGGCCGTTGGTGTCGGTACAGGAGGAAGGAAAAAGGCGCGAGGCGCACGGAACCGCGTCCGGATTCGCGTTGCTGGTGATCCACAGCGCGAACGCCTTGCCGTCGAGGTCGGGGTTGGCGGGACAGGCGACGGCCTGGGCGTGAGCGGCGGTCGCGGCGGAGAGAATCGCGGCGGCCAGCAGGATCTTGATCATCGGGGCACCTCGTCGGGCGCGGGGTTGAACGTGTTTTTATCATAACACGAAACGCGAAATTGTCAACGCCGATTTTTGGGTCTTGACAGGGGAATTTTTGGGGTTATACTCAAAACGTAACCCGCCCCGATCCCGCTGGTGGCGACGGGGCCGCAGACGGACGCCGGGACGAGGCTGAGGCCGCAACCGGCGCAGGGACGTGAAGTGGACGTACGTCGGTCCGCAAGCCGTGCCGTCGCTTAGGCGCGCGGACGTGGATACGCCGGGGCGCGTCGGCGTTGCGGGTTCGGGGCGGGTTTGTCAAGAGGCGTCGAGGCGGCCCCTCGTGGGCGCCGGTCTCGACGCCTCCTGCTTTTTACAAGGGCAGCGCGCCGCGAAAGGCCGCCGCGGCCCAAGCGGCGGTCGCGGCCCACGCCGCCGCGCGCGGCAGGCCCGCCAGCGCGTCCAACCCGTCGGCCAACAGCAGAGCGAACAGCGGCCCCAGGCCGAGCAGATAACTGGCCTTGACCGTCGAATAGATCGGCGCGGCCAGAAACAGACGCGCCAGCGCGAGGACGCCGCAGAAAATACCGGCCAGCGCCGCGCCGGAGGCCGCGTCGCGTCGCGTGAAAGCGCGGCGCGCGCCCAAGGCGATCAGCGCCGTCGGGATCAAGCCCCACCAAGCGTCCGCCGCCTGCCAATCGAACGGACGCGGCGGCAGCCAGACCAGGGACGGCACGCCCGCCTGCCAGCCGTCGCACCAGAACGTCGAATACAGCGCGTCCCAAAAACCTTTAAGCCCCGCGTAGAACGGCCGATACAACGCCGCGCCGAAGCGCAGGAAATCCCCTGCGGTCCGATAGCCCGGATCCTGCCACCAGCGGATGCCGCGTGTCGGGTCCCAACCGCCGATGAACGGCGCGCCGTAGAGCGCCCACGTGCGCGCGTAAAACCAGCCGCCGACGACGAACGCCGCCGCCGCGAACGCCGCGACGAGCGCGGCCGGCCGGCGCGAGCGGCGCGCGACGGGCAGAAGCAGCAGAAACGCGGGCGGCAGGACGAGAACCGCCGTCGCCTTGGTCAGAAACGCCGCGCCGCACAGCGCGCCGAGCCACGCCGACCTCCCGGCCTTCAGCGGCGCGGGTCCGACGCGCGCGCATTCCGCGAGCAGGAGCGCGGCCAGCGCTCCCGCCAGCGGTTCGTTGCTGGGCGTCTGCGCGATGAAGAGATTCGCCGGCCAGAACCAGCCGAACAGGCCGGCCGCGAGCGCCAGATCCGGACGCCCCGGCCGCGCGGCGGAGACGAAACGCCGACACGCCCAGCCCAGCGCGAAGCCCGACAGAAGGCTCGGCAGACGCATGAGCGGCTCCGGCTCCCGGCCCTGCGCGTGCGCCAGCAGCCAGAGCGGCACGCAGAGCGCGTAGTACAACGGCGCTTGAAACGTCTGCCAGGCGTCTCCCGGCGCGGGCAGGCGCCAGGTCCGCACCAGGCGTTCGGTATAGTCCGCGTGCCAATACGCGTCGTAGCCCAGCCCCGGACGCAGGAACGCGAAGGCCGCGGCGGCCAACGTCAGCCACGCGACAGCGGCGACGGCGGACGCCGCGCGGCCGGCTTCCCGCGCACCGGCCGCGTCGCGCGTGCGGCGCGAAAGCCAGACGCCGAGAAAGAGAAACGGCACGGTCCACAGCGCCGTCGCGCGAAAACCTTCGTCCGCGCCGGGCAAGGCCGAGAACTCGTCGGCGCGCAGCGGCTGTTCGGCGTCGCACGCGGGCGCCCACACGCGGCCGTCGTCGGCGCTCGCCTCCCAGCGCGCGCCGGAGTAGACTCCCAACGCGGGCGCCTGCGCCCACAACGTCGGGGGACCGAGCGCCGCACGCACGATCACGAGAAGCACGTGCGCCCCCGGCCCCGCGTTCAACGTCGCGCGGCGCACGCTCGTGGACCCGCCCGGGGCCTCCGCGGGCGGGGCCACCAGGCGGCGGTCCAGCACGATCTCCGTCTCGCCGCGCGCGCGCACGTCCAACTCGGCCTTGACTCCGCCGCGCGGTGCTTCGAAGCGCGTCCGATAGCGCGCGTAGCCGGGCACGTCTCGATGAATGGTCAGCACCGCTTCGTCGGAAACGCGCATCCAGCGCGCGGGCGGACGCGACGGCAGGAACGCCTCGCGCCCGGAGAGCGCGCCCGCCGCCAGCCACGCCCACCCGGCCGCGAGGGCCAGCGCGGCCCAGGCCGCGCGGCGGTTCAACGCACCTTCCACAGGTGGTGCCACTGCGGCACGACGCGCACGTCGCGCAGGACGCGGCGCGCGCGCGTTTCAAACGAGAGACAGCGCGCGGGCGAGATCGCGTCGGCGCCGAAGCCGGGCGTGGCGGGCTGAAGCACCAGCGGCACCCGCGGCGCCGCGTGCATCAGCGCCAGCACCCGCCGCCACTCGGCCTCGGTCGAGCGCGCGGTGAGCACGACCTTGACGAACGTGCCGCGCGGCGCGACGGACAGAAACTCGCGATGCGCCTTCCACGTTTCCCGTCCGGTCGCCGAGGGCAGTTTGACGTCCATGGCCACCACGTCGCACAGCGGCGCAAGCGCGCGCAGGGCGTTGGGCAAGGTGCCGTTGGTCTCCAGGTAATTCTTCAACCCGCGCGTCCGCGCCCACGCCATCATCGACTTCAGGAACGCCGGGTGCAGCAGCGGCTCGCCCCCCGTCCATGAAACAGAACGATGAGTCCTCTGTGTCGTTAGGAAAATGATCGCCTTCTTCACGCGCTCGGCCGACCAGACCGTTCCCGAGGGGATGGCGATCGTGTCCGGCTCGTCGCAGTAGTCGCAGTGCAGGTTGCAGCCGCCCAGGCGCACGAAGATCTGCCGCTCGCCGACGTAGGCGCCCTCCCCCTGCAAGGACGAGAAAACCTCGACGACGCGCGCGCGCGCCGCCTCCGACAGCTTGAGCGCGGACGCGTTCACAGCGCGGGATCCTCCGTTCCGGCCTCGCGAAAGCCCTTGGCGCGCAGGCGGCAGGAGTCGCACGCGCCGCACGGCCGCGCGCCGCCCGCGTAGCAGGACCAGGTCAGCTCCAGCGGCGCGCCCACGCGCCGCGCCAGGCGCACGATGCCTTTTTTATCCAGCCGCAGGAGCGGCGCCAGCACCTTCAGCGTCCCGCCCTCCGCGCCCACGCGCGTGCCGAGCTTGGCGACTTTCGAGAAGGCGTTTAAAAACGATGGCCGACAGTCCGGATAGCCCGAGTAGTCGAGCGCATTGGCCCCGATCACGATGGCTCCCGCTCCGGTGGCGTCGGCCAAAGACGCCGCCAACGCCAGGAACATGGTGTTGCGTCCCGGCACATACGTGGAGGGAATGCCGCCGCGCCCGATCTTCGAAAGCGGAATGTCCGGAAGCTTCAGCGTTTTGTTCGTCAGCGAGGAGACGCCGAGCCACGGCAGGGATAGCGCGACCTCGTGCAGCGGCACCCCCGCGCGCCGCGCGACCGCGCGCGCGGCCGAGAGTTCTTTTATATGACGCTGGCCATAGCGGATCGCCAGCGCGACCGGCGCATAGCCGCGCGCTTTCGCCCAATACAACGCCGTGGTCGAGTCCAGGCCGCCGGACAGCAAGACGACCACTTTCATTTGCTTTTTCATGGCTCCGGGTGCGTCACGCTTTCTTGGCCGGATAAGTTCCCGCCAGAGCGTCGCGGCAGATCTTGATCACGTCGGCGCTGAAATTGCCCTTGTCGATCATCCAGCGCACGTAGCCGCCGTCGGAGGCCACGACCTCGCGCAGGCTCTTGCCTTTATGCTTGTTGCCGAAGCCGAAGACGGCCTCGCCGTTGCGCCAGACGAACTTGCCCTCGGCGTCCACGCGCGAGGCGTCAACCTGCGCGCAGAACGCGGCCAGGCCTTCCATGTCCTTGGGCAGGTCGGCGTAGCGCTCCACCTGGGCGAACAGCACCTCGGCTGCGGCGCGCACGTCGGCCTCGGCGCGGTGCGCGCCGGACAGGTCCTTGCCGCAGTAGAACTTGTAGGCGGAAGTCAGGTCGCGGCGCTCCTTGCGCTGGAAGATCGTAAATGAATCGGCCAGGCGCCGTCCCGAAGACGGCCAGTCGAAGCCCGCGCGCTTGAGCTCGTTGGTCAGCAAGGGAATGTCGTATTTCACGGCGTTGAAGCCGGACACGTCGGCGCCGTCGAATATCTCCAGAATCTTGGGCGCAAGATCCTTCAGCGCGGGCTCGCTTGCGACCATGGCGTCTGTGATCTTGTGCACGGCGGTCGCCTCGGGCGGGATCGGCACGCCGGGATTGACCAAGGACTGCCACAACGTCTCGGTCCCGTCCGGTTCCAGGCGCAGAACGCAGATGTCGACGATGCGGTCTTGGGCGACGTCGGTGCCGGTGGCCTCCAGGTCGAAGACGCACAGCGGCCGGTCAAGCTTCATCATTTAGGGGACTCCAAAGGGGCGAAGTTCTCCTCGGCGGCGGCCGAGGATTTTCCCAGCAGGCGCTCGGCGCAGCGCTTGCCGTCGAGAATCGTCTCCTCCATGAACGAATACTTCCACGCGCCGTAGCGGCCTATGGACTCGACGCCGAGCGCGGACGTGTGACGGAAAATCGTCGCCAGCGCGGGCGCGCGCGCGAAATCGTAGACCACGTAGCCGACCTTGATCGGCATCCAGGCCTTGACCGCCAGTTCGTCGCGCGGGCGCAGCACCTCGGCGTCGCGCAGGCCGCGCAGGACCGCGCGCTCAAGCGCGGGCACGTCCACACGCGCGCCGCCCGGCCGGGCGACCTCGACGTAGAGCGGACTGCCGCCCGCGGGCGCCAGCGCGGAGGAGAAGTTGCCGGGAAATCCCACGCGGTAGAACGGGAAGCGCTTCTCCGGGTAGTAGACCCAATGCTTGTCGGACACGCCCGCGCGCGCCACCCCAAGGTTGAGGTTCCACACCGTGTTCCAGCGCAAGCGGCGGCGCGCGGCCTTCACGTCGGCCGGAAGCGGCGCGGCAAGATCCAGAAAGTCGACGAGCGGCAAAGTGTTGACCAGGCGCTCGTAGCGCACCTCTCCCAAGCCCGCCACGACCGCCACCTTCTCGCGCAGGTCCACCGCCTCCACGCGCGCGTTGACGCGCACCACGCCGGGCTCCAGCCGTGCCGCCAGCGCGTCGGGCAGGGACTGAATGCCGCCGCGCACCGGATAGCGGAAGCCGGCGTTGTAGCCGAACAATTTATTCTGGTCGACGAGCGCGCCGTAGACCACCTCCGCCGGCGAGGGCTTGGGCACGAAGCGGCCCTGCCACTCGGTGGTCAGCCGCGACAGCGGCACGCGCCACAGCTTCTCGTTGTACGGCTTCATAAAATGCCGCGTGATCCCGGCGCCGAACGTGGCCCGCGACCAAGAGAGAAAATCGGGACGCCGCGCGGGCGCGTCGGGGCGGTGCGCCGTTTCCAAGAATCCCGCCACGCAGTCGGCCACCACCGCGGCGGGAAGGCCGCGCGTGTTGGCTTGGAACGGATAGCGCGTGTGGACGCCGTGCGAGTAGATCCACGCGCGGCGCTGATGCTCCGCAAGATTGCCCTTGAGTAGGTCAAGCACCAGCGCCTGGCCGTGGGCGTCGTGCAGATGGAGCAGGTGTCCCGTGTAGTCGAACGTGAAGCCGCCGTGCGCCTCGGAGCCCGCGGTGCCGCCCACGCGGTCCTTGGCCTCGACGACCAGGCGCGAGCCCGCGCCCGACGCGCCCAGATGATAGGCGGTCGACAGTCCCGCCAAGCCGCCACCGAGGATCAGGACGTCGACGTTCATCGCATCGTGACCCGCGCCAGGCGGCGGGCGGCCCAAAGCAACGCCGCCGCGACCAGCGCATACAACCCCAGCGCCCAGCGCGGCGGCCACTGCGTGGCGAAAAACGCGCAGACGCCCAGCAACGCCGCCACCGCCGCCGAGACGAGCACGACCGCGCCGCGTGAAAGCCCCAAACGCTCCAGGCGCAGGGCGAAATGATCTTTCGAGCCGAGAAACGGCGACTTGCCCTGGTTGAGGCGCAGGACGCTGACGAACAAGGTGTCGAAGATCGGCACGCCCAGGATCAAGAGCGGCGCGAACACGCCCACGTCGTTGACTTCGGAATAATGCGCGCCGACCGACACGCTGGCCAGCAGAAAGCCCAACGTCAGCGCGCCGCAGTCTCCCATGAAGATCTTATGGCGGCGCGACAGATTGCGCGGCAGAAATCCCAGGGCCGAACCCGCGATCGCCGCCGCGGCGAACTTCACGTAGTGCTGCTCATACGGCAAGGTCACGAACAAGAAACCCAGGGCCGCGACCGCCGCCTGCGTCGCCGCCAGGCCGTCCATGATGTCGAGCAGGTTCAGCGCGTTGGTGATGCCGACGACCCAGATTGAAGTGACGCCGACGGCGACCCACGCCGGACGGATGAAATGGATGTGCAGGCCGTAGAGGACCAGAAGGGCCGTCGCGAGAAACTGCACCAGGAATTTCGGCTTGTAGTCCAAGCCCTGCGGGCGGCGCAGGTCATCGGCCAAGCCCAGCGCGAAGACCAAGGTGCCGCCAAGCACCAGCGCGCGCAGATTGGAAAGCGTGCCGGTGGGAAAATTCGTGGTCAGGCGCAGGAGCAGCATCGCGCCGACAAAGCCCGCCCAGATCGCCACGCCGCCGAAGACGGGCGTGGGGGCCGTGTGGGTCTTGATCGCGGAATTCGGCGCGTCCAGTATGCCGGAGCGCAAAGAAACCAGCCGCACGAGCGGCGTCAGGATGAAGGTGATCATCGCGGCGACGCCGAAGACGATCGCGCAGAGAAGCGGGTCGCTGATAGTCGCGGCCAGGGCAATCACGGCGCCTCCAGCGCGGCGACCAGGCAGGCCGGGCCGCGGTAGACGGTCTTCAGATTCTTTTCGAGGCCCAGCCAGTTGGCCTTGCCGGTCTCGGTGAAAGCGCCCTCCCCCTCGCCCAGGCGCGCGGCCTCGCGCGGCACGAACAGGAGGTGCGTAAAGCCATCGGCGCGCAGCGCCTCCGCCAGCGCCGCGGGCGAGGCGGCTTCATCGGCGCGCGTCACGTAGAGGTTCGGCGCGTGCACGGTCGCCGGACGGTGGGCCACGTCCAGGTAGTAGCCGCGTTGTTCGCCGACGACCAGCACGTCCGCGTCCTTGCCCAGAAAATCGGCGGCGTAGCGCGCGCAGGGATAATAGTCCAGCCTCTGGGACAAAAACTCACCCCGCGTCTGCAGCGCCAGCAACACGTTCTGATCGCCGAACACGGCGTGCACATAGAGAAACAAGAACAGGTGCGCGGCGATCAGCGCGCCCGCGGCGGCCGCGGAAAGCGCGCGCGCCGGCGTCCCGGCCCGCGCGTGCCAGTCCGCGGCACCGGCCGCGCCCACCAGCGCCAGCGCGGGCGCCAGCGCGGTTAAAAAACGCAGGACCACGCCGGTTGAAAACCAGCCCGCGACGTACAGCACGGTCAACGCGGCCAAGCCTTTCGGCCCGCGGCCTTTCCACGCGGCCCACAGTCCCAGCGGCCACAGCCACAACGTCAGGTCCCAGCCCAGATCGCCGAGTACGTCCATGCCGCCGCCGAAGCGCAGCGGATTGCGCAGAAGGAGAACCGGCAAGGACGCCAGGTCCCGCCAGAAGCCGCGTGCGTGGCCGTACTCGGTCAGCACCGAGAAATATCCGGAGGCCAACTGCGACGTCCAGCCGATTTTCGTGGCCGGGAATATCTGATACAAAAACGGGAACACCGGATTGCCGATATAAATTCCGTTTTTAATCAGCCACGGCGCGAACAGTCCCAGCGCGACGGCCGAGAACAGAATCGCAGATTTCACGCGATCGCGCCAAAGAAGGCGCAGGACGATGGCGACGGCCAATAAGCCCGCGTAGTATTTCGTGCCCAGCGCCAAGCCCGTGAACGCCGCCGACAGGATCAGCAGGCCGCGCTCGCGGCCTTCCTGCGACGCCTCGAACGCCAGCAGCGCGCCCGTCGTCCACAGCATCACCAGCGGCTCGACATACGCCGTCGAGGACAACGTCAGCACCGCCGTGTGCGTGGCGATCAGCGCCGCGGCCCATGGTGCTGCGGCCGTCAGCCGCCGACCGAAGGTCAACAGCCACGCGATGGTCAACGCGGAGGCCAGCCACACCAGCATCTGCGCCAGCAAGTCGGAGCCCAAAGCCAATGCCAGCGTGAAAAGCATTTCCCCATTTTGCGGGAAGTGGGCGAACACCAGCCCGTCCGGCGGCTTCACGTTTCCGGCGCGCAGGTACTCCTGGGGCAAGGCCAGATGATAGACCAGCGCGTCGTACTGATGCGGCGGGGCCAAGCACGCCCACAACGCCGCAAGCAAGGGCAGTCCGATCAGCGCGCACAACCACGGCCGCGCGCGCGCGCGCCGCACGCCTTCGGCCAGAGCCGCGCCGAAGGCGTTGACCTCCGACCAACCGGACAGCCACAGAGCGGCCAGCAATAAGGACACGGCCCAGGATTTGAGCAGCCCGACGGCACCCAGCGCGAAGACGCCGAGCGCGAGAAGTCCCAGGCCCAACGTGGCCCCGGCGACCGTCGTCTCCAGTTCGTCGAGCTCCGCCGGGCCCAGCGCGCGCAGAACGCGGCGGCCCGCGCACGCCGCAGCGGCGGCCAGGAAAACAAGAAGTATGAGCGGTACCAATCCCGGCGCGAACGCGGCCCAAGGACCATCGGCGCTCGCCGCGGCGGCCAGCGCCGCCGTCAGCGCCGCGCCCAGCAGGCCGCTCACCGCGCGGCCTTCGGCTCGAACAGCGCGAAGCGCATGAGGCCGAGGCTTTGCAGTACGAACTGACCCAGGCAGACCAGCGCGGACAGACCATAGACGCATGAGCGCCGAAAATTAATGGACGAGGCCTCCGCGAAATAGCGCGCCGCCACCGGCACGTCGCCGATGCGCTGGCCCAGGTAGGCCGCCTGCATCAGGAACTGCTGGTCGAAGACGAAGTCGTCGGAGTTGCGCTCCCAGGGCACGGTCTCCAGGCAGCGCCGCGAGTACGCGCGCAGTCCGGAGTGCCATTCCCCAAGATTTTGGCCGGTGACGCTGTTTTCGAAAGCCGTCAGCAGGCGATTGAACAGATATTTATAGCGCGGCATCCCGCCCGCCAGCGCCTCCGCGCGCGTGCGGATGCGGTTGCCGCAAACCATGTCGCAGATGCCGTCGTCGATCAGCGCCGCCATGATCGGCACCAGGCGCGAGTCGTATTGGTAGTCGGGATGAACCATGACCACCACATCCGCGCCGCGCGCCAGCGCCGTGGCGTAGCACGTCTTCTGGTTGCCGCCGTAGCCCTTGTTGCGCTCGTGCTCGATGACGGTCAGTCCCAGCTTGCGCGCCAGCGCCACGGTGCCGTCCTTGGAGCGGTCGTCGACCAAAATCACCTCGTCGACCGACCCCGGCGGTATATCGCGGATCGTGCGCTCCAACGTCTTCTCCGCGTTGTAAGCGGGCATGACGACGACGACCTTGGGCTTGGCCATGGCCCGTCGATTATAGGATACGCGCCTTGCGGCTGTCTCAGCATCGACCGCGCCGGACTGCGCCGGAAGAGCTTCGGCGTCTATCGCCCCGCCATTGGCGCGGCCGCCGCAAGCACGGGGATGATGACTCCGGCGCGCGAAAAAATGCCTTGACGTCGATCGGGGATAGGGGCTATCCTGCGCCCATGAAGGCGGTTGCCGGTAGAAGTAGGTTAATTTCTCCTATTTCGTAATCCTCGTAGCGGCGAAATGAAAATGTCTACTCGAAAACATACGATCCTCGCCTTGGGGCTTATCTTGTCGTCGGCGTCGTGGTTGCCGCGTCCGGCGCAGGCGCAAGACTCGGAGAGGTCTCGCCTGTCGCCGCCGAAGGCGACGATTGCGGGAAAGGCTGGCATCCGGTGGGTGAGAATTCCGGGCGGAACGTTCACGATGGGCGACAAAGATTTCAGGCCCAAGCACCGAGTGACGATCAAGTCTTTTCAAATGGCCAAGACCTTGGTGACGAACAAGCAGTACAATGCTTGCGTGGCTGCGGGGGTGTGCACGGCAGCGCATTACTCGGACGGGACCTGCTACAACGGCCCGGCTGGAGCGAAGGGGCGTCTGCCTGCCTCATTCAAGGGCAACGACCAGCCCGTGGTGTGCGTCGACTGGAACCAGGCGCATGCGTTTTCACGGTGGGTGGGCGGCAGGCTTCCCAGCGAGGCGGAGTGGGAATACGCCGCACGAAGCGCCGGCAAGAAATGGGATTATCCGTGGGGTAACGAGGTCGCGACCTGTAGCAATGCGGTGATTGGAGACTGCGGTTATACCGCGACGGCACCGGCGTGCTCGAAGCCGTCGGGAAACACGAAGCAGGGCCTGTGCGACATGGCGGGCGACGCGTTTGAGTGGGTGGAAGATGGGTTTCATCTCACATACGACGCAGCGCCGACGGACGGCAGCGCTTGGGAAGCTACAGGCCCCAACCGGATCACTCGCGGCGGCTCCTGGCGCCGGGACGAAGATATCGCGCGGTCGGCGCACCGCGAATTTGTCAGCCCCCTCCGCGCCGACAGCCTGTCGTTTCGGCCGGTCCGCTGAAGGTGCGCCGGGACCGACGGGCCGCTACAAGACCAAACCCAATCGCGTCATTGACCGCAAAGGCACCGCGGATGCGGCTGGCCCAGCGACAGGAGACATCTTGCGCTTCCTGCGCGACAAGGGCCGAGCGCGCGCGTAAGGCAGATCGTCAAACCCCTTGTCGACGCCGGCTTGGTCCTCCGCGAAGGCCGGACCCGCGCCACAACGTACCGGCTCGCCGGCTGAACCAGGAGACATGTATGCCGAAATCCGCCGCACTCCTCATGGATCTTCAGAAAGACTTCCTCAACTGCGAAAGCGGCCGCATGCCGGTGGATCGGTCCGGAGCCGAGGCCGTGCTTCAGGCAGCAAACGAGGTGCTCTCAAAGAGGGTCCTCGCCAAAGCGCTGCCAATCCTCGTGCTGAACCAGTTTCCTGTGACGGCGCGAATTGCCAACTTCTTTCGCAAAGGAGCCGCTGTTGCCGGCAGCGCCGGCGCGGAACTTGATGCGCGGCTTATAATTGACGGCTCGGCAAAAGTCATCGCCAAGAGCAGCCCGAGCGCATTCTCAAATCCAGAACTCGAACGGCACCTTCGCGCGCACGGCGTTCAAGAGCTTTACGTATTGGGCGTCTTCGCGGAAGGCTGCGTCCGCTCAACGGCAGTCGAAGCAGTCGCGCGGGGCTACGCCGTTCATGTCATCGAAAACGCCGTCGCGACCAACGCCGCCTGGAAGAAGCGCCTCGCACTCTGGGCCATGAAGCGCGCCGGGGCAAAAATTATACCGAGCCTCCTCGCCCTTGAGCGATAGCGGTATGGAGGGTCTCAGCGCCGCAGTTGATAAACGCGCAGCCACGGGCCCACGACGCGGCCGGGGATGGGCTTGAACTCCACGACTAGGTCGGCGTTCGCGGCCAATTCGTCGAAGAAGGTCGCAAGCTCGCGCGCGCGACTGGGGTCGGCGCCGTAGCTGGAGGTGACCGCCCAGTCGACGCGCGCCGCGCGCGCGACGTCCAGGCCCGGGCGGACGTCCAGGAAATCGCCGTCGGCCTGCGACAGCGCGACGTGGCGCGGGGCCGACCACAGGTCGGCGGCGGAGCGGCGCACGCGCAGGATGCGCCAGCCGCCGCCGGGATGATGCGCGGCCATAGCGCGCAGAAGTCGCGCGCGCGGAGAGCCGGCGCGCTGTAGGCGCGCGGCCAGGTCCTCGCACTGGTCGCGGTCCATCGTCGCGAAAGGACCGGCGTGAGGCTCATCGAGTAGGAGCGTGGCCCCCGCGGGCACGTGGGCCGACAGCCACGCCGCCGCCTGCGCGCGCGTGTCGGGCGCCAGAAAATCCGCGTCCATACTCCAGGCCAGCACCAGTCCCGGCGCCAACGCCAACGCGGCCACCAAACTGCGTCGCCACGCCGGACGTCCCGCCGCCCAGGACAGGCCTTCGCCGGCTAGGAGCGCCAGCGGCACGAACGCGCCCAACAAGTAGCGCGGCACGCCGCCGTCGAAGCTGGAAGCCAGCACCGCCGCGTAGGCGGCGATGGGAACAAGCAAGAGCAAGGCCCGCTTGGGCGCGCGGCGTAGGAGCAGGCCCGCGCCCAATAGCGCCGCGAAACCGCCGAGCGAGCCTTCGCCCGCGAAACACCAAACGTTTTTTAGGACGAGCGCGCCCGTGCGCGCCGCGTCGTGCGCGCGCAGTCGGCCCAGGTCGGCGTAGTCGCTCCAGTCCGCCAGGAAGCGCGCGTGGTCGATCAGCGCATAGGGCGTGCCCAACGCGAAGCCCAAAACGGAAACCAGCGCGGCCTGAATCAGCCACGTGAGCGGCGCCGGGCCGTCCTCACCCAACAGCCAGGCCAGCGGCACCACCAGCTCGGCGGGTGCCGCCGTGTATTGCGTGGAGCAGGCCAGGCCCGCCAACAATGCCGACGCCAACAGCCAAAAGCGGCGGCCGTCGGCTTGAAAGCGCAGGGCCGCCGCGAAGGCTCCCGCCGTGAATAAGAACATCAGGGAGTCCGGCTTGGCCGCGTGCGCCAACTCGATCAGCGTCGGCGAGAGCGCCAACAATGCCGCGCCGAACGGCCAGCGAGACTTGTCTTCGCGCTCCAGCCGCGCGACCATAAACAAAGCACCCAACTGGCTGGCCACCGACAGACCGCGCGCGATCAGATAGAAGCCGGTCGGATGAAAGGCGTAGAGAGCCGCGAACTCTCCGACGCTGCGCCGCAAGCCGAAGACGGACCACAGCGAAAACCACGCGCCGTAGGCCGCGGCCAGAATCTCGGGCCACAACGTCGGGTACTTAAACGAGAACGGCCGCAGTCCTCCGGACAGCGACACGGCCATGTTGAGCAAGTGCGGCTCGTCGGCGTTGTAAACGTGCGGCAGACCGTAGGCCAAGCCCGCCAAGCGCGGAACGGCCGCCAGCGCCAGAAGAAGGAACGGAAGCGCGGCGGCCGTGCCGTCCAACCTTGAACGGCGGCCCCGCTTCATGCGCGCGCGAAGTCGCGCACCGCGGCCGCGGCGCGCTCGATCTGGGCGTCCGTCAATTCCGGATACATCGGCAGGGACAAAACCTCGGCGCAGGCTTTCTCCGCGACGGGAAATTGGCCGGGCTTGCCGCGCCGGGCGCCCAGCGCCGGCTGGAGATGGCTGGCCAGCGGGTAATGGATGTCGGCCATGACGCTGCGCGCGCGCAGGAACTCCAAGAGGGCGTCGCGGCGCGCGTGACGCACCACGAACAGGTGATAGTTCGAGATCATGCCCGGCGCTTCTTCCACGAACGAAAGTCCGGGGATGGAAGCCAGCGCCCGGCGATACTCCTCCGCGTGGCGGCGGCGCGCCACGTTCCAGCCGTCCAACCGCGGCAGTTTCACGCCCAGCACCGCGCCCTGGATGGTCTCCAGGCGCTCGTTGCCGGCGGCCAGCAGGTGGTGATTTTTCACGTCGCAGCCGTGGTTGCGCAGACGCCGCACGCCCAGCGCCACCGCGTCGTCGTCGGTGGCCACGCCGCCCGCGTCGCCGTAAGCGCCCAGGTTCTTGCCGGGATAAAAACTAAAGGACGCGGCCTGACCCAGCGCCCCCGCCATACGCCCGCGATGCACGGAACCCGCGGCCTGCGCGGCATCCTCGAACAGCCTCAGCCCGCGCCGCCGGGCCAGCGCGGCCAGCGCGTCCATGTCCGAGGGCTGGCCGTAGAGATGCACGGCCAGAATCGCTTTCACGCGCGGCGTCAGCGCGGCCTCTACTTTCGCCGGATCCAGGTTCAGCGTGCGCGGGTCCACGTCGGCGTAGACGGGCGCGGCTCCCGCCTCCACGATTCCTTCGGTGGTCGCGAAATAGGTCAGCGGCGTGGTCAGCACCTCGTCGCCCGGCCCCAGCCCGGCCGCGCGCAGCATCAGCGCGATGGCCGAGGTCCCCGACTGACAGCAGACGAAGTGCTTGACGCCCAGGTAGGCCGCGAAGTCCCGCTCGAACTGTTCCACCGCGGGGCCCAGCACGAACTGCCCGCTCTCGACGGCCGCGATGATGGCGCGGTCCATCTCGGGCTTGAGGGCGCGGTACTGCGCCTGAAGGTCGACAAGCGGGATGACGCCCGCCGCGGAGGCCGTGCTCATCGTCGCGATCCTATCATTTCGCCGGCGGGCCGGGTTATTTCAAGGCCCGCGCGGGCACGCCGGCGACGGTGGCGCCGTCGGGCACGTCGCGCGTGACGACCGCGCCCGCGCCGACGACCGCGCGCGCGCCGATGACGACGCCGCCCATGATCAACGCGCCGGAGCCGATGGAGGCGCCCTTTTTCACGCGTGTGCTCAGCGGCGTCCAGTCCGCGTCGCCGGTCAGGCGACCGTCCTGGGCCGCGATCGGACGCTTGTCGTTGATGAACATCACGCCGTGACCGACGAAGACCTCGTCTTCGATCGTGACGCCCGCGCAGACGAAGCTATGAGACGAGAGCTTCACGCGCGCGCCCACGCGCGCGCCGCGCTGGACTTCGACGAACGGGCCAATGCGCGTCTCGTCGCCGATGGCGCAACCGTACAGGTTGGCCCAGCCGACGATCTTGACGTCGCGTCCAAGCTCGACGTCCGGCGCGATGCGGGAGAAGGGCGCGTCCATGGGAGGCCATTCTAGCGCATTTCAGTAGCTGAACTTGCCGAGCTCCACCTTGCCGCGGAACACCCAATACACGATCCCGGTATAAGCCAGCACGAACGGCAGGCCCAGACCGGCGATGAAGGCCATGATCCCAAGGGTCTTGTTCGACGACGCCGCACTCTCGAGCGTCAGACTCCAGGCGGGATCCAGGCTTGAGACGATCAGGTTGGGATACAGCGCCGCGCCGAACAGCGCGACCAGCGCCGCGATCGCCACGGCCGAAGAGGCGAACGCCTGGCCGGGACGGCGCAGGAACATCGCGCGCGGGATGTTCGCCAGCGCCAGCACGTTGGCCGCGACGATCCCCCACAGCCACGGCATGCGCTCGAAGTTCACGACCGCCCGCGGCACGCGGATCAACGTGACGATGGTCGTGAGCAGATACAACGTCAAAAACACGCCGAACGCATGCCACATCCAGCGGCGCACGCGGCGCTGAAGCCCGCCTTCCGTCTTGAGGTGGAGATAAAGCGCCCCATGCAGCGCGAACAGCGAGACGTTCAGCGCGCCGACCAGCAACGCGTACGGGCGCAGCAGATCGAGCAAGCCGCCCGAGAACTCATGGTCGGCGCGGATCGGGATGCCCAGCATCGAGTCGCCTACGGCCACGCCGAAGAGCAGGGCCGCGGTCAGGCTGGCCGCGAAGAACGCAAAATCCCACGCGCGCCGCCAAGCCGCGGACTCGCGCTTGCCGCGGAACTCCATGGACACGGCCCGAAAGATCAGCGCGCACAACAGAAGCATGAAGGCCAGATAGAACGCGGAGAACGCGGTGGCGTAGGCGTCCGGGAACGCCGCGAACAGCGCGCCGCCGAAGGTCACCAGCCACACCTCGTTGCCGTCCCACAACGGTCCGATGGAGTTCATGAAGATCCGCCGCTCGCGGTCGTCGCGCGCGCCGAGGTGCAGTATGCCCACGCCCAGGTCGAAGCCGTCCAGGATCGCGTAGCCCGCCAGCAGGACGCCGAGAAGAACGAACCACACGACGCGCAGGTTCATCGCTCGTCCTCCTTGGCCTGGGTCAAGGACGCGCCGCCCGGATCGGCCAACTCGCCCGCAGCGCCCAGCCACCCGCCCGGCTCATGCGCGGGCTGCGGACCCTCGTCGGGGCCATGAGCGATCTTGTCGTTGAGCACCGTCACCCAGACCGCGAACAACAGCGCATAAATCACGGAAAACATCGCGATGGAGGCGGCGACGTAGGCTGCGGGCACGGAACGCGAGACCGCGTCCTTCGTGCGCAGAAGCCCGTAGACGATCCACGGCTGGCGGCCGACCTCGGCCGCGACCCAGCCCAACTGATTGGCCGCGAAAGCAACGGCGACGCCGAAGACGAGCGCCCGAAGAAGGCGGCGGTCGCCGAACAGGC
The DNA here is from genome assembly GCA_013044195.1 of Elusimicrobiota bacterium. Lineage (GTDB taxonomy): Bacteria > Elusimicrobiota > Elusimicrobia > UBA1565 > UBA9628 > GWA2-66-18. Next base: position 8,190 of record JABEUV010000125.1, on the reverse strand, counting down.
GGCCGCCGCGCAGACGCCACGCCGCCGCCGCGAACAGCGCGGCCAGGAGCATGCCCGCGCCCACCATCCCGTGGTAAAGAAAGAAGGACGCGGCCACGGGCGGACGATCCCGAGCCGGGAAGGCATCCAGGCCGGTCACGGCCGCGTCGGCGCGGCCGTGAACCAAAAAGCTCAGCAGGCCCGGCACGGCGACGGAAAATCGCGTCTCCTGGCGCGCGTCGTCGGGCAGTCCGATCAAGGACAGCGGCGCGTGCGCCGACGTTTTATAGAGTCCCTCGAACGCCGCCAGCTTGGCCGGCTGGGTGCGCGCGACCGTGCGCGCCTGAGTGTCGCCCGACAGCGGCAGAGCCAAGCACGCGGCGGCGGAAAACAGCACCGCAAGCGTCAGCGACTTGCGCGCCAGCGCGCCATGGCGGCCGCGCAGGACGTAGAAGGCCGAGACGCTGGCCACGAACGCCCCGCCCAGCGCGTAGGCGCCCAGCAGAACATGGACCAGACGCTCCACGCTGGACGGATTGAAGACCATCGCCCAGAAATCCGTGATCTCCGCGCGCACGACCCCGCCGTGCGCGACCAATGCGTAACCGGCCGGCGTCTGCTGCCAGGAGTTGGCCACGACGATCCACACCGCCGAGAACGTCGCGCCGAGGGCGACCAACGTGGTCGCGGTGAAATGCATCTCCTTGGACACGCGGTCCCAGCCGAAGACCAGTACCGCCAAAAAACCAGACTCCAGGAAAAAGGCGAAGATCCCCTCGGCGGCCAGCGCGGAGCCGAACACGTCGCCGACGAAGCGCGAGTACGTCGACCAGTTCGTGCCGAACTGGAATTCCATCACGATGCCCGTGGCCACGCCGACCGCGAAGTTCACGGCGAAGACTTTGGTCCAGAAACGGGCCAGCCTCTCCCAGTCCTTGTCCCCGGTGCGCAGGTAGGCGCCTTCCATCAAGACGAGCAACGCGCCCAGGCCGATGGACAGCGGCGGGAACAAGTAATGGAACATCGCCGTCAGCGCGAACTGAAGGCGCGACAGCGTGACGACATCCATGCCGGTCCTCCCGACTCCTAACGTCTACTTTGCGACGTTCTTGCCGGAACCCAGACGGCAAGTGTTGATGCCGAACAGCGCGTACGGCGGGCACCAACCAAGCAGGCCGGTCAGCAGAGGCACCACGCCGATCAGGAACCAGTAGCTCTTCGGCCCCCAGAAGGCCAGGCTCATCAGAAACGCCCCCGCGACCACGCGCACGCCGCGCTCCCACGGATGAATGTTTTTGGTCATATCGTCTCCTCGAATCAACCGACGGACTTGCGCCGTATCGCCCGTGATATTTTAGGATGCCGCCGACAAGGAAAGGGTTCTCCCCTTCGGCGATTATATAGAATCCTCTTCAGATGACCGGGGAAAATGAGTTGATCGCGCGCAGCCGGGCCGGGGACGCGGACGCGTTCGCCCAGCTCGTGCGCCGCCACGAAGACCGAATCTACCGCCTGGTCCGCAGCGTCTGCTCGTCCATGCCCGCCGAGGCCGACGACGTCTATCAGGAAACCTTCCTGACGGCGTTTCGCAAGCTCAAGAGCTTCCGCGAGGACTCCGAATTAAGCACGTGGCTGTACCGCATCGCCTCGAACCTGTGCTTCATGCGCCACCGCCGCCGCAAGCGCGAGCCCTTCGTCGCCCTCCTCGACCGCCCTCACGGTCACGACCACGGCGAGGGACCCGCCCATCACGTCGCCGATGGGGAGCCGACCCCCGAGGAAGCCGCCGGCAAGAAGGAGCTCTCGGCCGCGGTCGCCGCGGCGCTCTCGCGCCTGCCCGTGGAGTATCGCCTCGTCGTGACTCTGCGCGACGTCGAACAGCTGCCCGCCGCCCAGGCCGCCAAGATTCTAAAGCTCAGCGTGCCCGCGCTGAAATCGCGCCTCCACCGCGGCCGGCTGTTTCTGCGCGCCGAGTTGGAGAAGGCCTTCGCCTCTCAGTCCTCATGACGTCTCGCGAACCCTTCCGCTCCCCCGCGCATCTCAAAAAGAGCATGGACATGGAACGGCTGTCCTGTCGGCGCCGCGTCGCTCTGCTGTGCGACTATCTGGATGGGGAGCTTCCCGCCGCGCAGAGACGCGTCGTGGCCGCCCACCGGAAATCCTGCCTGCCCTGCGCGCGCGTGCTTGAAAGCCTGGAGCGCACGGTCGCGGCGCTTCGCGGCCTCAAGCGCGGCGTCCGGCCCCCCGCCGCCGCGCGACGCTCCCTGCTGACGGCTCTGCGCCGCGGCCCGGCCGCGAAAAGGAAATAGCCCTTATGGAAATGACCATCCGCTTCCCCGGCAACAAGAAAGTTTCGGCCGAGTTCGGAGGCTTCACCGTCGCGACCGACCAACCCGTCGACGCCGGCGGCGACGGCTCCGCTCCGTCGCCCTTCGAGCTGTTCCTGGCCTCGCTGGGCACCTGCGCGGGACTGTTCGCGCTCAGCTTCTGCCGCAAGCGCGGCCTGCCGACCGAGGGCCTGGAACTGACCCAGACCGCCGTCTGGGACGAGGCCGCGCACCGCGTGTCCAAGGTCGTTCTACGCATCCGCCTGCCCAAGGATTTCCCGGAGAAATACCGCGACAGCGTGGCGGCGGCCGCGGCGCTGTGCACGGTCAAGAAGCACATGCAAGCCCCGCCCGACTTCGAGATCGTCGCCGAGCCCGGCTAGACGCCGGTATTCAGCGCGGGCGGATGCGCGCGCGCGAAGTCGCGGAATACCGCCGCGGTCCCCGACAGCGCCGCGGCCGGAAGGACCCAGCGGAACACGCGCCGGATCGACAGCCCGGGAACCAACAGAATCGCCAGGCGTCCCGCGGCGTCGCCCTGGAGCGCCCAGCGCGAGACGAAGCCCACGCCCAGGCCCGCGGCCGCCGCGGACTTGATCGCTTCGGTGCCGCCGAGTTCCACGTCGCCGGCGGAGCCGCGACGGCGCCCGCCGGCGTGGCCGAGCGCCCTCTCGACGACGGCGCGCGTGCCGGATCCACGCTCGCGCCAGAGCAAGGTCTGGCGCGCCAGGTCGGCGGGCCCGCGCACCGCGACGGCCGAGCGCGGAGAGCGCACCGCGACGATCTCGTCCTCCAAAAACGGCTCCAGACGCACCGCCGGAGCGCGGCCGTGACCCTCGACAAGTCCAAGCGGCGCGATGCCGCTGCGAACCCGCTCAAGCACCTCCTCCGTATTGCCGACCGACAGCGACAGCGCGATGCGCGGGTAGGCGGCGCGGAAGCGCGCCAAGAGCGGCGGCAGGACGTAGGAGGCGATGGTCGTGCTCGCGGCCAAGGCCAAGCGTCCCGTCGGGGACGGAGCGCCCGCGACGGCGGCCGCGCCTTCTTCCAAAAGCGCCTGGATCTTCCGCGCGCGCTCGCACAATTCGCGACCGGCCGGGGTCAAGGTCACGCCGCGCGCCGAACGCGCCAGCAACGGCGCGCCCACGGCGCGTTCCAGACGGCGCAGGCGCGCCGTCACCGCGGGCTGGGTCAGGTTCAACTCGCGCGCGGCCGCCGTGACTCGCCCCGTCTGCGCGGCGGCGAGAAGCGCCTCGAGAAGCCCCGGGTCGAATGGAAAGCGCCGCGCGTTCATAAATTTATTTTATGCGTTATAAAAAAACATTACTAGCGATTATATTTTCTCGCCGCTATAATAAGCTTATGACCACCCCCGGCTTTCGACCGTCGCGCACCGTCGCGCTCCTAATGATTATGGGCATGTTGGCCGCGCGGGCGAACGCCGAAGACGGCCGAGCGGCCGAGCGCGGGCTGGCGCTTCTGACGCGCACGCGCATACTACAGCCCGCCTACGCCGGCCCCCGGCTCAGCTGCGAGAACTGCCACCTGGACGGCGGCCGCCGCGCGTCGGCCCTGCCCTTGACCGGCGCCGCGTCCGCCTTTCCGAAGTACCGGGCGCGTGAAGGGCGCGTGGTCACCTTGGCCGACCGCGTGGACGAATGCTTCAAGCGCAGCCTCAACGGCAAGGCCTTGCCCCCCGATTCTCCGGCGATGCACGACATCCTCGCCTATATCGTCTCGATTTCCAGCGCCGGGCCGCGCGTCGCCGCGGCTCCCCTGAAAGCCGGACCGCCGAACGTCCGCGCCGGCGCCGCGCTCTACGCCGCCCGCTGCGCTCAATGCCACCGCAAGGACGGCGCCGGGAAGCGCGACCTGGACGACGACCCCTATGTGGAAGTGCCCCCGGTGTGGGGCGGCGACTCGTTCAACATCGGCGCGGGGATGGCGCGCCTGCATCCCGCGGAAAAATTTATACGCTTCAACATGCCGCAGGGCGCGGAAGGCAGCCTCACCGACCAGCAGGCGCGCGACGTCGCCGCGTTCATGATCTCCCAGCCCCGCCCCGATTTCGCCGCGAAGTCCCAAGACTGGCCGAAAGGCGGAAAACCCGAGGACGCGCGCTACTAAAGACAAAGGAGGACTCATGAAAGCAAAGACCCTGAAGGCCGCCGCCTTGGCCTTGGCCGTTTCCGCCGCCGCCGCCGCCGCGCCCGCGCCGGATTTCCATGGAGCCCAGCCCCAGCACAAGCACTACCGCGTGATCTTCCACGTGGACACGGACGCGCCGGGCGTGTTCAAGAAGACCCTCAACAACATGCGCAACGTGTTCGACGACCCAAGGCTGAAGGGACGCGTCGAAGTGGAGCTCATCGCCAACAGCCGCGGCTACAAGATCTATGAGCAGGGCAACGGTCTGGAAGAGGACCTCAAGGCGCTGGCCGGCCGCGGCGCGATCCTTGCGCAGTGCAACAACACTTTGCACGAACTCAAGGTCGACCCCGCGACGCTGTACCCGTTCATCCATGTCGTGCCCTCGGCGATGGGGGAACTGGTGATCCGGCAGGGCGACGGCTGGGCCTACATACACCCGTCGGCCTAAGGAGCACGCCATGATCTCGGGACTTCGCCGCTGCGTCCCACTGGCCGCGCTGGCGCTGTGCGCGGCGATTTCGGCGCGCGCGGCGCTGGTCCAGATTCCGGCCGGCCACGACTCGGACCTGCGCGTCTTCCTGAGCGGCGGCCGGACGCTGTCGGGTCCGGCCGCCTTGGAGAGAATGCAGTCCGGCGTGGACCTGGATCTCTGGGTCGCCGGAAACCAGTACTTCGCCATGGGTGACGTGCTGCGCGCGTTCCAAAAAGAAAATCCGAAGGCCGCCGCGATCGGCGTGATCACGTTGCCTCCGGGCCTGATCGCGCAGGCGATTCTCAAAGGCGGCTGGCGCTACGCGGGCAAGTCCTACCCGATGCGGCCGGACGCCTACGCGACGGTGGACCTGGCACACCTGCGCGCGCTCAAAAAAGCGGGACTGGCGAGCGACTACCGCGTCTATCTGCACAACGAACTGGCGCTGATGGTGGCGCGCGGAAATCCGAAGGACGTGCATGGCCTGAAGGATCTGCGCCGCACGGATCTGCGCGTCGAACTGCCCAACCCCGTCGACGAGGGGATCATGAGCGTCTACGGGCGCAAGGTGCTGGAGCGCCTCGGCCTCTGGAAGGACCTGACCGCAGGCCAGGTCTGCCGCGCCTGCCGGCCGGTCGCGCACGTCTACTTTACCGCGGTACATCACCGCGAAATCCCCGCCGACATTTCCGCCGGCCGCGCCGACGTGGGACTGGTGTGGAAGACGGAGATCCGCAACGCCGCCGCGCACGGTCTGCCGATCGCGGGCGTGGACCTGCCTCCTCAGGACAGCCTGCGCGACCAGGTGTCCTACTTGATCACGCCGATCACGGGAGCGCGTCACGCCGCCGGTGCAAGCGCGTTCTTGCGCTTCCTTGAAACGGCCCCCGCGCGCGACGCCTACGCCGCCCACGGCTTCGTGCCCGCCCGGTCGGACGAATCGGAGCCGCGCCCGATTCGATGAACGTTCTGAATCCTTTCGCGCCGCCGCGCATCCAAGAGATGTGACGAAAACCGTCGACCCTTGGAACGAACGCTACGGCGGCGCGGACTATTACTACGGCGTCGAACCCAACGATTTTTTGCGTGAGCACGCCGCGGCGATCCGCCCCGGCGGACGCGTCCTGTGCCTGGCCGAAGGCGAAGGCCGCAACGCCGTGCATCTGGCCCGACAAGGTCTGGACGTGACCGCGGTCGACGGCTCCCAAGCCGGCCTGGACAAGCTCGCGCGCCTGGCCGCGGAGCGCGGCGTGAAGGCGGCGGCCGTCCGCGCGGACCTGGCGGACTACCGCATCGAGCCCGGCTTTTGGGACGCGATCGTTTCGATCTGGTGCCACGTCCCCGAGGAACTGCGCCGGACCCTGCACCGCGACTGCGTCGCCGGGCTCAAGCCCGGGGGCGTTTTCATCTTGGAAGCCTATCGCCCGGCGCAGATCGGACGCGGCGCCGGCGGGCCGCAGAATCCCGCGCTAATGCCCACGGCGGAGGCTCTGCGGCGGGAACTGGACGGACTGTCGTTCGAAATACGGCGCGAGCTCGACCGCGACGTTCAAGAAGGCCGCGGCCACGGCGGCTCCAGCGCGGTGGTCCAGGTACTGGCGCGCAAAGGCGTCTCCTCATGAGCGCCGACGCCTGGTCGCGCTGGCTGGGCCCGGCCCTTCTCGCCGCCTATTTCGGCTGGCGCTTCTTTAAATTCCGCGCGGCCGCCGCCCGCCTGCCAGAACTGATCAAGCGCGGCGCCGTCGTCGTCGACGTGCGCGGCCCGGAAGAGTTCGCGTCCGGGGCCGTCCGAGGCAGCGTGAACATCCCGCTGTCTCAGCTGGAGCGGCGGCACCGCGAGCTGGCCGCAGACAAGCCGGTCGTCGTCTGTTGCGCGTCGGGCGCGCGCAGCGCGCTGGCGGCCGGAGCGCTGCGCCGCCTGGGGTTTCGCGAGGTCGTCAACGTCGGTCCCTGGACGAACGCGGCGCGGGCGTTGGGCCGCTGACGGCGCGGCGCGCGAATCTTTTCGCCCGCGCCCGCATCAAAGAATCGTGAGAATTTTCCCGAGGTGAACGCCCGATGAAACACGTGGCTTTTCTTTTACTGCTCTCCACGACCGCCTCCGCCGCCGACTTGTCGTCCGTGGTGGCGGCCGCGGTCGCGCGCTCGCCCGCGGTGGCCGAAGCCCGCGCCCGACGCGAGCAGGCCGAGGCTGCGGCCCGCGAGGCGACGATGAGCCGCCTGCCCAGCCTATCGGCCAACGGCTCCGTCCTGCGCAGCGACGATCCGCTCTTCGCGTTTGGAACTCTTCTTCAGGAACGACGCGTGACCTCCGCCGACTTCAACCCCGTCACGCTCAACCAGCCCGGCTACCAGACCGCGGTTCAGGGCGCTCTGGAATTGGGCGTGCCGCTGTTTACCGGCTTCGCGCTGACTCGCGCGCACGACGAGGCGGCGCTCGCGGCAAAGGAAGCCGAGGCCATGGGCGGAGCGGCGGCCCAGGGCGTGCGTCTGCGCGCCGCCGACGCGTACCTCTCCGGCCTGAGCGACCGTGCTCTTGTAAAGGAAATCGACGCGCGCATCGCCTCGGCCGAAAAAGAAGTGGCCAGCGCGGAACGGCTTAAAAAACAGGGCCTGGTACTCGGCTCCGACCACCAGGCCGCACTCGCCATCCTTGCGGGCCTGCGCGCGCGCCGCGAACGCGCCGCCGCCGAAGAGGCCGCGCACACGGCCCAACTCTCCGCGTTGCTGGGCGGTCCGGCGCCGGAGCCGGCCGGCGCGCTCGGCCCCTGGTCGCCGCCGGTCGAGGGCGACGACGCGCTTGTCGCCGCGGCCCTGGAATCTCGTCCGGACCTGCGCGCGGCGGGCCTGCGCCGCGACCAAGCCGGCGTGCGCGAGCGCGGAGCGGCGCAGAGCCTTCTGCCCGTCATCGACGCCTTCGCCGCTCTGCAGACGACCAGCGACGGCCTGGACGCCGGCGCCGGCGCGCGCATGTTCGGCCTGCGCGCCAACGTGCCGTTCGGCGACCCCGCCTATTTCTCGCGGCGCGATCGCGCCCGCGCCGCAACCGCGGCCGCGACGCAGGCGCGCGCGGGCCTGGAGGATGCGATCCGCGGCGAAGTGCTCTCGCAAGCCGCCGCCGTGCGCGGCGTCTCCGCCGCGACCGGCGACGTGGATGAGTCTCTGGCGCGCGCGCGCCAGTCCCTTGAGGAAGTCCGGCCGTTGTACCGCGAAGGACGACAGAGCATCCTCGAGGTCCTGCGCGCCGAGGAGGCCGTCGTC
>JABEUV010000124.1 GCA_013044195.1 Elusimicrobiota bacterium | reverse complement strand
TTCAGCCTCGCTGCCATGTCCATGTTTGCCTCCCCGGTGGGGAGACCAACATGACATTTCAACTTTCGCTAAACATGACATATCAACTTTCGCGCGACATCCGTCCGCCCTCATTTTGTCCGCCCTCATTTGTCCGTCCTCATTGCCTTCCGTCGAATCCAAGTTCTAAAAGCTATAATTTTGGACCGTGAAGATCGAGCATATCCCGTTTTCCGAAATCGAGAAAAAGTGGCAGGAGCGCTGGGAGAGCTCCGGCGCCTTCCGAGCGCCGCGCCTGCCGCGCGCGGGGCGGAAGTTCTACTGCCTGGACATGTTCCCGTATCCGTCGGCGGCGGGACTGCACGTGGGCCATCCGGAGGGCTACACCGCCACCGACATCCTGTGCCGCTACAAGCGCATGCGGGACTTCGACGTACTGCACCCGATGGGCTGGGACGCGTTCGGCCTGCCCGCGGAGAATTTCGCGATCGCCACCGGCACGCACCCGGCGAAGGTCACGCAGGACAACGTCGACAATTTCCGCCGCCAGATCAAGTCGCTGGGCTTCTCCTACGATTGGGACCGCGAGGTGGACACCACCGACCCGCGCTACTACAAGTGGACGCAGTGGATCTTCCTCCAACTGTTCAAGAAAGGCCTGGCCTACGAGTCTACCGCGCCGATCAACTGGTGCCCGAAGGACCAGACCGGCCTGGCCAACGAGGAAGTGTTCAACGGCGCCTGCGAGCGTTGCGGCACCAAGGTGGAGCGCAAGCTGATCCGCCAGTGGGTGCTGAAGATCACCGCCTACGCCGACCGCCTGGAAAGCGACCTGGAGGGGCTGGACTGGCCGGAATCGACCTTGTCCATGCAGCGCCACTGGATCGGCCGATCCGAGGGCGCGGAGGTTTCCTTCCGCTCCGCCGCGGGCGACGAAATCAAAGTCTTCACGACACGGCCGGACACCTTGTTCGGCGCGACGTACATGGTCCTGGCGCCGGAGCATCCGCTGGTGGCGAAGCTGACGACGCCCGCCCAGAAGGCCGCCGTCGACTCCTACGTGGCCGCCGCGAAAAATAAATCCGACCTGGAACGCACGGAACTGCAGAAGGAAAAGACGGGCGTGTTCACGGGCGGCACGGCGCTCAATCCGGTGAACGGCAAACAGATCCCGGTGTATATCGCCGACTACGTTTTGGGGTCTTACGGCACCGGCGCGATCATGGCCGTGCCGGCGCACGACGAACGTGATTTTGAATTTGCCCATAAATTCAGTCTTCCCATCAACCCCGTTGTAGACATCTCCCCGGGTCAACCCTCCTGGATAATGGAAGCGCCCTCTTCCGAAAACGGGATATTTTCTGGACCCGTTTATCGAAAAGCATTTACAGGTGATGGCGTCGCGGTCAACTCTGACTTTTTGAATGGTCTTTCGACGCCTGAAGCAAAGAAAACGATGATCGCCTGGCTCGAGGAGAAGAAACTCGGGACCAAGCGCGTCAATTACAAACTGCGCGACTGGCTGTTCAGCCGCCAGCGCTACTGGGGCGAGCCGATACCGGTGGTGCATTGCACGGCGTGCGGGATCGTCCCCGTGCCCGAGGACCAACTGCCGGTGCGCCTGCCCGACGTTCAGGATTATAAGCCCACCGGCACCGGCGAGTCGCCGCTGGCCAACGTGGCCGACTGGGTGAACACGAAATGCCCGCAGTGCGGCGGCCCGGCCAAGCGCGAAACCAACACCATGCCGCAGTGGGCGGGCTCGTGCTGGTACTATCTGCGCTTCATCGATCCGAAGAATACCGCCGCCGCATGGGACAAGACGCTGGAAAACGCGTGGGGCCCCGTGGACTGCTACGTGGGCGGCGCGGAGCACGCCGTCCTGCACCTGCTTTATGCGCGCTTCTGGCATAAGGTTTTGTTCGACTTGGGCTTCGTCCACACGAAGGAGCCGTTTGCGAAGCTGCGCCACCAGGGCATGATCCTGTCCTACTCGCACCGCGACGCCATGGGCGTCTACCACGGCTACGAGGACGTCGAATACGACGAGCAGGGCCGCGCGGTGCACGCGAAGACCGGAGAAGTCCTCTCGGCCCAGGTCGAGAAGATGTCCAAGTCCAAGAAGAACGTGGTCAACCCCGACGTGGTGCTCAAGCGCTACGGCGCGGACGCGTTCCGGCTCTACGAGATGTTCATGGGCCCGTTCGAGCAGGCCAAGCCGTGGGATATGCGCAGCATCGAGGGCGTCTCGCGCTTCCTGCGCAAGGTCTGGACCTTGATCGCGGACTTGGAGTCCGCGCCGGCGGCCGGAGACGGACTGGTCGTCGCGCGCCACAAGACGGTCAAGAAGGTGACCGAGGACCTGGAGGCGTTCGGGTTCAACACGTGTCTCTCGACGTTGATGGAGTACCGCAACGCGATCGGCGACGAGAAGATTCCATCGAAGATCGACTTGAAAACGCTTTTGATCCTCCTAAATCCGTTCGCTCCCCACCTAACCGAGGAGTTGTGGGAAAATCTCGGACATAAGGACCTGCTGTGCCGCCAATCCTGGCCCACGTGGGACGCGAAATACCTGATCGACGCGACCGTGGAGTACGCGGTCCAGGTCAACGGCAAGCTTCGCGCCACATTCATTATCGCCGCCGACGCGGACGCGGAAGCCGTCAAGGCGGCGGCGCTCGTGGATTCGAAAGTGAAGATGGCGCTCGACGGCAAGCAAATCGTCAAGTCCATCGTCGTTCCCAAAAAACTCGTCAACTTGGTGGTGAAATAACATGCGCCGATTCGCCCTGCTCTTGGCCGCCGCGGCACTGTGCGCCTGCGGCGAGGACATCTCCTATCAGCCCGCGCCGCAGATTCTGCCCATCAACATCCAGAAGCTGGGTTTACAGCAGATCATCAACAACACCCAGCAGTTCGGCATCGAAGACAAGCTGGGCATCGCGATCCGCGACCAGTTCCTGTCCGACGACCGCTACCCGATCGTGCCCGTGAAGGACGCCAACGGCGTGGTCATCGTCACGATTACGCTCTATCAGCTCATCCCGATCCAATACGACGCGACGCTCAATCCGACGACCTACAAACTGCGCATCGACCTGGACGTGCAGATGCTCGACCGCGCGTCGAATACCGTGATCTGGGACGAGAAGAACCTCAACGCGACCTTGGTGTTCCCCACCTCGGTCCTTGCGGGCGGACTGACGGAAGAGCAGGGACGCGAGCAGCTCTATCCGATTCTGGCGACGAAGGTGGTCAAGCGCGTGATCGACGGCTTCGGCTCCGTCAGCCACGACACGCAGCGCCGCCTGTCGAGCGACTCGCCGTCGTCGGCGCCGACGACGCCCGAAGCACCCGCAAGCCCCATCACCCCGGTCATGCCCGCGCCCTACTGAACCGATGGAGTTGCGCCCCGACGAGTTGCTGACGGAGTGGCGCGCGGGGCGCTTTCGTCCCGTCTACTACCTATTCGGCACGGAACCGGCAGAGAAGGCCGACGCGGTGCTGGCGCTCAAGGCCTTGTTCAAGGCCGACGACTTCAACTTCCGGGAGTTCTCGGGCGCGACGGCCGACGACGCCGCCGCCGCGGTCGCCGAGGCGCTCACCTTGCCCGTGTTCGCCGAGCGCAGGCTGGTGATCGTGCGCGGCCCCAAGCTGCCCGCGGAGGCGCGCGCGGTGCTGGCCGACTACCTCAAATCCGCCGCCGCCGCGACGACTTTAATTCTTCTCAGCGACGAGCGCCGCCCCGACAAAAAAGACGCGCTGGCCGCGGCCGCCGCCTCCGCCGGCGCGATCTGCGCCTTCTCGCCGCTGGACCCCGAGGAGGCCGCCGCGCGCCTCATCGCGCAGGCGAAACGCGCGGGCAAGATTCTGGCGCCGCAAGCCGCCGACGCGCTCATCGCGGAGGCCGGCACGGAGTGGGGGGCGCTGGCCGGCGAACTGGAAAAACTGACGCTGTTCGCGGGCGACGGCGCGGAGATCAGTCTTGACGCGGTGCGCGCGTGCCTGGGCTACCGCAAGGCTGCCGACCCGTGGACGTTCGAGCGCCTGATCCAGAGCCGCGACTTGAAGGCCTGCCTGGGCCAGCTCGGAGAGCTGTTTAGCGGCGCCAAGCCCGACGAGGTGGTCTTCCGCGCGCTGGCGCAGGCGCGCGGCGCCTTCCTGAAGCAGCTGCGCGCCAAGCGAATGCTGAAGGCCGGCGTCGCCCCCCGCGAGATCGAGACGCGGCTGAGGATCTTCTACGATCGCGATTTTTTCGTGCGCGCGGCGCGCGTCGGCGAGGAGCGCCTGCGCCGCGACCTGCGCCGCTGCCTGGAAACGGAGGCGGACCTCAAGTCGAAGTCCTGGTTGGACCCGAAGCTCGAGCTGGAAAGACTGGTCGTCGAGCTGTGCACCCCCACGTCGCGCGCCGCCGCGGCTTGACGCCGCGTCCGGCTACTTCGCGCCGGCGGCGACGGGAGCGGCGGAGATCCGGCGCACCTGGGCGGCCAGGCGGGACTTCTTGCGCGCCGCGGCCTTCCAGTGGATCGTGCCGCGCTGGGCGGCCTTGTCGAGGGCGGCGGCGGCCTTGCCGGTGAGCTCGGCGACCTTGACGACGTCCTTCGCCTTCGCGGCGTCGACGACGGCGCGCACGGCGACGCGGACGTTCTTCTTGGTCCGCAGGTTGAGTACGGCGTGCCGCAGAGATTGGCGGTGGGCCTTCAGGGCCGACTTGTGGCGCGTCTGCTTCTTTTTAGCCATAGGACGGCCATTATCACTTTTCGCCGGGCGCGGCGTCAATCCGAGTTTTTGATCCCCGGACGCCGAAGGTCTATACTGTAACAGATGGCCCCCGACGCCGAACCCGAAAAGCCGCTCGACCGGCGGCATCTGCCGCACAAGACCGGCGTCTACATCATGCGCGACGCCGGTGGGGAGATCCTCTACATCGGCAAGGCCGTCGACCTGGCCAAGCGGGTGGCGCAGTATTTCAACCCGAACAAGGAAGACGTCAAGAATCAGTCGCTGGCACCCCTGATCCGGCGCATCGACTACATTCTCTGCCAGTCCGAGCGCGAGTCCCTTCTGCTCGAGCGCCGGCTGATCAACGAGAACCAGCCGTTCTTCAACGTGATGTGGAAGGACGGCAAAACGTATCCGTACCTCAAGCTGTCGCTGGGAGAGGATTTCCCGCGCCTGTTCACCACGCGCCGCAAGCTCCGCGACGGCGGCCTCTATTTCGGGCCTTTCCCGAGAGTCGGCCCCGTGCGCAGCCTCCTGCGCTACCTGTGGCGGCGACGGATGTTTCCCCTGCGGCCGTGCGCGTTCGATTTCTCCGAGCTAAAGCCCCTGGACCCGCGAAAGATCAAGGCCTGCCTCTACTACCACACGCATGAGTGCCCCGCGCCGTGCGCCGGCAAGATCGCGAAGGCCGACTACCGCGCGATCGCGGAACGCGCCGCCCTGTTCTTCAAGGGCCGCTACAAGGATCTGAAGTCCGAGTTCGAGCGCGACATGAAGGCCGCCTCCGCCGCGCTCGACTATGAGAAGGCCGCCCAACTGCGCGACAACATGCTGGCGCTGGGCCTGATGGGCGAGCGCGTGCGCGCCGTGGAGGCCGACGACGTGGGCGGGCATCTGGCCGCCACGCGCTCGGTCACCGACCTGCAGAAGGCGCTGGGCCTGGCCACGCCGCCGGTGCACATCGAATGCTTCGACATCTCTCACTTCCAGGGCCATCAAACGGTCGCGTCGATGACCTGCTTCATCGGCGGACGCCCGCACCGCGACCACTACCGCCGCTTCAAGATCCGCGACGTCTCCGGCATCGACGACTTCAAATCCATGCGCGAGGCCGTCTACCGGCGCTACCGCCGCCTGCAAGCCGAGAAGGCTCGCCTGCCCGACCTGGTCCTCATCGACGGCGGCAAGGGCCAGTTGGGCGCCGCCCAGGACGCGCTGACCGACCTCAAGCTCAAGCTCCCGCTGGCGTCGTTGGCCAAGCGCATTGAGGAAGTGTTCCTCCCCGCGCGCGCGGACTCCGTGCTCCTGCCCATCGGCAGTCCCGCGCTGAGCCTGCTCCAGCGCCTGCGCGACGAGGCTCACCGCTTCGGCGTGACCTACCACCGCCTCCTGCGCGACAAGAACCTGTTCGAGGGCTGACGCCTCGTTCAGCCTTCCTTGCCGGCCAGCTCGCCCATGCTGAACATCGGCAGGAACATGCAGATGACGATGGTGCCGATGACGATGCCCATGACGACGATGACGATGGGCTCGATCAAAGAGGTCAGGCCCTTGACCGCGCTGTCGACCTCCTGGTCGTAGAAGTCGGCGATCTTGGACAGCATCGTGTCCAGCGCTCCGGTCTCCTCGCCGACGGAGATCATGGAGGTCACCATGTTCGGGAATAGGCCCGACTTCTTGAGCGGATCGGACAGGTGGCCGCCCTCGCGGATCGACTCGCGCGTCTGCATGACCGCCTCGGCGATCACGACGTTGCCGGCGGTCTGCGCGACGGTCTCCAGCGCCTGCATGATCGGCACGCCGGACTTGAGCAAGGTGCCCAGCGTGCGCGTGAAGCGCGCGACCGCCACCTTCTTAAGCAGGATGCCGAAGATCGGCGCCTTGAGAGCGTAGCTGTCGATCAGCTTCTCGCCGCGCGCGGTCGCGTAGAATTTTTTGAGGCCGAAGAATCCGCCAATCGGAGCGCCGACGATCAGGTACCACTGATGCTTCATCGCGTCGGACACGTCGATGAGCATCTGCGTGGGCATCGGCAGTTCCGCGCCGAAGCTCGAGAAAATGTTCTTGAACGTCGGGATCACGAAGATCATCAGAAACACGGTGACGGCACCGCAGATGGTCAGCACGATGGCCGGATACATCATCGCCGACTTCACCTTGCCCTTTAGAGCCTCGGAGTTTTCCAGATAGGTGGTCAAACGCTCGAGGATGGTGTCAAGGATGCCGCCCAGCTCTCCGGCCTTCACCATCGAGGTGTATAACGCCGGGAACGCTTCGGGGCGCTTCTTGAGCGAGTCCGAAATCGACAGGCCGCCCTCGATGTCCAGCTTCACCGCGGCCAGCACTTCCTTGAACGCGGGGTTCTCGGCCTGCGTCTCCAGGATGCCCAGGCTCTGCACGATCGGCACGCCCGCGGTGACCAAGGTGGAGAGCTGGCGCGAAAACAGAACCAGATCGCGAGAGGTCACCTTGCCTTTGCTCTTCAAGAGCAGCTTGAGCTTATCGAGCAGGCTGATATGCTGCTCGGCGATCTCCAGCACGACGAGCTTCTGCGAGCGCAGCTTGTCGACCGCGTGCTTCTGCTCGTCGGCGTCGATGACGCCCTGCATGACCAGTCCGGCGCCGGTCTTCGCTTTATAAGTGAACGCGGGCATAGGTCCTCCGACGGCTACTTCGGCGCGGCCTGCACGGTCATCTGGCGCTGCATCAACCGGCGCAGGTCCTCCGGGTCGAGCGAGTGCGACATCGCCTCTTGAAACGTGATCTTCTGCTTGAAATACAGCTCGGCCAGAGACTGGTTCATCGTCTGCATCCCGATCTTGCCGCCGGTTTGGATGGCGACCTGAATCTGCTCGACCTTCTGCTCCCGGATCAGGTTGCGGATCGCCGACGTGACGAGCAGAACCTCGCAGGCCAGCATGCGCCCCGCGCCGGACGAATGGGCGAGCAACTGCTGGGACACGACGGCCTGGAGCACGAACGAAAGCTGGACGCGCACTTGGTCCAATTGATTGTGAGGAAACACGTCGATGATGCGGTTGATCGTCTGCGCGCAGTCGGTCGTGTGCAAGGTCGCCAGCACCAGGTGGCCGGTCTCGGCAATATTCAGCGCGGCCTGGATGGTCTCCAGGTCGCGCAGCTCGCCGACCAGGATCACGTTGGGGTCCTGGCGCAGCATGTGGCGCAACGCGGCGCCGAACGTCTCCGTATCGTGGCCGACCTCGCGCTGATTGATGATCGAGCGCTTGTGCACGTGGACGAACTCAATGGGATCCTCGACGGTCATGATGTGGCAGGAGCGCGTCTCGTTGATGAAGTCGATCATGCTGGCTAAAGTCGTGGACTTCCCGGAACCGGTCGGGCCCGTGACCAGCACCAAGCCCTTGGGCAGCTTCATGATGTCGAGGATCGCCTTGGGCACGCCGATCTCGTCGAACGTCTTGAAGGAGTTCGGGATCGCGCGCACCGCCGCGCCGATGGAGCCGGTTTGGCGGTACACGTTCATGCGCACGCGGCCGATGCCGCGCAGGTTGAACGCCAGGTCCAGCTCGTTGGAGGCCTCGAAGCGCTGGCGCTGCTGATCATTGAGCAGGGAGTAGACCAACTGCTGGGACGTCTCCGAGGTCAGCTTCTCGAATGGGGTCGGCACCAGCATCCCGTCGACGCGCAAGGTGGGCGGCGCACCCACCGTCAGATGGAGGTCGGAGGCTCCGCGCTCGTGCATCAGGATAAACAGCTCGCCCATCGAAACCATGAGCTCTCCCTACGACCCGATGTCCACGTCCGACGCCGTGACGCGGTTCATCTCTTCGACGGTGGTGGCGCCGCTGAGAAGCTTGCGTATCGCGCACATGCGCAACGTCAGCATTCCCTGTTTGATCGACTGCTCCTTGATCTGCCTGGCGGACGCACGGTCCAGGATCATTTGGCGAAGAGCGTCGGTGACGTCCATGACCTCGTAGAGACCTTGGCGGCCGCGGAAGCCGGTATTGGCGCAATTCTCGCAGCCTTTTCCCTTGTAGAGGGTGACCTTCCCCTTGACTACGTCCTTCAACTGGGACTCCGGGATGCCGTGCTTGAGCAGCATGTCCTTATCGACCTCGTAGGGCTCCTTGCACTTCGGGCAGATGCCGCGCAGCAGGCGCTGGGCCTCGATCATCAGCATGGCGGCGCTGACCAGGAAGGGCTCGACACCCATCATGCCCAGGCGCGTGATCGTCTGAGAGGTGTCGTTGGTGTGCAAAGTCGAGAAGACCAAGTGGCCGGTGAGTGCGGCGTTGATCGCGATGGTGGCCGTCTCCTGGTCGCGGATCTCGCCGACCATGATGATGTCGGGGTCCTGGCGCAGGAAGGAACGTAGCGCGGCCGCGAACGTAAGCCCCACCTGGTTGTGAATCTGAACCTGATTGATGCCATGCAGTTGATACTCGACCGGGTCCTCGGCCGTCATGATGTTGCAGTCCGGCGTGTTCAGATTCGAAAGCGCGGAATACAGCGTCGTCGACTTGCCCGAGCCGGTGGGCCCCGTGACCAGGCTGACGCCGTAGGGCGCGTCCATGGCCTTCTTGAAGATCGCCAGGGCCTCCGGCTCGAAGCCCAGCTTCATCATGTCGACCTTCAGCCCCGATGAGTCGAGGATGCGCATGACGATCTTCTCGCCCGGCGCGCACGGCAGGACCGACACGCGCATGTCGACGTCCTTGCCGTCGACCTTCAGCTTCGTGCGCCCGTCCTGCGGCACGCGCTTCTCGGCGATGTTCAGGTTCGACATGATCTTGATGCGCGCGCAAAGGGCCCCATGGAATTTCTTGGGCGGGGACGGCTGCTCGTGCAGTACGCCGTCGATGCGGTAGCGGATGCGCAGTTCCTTCTGGTAGACCTCGATGTGGATGTCCGAGGCGTGGGCCTTGATGGCGCCTGCCATCAGCAGGTTGACCATCTTGATGACCGGCGCCTCGTCGGCTTCCTTCTCGGAGCCGGTGTCCGCGTCTTCCGACTCCTTCTCCGCGACGTGCTCGACGCTTTCCGCGGCCGCCTCGCTGATCGCGGACTGCTTGAGGATGTCGTCGAGGACATCCTGGGAGCTGGCCTGCTTGTAGTATTTATCGTGCGCGGCGATGATGTCGCTTTCGGAGGCCAGACAGCGCACCACCTCGCAGCCCACCGTCATGCGCAAATCATCGGCCACCATCACGTCAAGCGGATCGGCGACCGCGATCATCAGCCGATTCTTCGTCCGATTGAACGGCATCAGCATCTTCTTGCGCGCGACCGCCTCCGGGACGGCCGCCACCGCGTCCTCGGGAATCTCGCCGAAGTCGGCGAGCGAGACGTACGTGATGCCGGTCTTTTCGGCGAGAAACTGCAGAAGCTTCTCTTCGCTGATGTACTCTTTCTCGATCAGCAAAGTACCGAGCTTGTCGCCGCTGGTTTTCTGAGACTCCAAAGCCTCCTTCAACTGCTCCGCCGTGATCAACTGTTCTTCAACCAGCAGGTCGGCCAAGCGGCGCGAGAGTCCAAGGGAGATCGAGTGCTGTGCGTTCGCCATTCTTCTATTAGGTTAGAGTCCGCGCCGGCTTTTGTCAAGGCCGCGACGACGCACGCTTATATTGAGAAGAAGCATCGTTTATGACGCTTTAGGGCCCGGCTTTCACGGTGTCGGAACCGAAATCGCCGTCGGCTTCGGCGTGGGTGCGAAGTTCGCCTTCCGACGGCAACGGAAGCTGCGCGGGCTCCGCCGGCACGACGTTCACGGAAGACGTGGCGCGATGCGGCGCCCGACGCGGCGCGGATTTATTATTTTTCAATCTTTTTTTCGTCGCCGCACGACCGTCCTTGGCGGACACCCGCGGGCCGCCGCCGGAAAGCATATCCCGAGCGTCGCGATTCTTGCCCTGCACGTAGCCGCGCGCGGGATCGGCGACGAACAGGTAAAGAATCCCCGGAGCTCCCTCCACATTCGGAACGAAGCGGTATTCGACCAGGGAGGTTCCGTCCGATTGCTCCGTGGCGGTCCAGACCTCGCGGCCCGCGTCCGGCGTCGCCGAATAGGAGAACTGCAGCCATTTTTCAACCGTACCACGTCCTCCATCCAGTGGAAAATCCATGACGAACGCGACGGCCGCGTCCCCAGGGCCGGGCGCCGGAGCCGCCGACACCGCCGGAGCCGCCGTCGGCGCCGCCTCGGCGGCGACGGGAGGCTGGGCCGTCATGGGCGACGCCTGCGAACCGACCGGCGCGACGGGAACCGCCGGAGCAGACGGCGCGGCGGGAACGACCGACCCGACGGGCGCGGCCGGAACGGAGGAAGCCGCGGGTGCGACGGGAGAGATTCCGCCAGGAACCGCGCCCGCGGCAGACGCCGACGTCTTGGGCAAAGCCGGGCGCGACGCGTCGTCGACCGGCTCGGCCCCGACGGGCGGCTTGCCGTCGTCGAGCGCGGCCATCTGCTTGAGCTCGCGGCCGTGCCGCAGGAAGGCCACGCCCAGGATAACAAGGACCACGACCATGATCCCACCCAGGATCATAAACGTCTTGCTTCCTCCGCGAGGCTTCGGCGCGGGTGCCGTCGGCGGCGCGGCCGCGGGCTTGGCCAACCGCGCCAGAACTGCCTGCGTGGGCGGAGAGCTGGGCGCCTCGATTCCGGAACCGAACGCCGGCGTAGCGGAGAAAATGGCCGTCGAAGGCGGAATCTCCGCGACCACGGGCGACGAAGGGCCGGACGCGGACGACGCCGCCGGAATCGAACCTGTATGGGGGAAAGAGTCCGCGGGAAAAGCTCCCGACGAGGGAAACGCGGCCGGCGACGGAGTCGACAGCGCCGGAGCGGGCACAGAGACCGGCGCGAAGACGGGCGGCGGAACGACCTCGGCGGGAGTCGGCAACGCAGAAAGAACCGGTTCCGGCACGGGCAAGGGCGCGGGGGAATGCGTCTCAACGACGGAAAGCTTCGACATCGGCGGAAGCGGCGAAGGCATCGGCGCAGGCACCGGCGCAGGCGCGGGAGGAGTGAAGGCCGGCAACGACACGGATTCGGCGGGTACCTGAGGCGAGGACGGTTGCGGTTCAGGCTCGACGCGGGCCGTCTCCACGGCCGCGTCCGCCGGCCCGACGACGCGCAAAGCTCTCATCGTCGGCACAATGCGCAAAGTCTTCGGCTTGTCGAAAATCATCCGCCGCGTCGAAGACGACGTCGGCGCCGGGGTCGAATCCGGCGCCCTGACCGGAGGCGGCTGAGACGGCGCCGTTTCCTCAATGATCGGAATTGCCGCGGCGGCAGCGGAGACGGAAGCCGGCGCCTCCGGCGTAGGCGTCGACGGCGTCTCCAAAAAGGGAAGCGGCGGCAGAGGAGCCAGTTCGTTCTCGGCCGGCGCGCTTTCCAACGTCGGCGAAAGCGAGGGGATATCCGGCATCGGCGGCAGAGGCGTCTCGGCTGCGGCCGTCGGAACGCTCTCCGGGGTGGTCTTCAGAATCGGGATATCGGGGATCGACGTAGCCGCGCTCGGCGCGATTTCCGGGCCTTTCAGCAAGGACAGGCTCGGAATTCCTCCCGCCGAGGCGACGACGGGCCACTGCGCCTCGTTCGGAAGCTCGCCCGGCTGGGAAGCGGCGGCCGACGTCACCGCCGCCGACGGCGCCAGCGTTGGAACGGCGCTCGGCGGTTCCGGTTCCCGTATCGACGCCGGCGGGAACGTCGGAAACGGAGAGGAAGCTGGCGTGGGCGCGCCTGCGGCCGCGGGCGAGACGACCGGCGCCGCCGACGGCGGCGGCTCAGACGGCCGCACGGCCGCGTCGGGCTGGGACGGCTTGCCCAGGAAATCCGCGCGGGTGTTTTCGAGCTGAGCAATGCGCCGATACATCAACTCCAACTGCACCGAAAGATCGGAGACCAGGCCGCGCAGGCGGCGGACCTCGGTGTCGTCCGCACTCGTGCGCGAGACCAACAATTCCGCGAACGACTTCTTGAGCTCCGCGTCCTGGAACAGGACCTCGGCCGCGCTCGGATACTGGTCGTCGCCGATCAGGCCCGCGGACTCGATCTGCAGCTTGTCGAGCAGATCGAATGACGAGTCCGGCGCGTCGGGCGACCACGCCGCGCCGTGCGCGAGCGCCAGCGGCGCCAGTTCGGGCACGTCCGCGGCCGGGGACCACTGTCCCTCGGACGCGCCGGCGACGTCCCCCGCGCAGACCAACGTAGCCGCGTCGAAGCCGGGAAGTCCCGCCATCGCGTCCCGCTCGAACGGGCCCACGATCCGTGCGTCCTTATATATCCAGTATTTCAAGCACCCGCAGGATACATCGTGGGTGTTACATTTTCAATACGAACCTAAACGAAGAGGGTCAGTCCTTAACTTATTAAATTGTTGCGCCGAAACACTTAACAAGTTAAGGACTGACCCTCCCACCGACGGGGGCGCGGCTTAGGATTCGCCGGCGCCGAACTCGCCGATGGTGCTGAAGTCGGGGCCGGGCTCGACCTCCACTTCCTTGTTTTCGAGCTGGTTCTGGTATTCGATGGAGTAGCGCGCGTAGGGGATGGCCTCCAGGCGCGCGCGGCCGATCGGCTTCTGGGTGGCTTCGCACAGGCCGAAGGAGCCGTTGTCGACCTTGCGGATGGCGGACTCGATCATGTCCAAGGTGCCGCGTTCGTTGTCGGAAAGCTCGAAGAGCAGTTCCTTTTCAATGGACTGGCTGGCCTGGTCCACGGAGTCTCCGTTGTCGACGCCTTCCTCAACCTGCTGCTTGCGCACGGTCTTGAGAATGTCGTCGCGCATGATCACCAGCTCGGCGCGGATTTCCTTCAGTTTGGCCGGCGTCAACCAGGCCATTTCCTTGGCCCGCGCGGCCGCCGAAGGCTCGGCCCCTTTCGGTGCAGCCTTCGTCTTCACCGCCGCCTTCACCGCCGTCTTCAAAGCTTTCTTCGTCATCGCAGCCTCCGTCGAGAAACGAAATAGTAACTGAAACGCGCGGCCCGCGCAAGGGGTCGGCGTTTCGCCCTTTTGGGGCCTACTTAAGACGCTCGGCGGCGCCTTTTAGGCGCGCCAGCACCATGTCGCGTCCCATGATCTCCAGCATCAGGAACAAGGTCGGCCCCTCGGTTCGGCCGCTGACCGCGGTTCGGATCGGATGGAAGACCTGACCGGGCTTGAGGCCTTTCTCCTCGCAGAACTTGCGGATGCGCGTCTCCAGGGCCTTATCCTCGAAAGGCGCAAAATCCTTGAGCGCCTCGACTAGGCCGAGCAGGACGTCCTTGGCCCCCGGCGCCTGTAGGACCTTGTCGGCCTTCGGCGTGAACTCGACAGGCTTGTAGAAGAACTCGATCAAGGTCGGGATCTCGGAGAGTAGCTTAAACTTCTCGTGCTCAAGAGCAACGACCTGCTTCAAGTCCGGTCCCGGCAGACCCAGCAAGCCGGCCTTCTCCAAAAAAGGCTTGGCCAGCTCGATGAGCTCGGCCACCGGCGTCTGGCGGATGTACTCGCCGTTCATCCATTGCAGCTTGACCGTGTCGAACGTGGCCGGGCTTTTCTGACAGCCGGCCAGGTCGAACTGGGAGATCAGATCCGCGTCGGTGAACAACTGCTGGGACTCGCTGTTCGACCAGCCTAGTAGCGCCAGGTAGTTGCGCATCGTGTGCGGCAGATAGCCCTGGTCGCGGTATTCCAGCACCGAGGTCGCGCCGTGGCGCTTCGACAGCTTCGAGCCGTCGGGCCCCAGAATCATCGACAGGTGGGCGAACACAGGCGGCGTCCAGCCCAGCGCGTAGTAGATCTGGACCTGCGACGGCGTGTTCGACAGGTGCTCGTCGCCGCGCGTGACGTGCGTGATCTCCATCAGATGGTCGTCGATCACGCAGCAGAAGTTGTAGGTCGGACCGTCGGTGGTCTTCCAGATGACCAGGTCCTGCTGGAGGTTGTTCTCGAAATGAACCTTGCCGCGGATGACGTCGTCGACGATCGTCACGCCGTCCTGCGGCATCTTAAAGCGAATCGAGAACTTCTTGCCTTGCGCCTCCAGCGCGGCGCGTTGGGCGTCGGTCAGAGCTCGGCAGCGGCCGTCGTAGCGCGGCGGTCGCTTTTCCAGCTGGGCCAGCCGTCGCATTTCGTCGAGCTCTTCCTTCGTGCAGTAGCAGCGGTAGGCTTTGCCTTCCTTGATCAACTGATCGAGGTGTTTGCGGTAGATCGCGACGCGCTGCATTTGGTAGTAAGGCGAGTGCGGACCCTTATCGGTCTTCTCGTCGACGGGACCCTCGTCCCAATTCAGGCCCAGCCACTCGATGGAGCGCAGGATCGCGGTGACCGAGTCCTCGGTGGAGCGCACCTCGTCGGTGTCCTCGATGCGCAGGACGAAGGCTCCGCCGTGGCGGCGCGCGTAGAGCCAGTTGTAGAGCGTGGTGCGGGCGCCGCCGATGTGCAGGAAGCCGGTCGGCGAAGGGGCGAAACGAGTGCGGACTTTCGTGGTCATGAGGTGGTGTTCTCCAATAATTCTTGAGCGTGCCGTCGGCTGGCGGCTGTGGCGGCGCGGCCGCCCAGCATCAGCGCGACCGTCTCCAGGCGGCGCTCGCCGTCCAGGCGCTCCAGGCGCACCCGCGTGCGGCCCGACGCCACTTCCTTGACGACGTGGAAGTGCGCATCGGCGCGGCAGGCGACCTGCGGCAGGTGCGTCACGCACAGCACCTGGCGTCCGCGACCGAGTGCTGCGAGCTTGCTCCCGACCGC
>JABEUV010000123.1 GCA_013044195.1 Elusimicrobiota bacterium | reverse complement strand
GGCGTTCAGTCGCCATGCGCCCAGTTCGGCGACGTCGCGCGCGAACAGCGAGTCCTGCACGTGGTTCAAGATGCGGTAGGCCACCGGCGCGGCCGCGCCCGAGGGCGGGACGACGACGGGGTTGGGGTTGAAGATGTTGTCGGTGCCGACGGGCACGTAGATCCAGGAGCTCATGTCGACGGCGCGTTCGAAGTACTCGGCGCCGGCCGTCCAGGTCTGCGCCAGTCGGAACGGCGCGGCATCGCCGGAGAGCGACACCACCGCGTCGTCGGCGCGCCGTCTCTCGCCGGAGCTGCGGAAGTCCCAGATCGTGTAGTCGCCGTTGGCGCAGAAGTAGGGCAGGGACCCGCAGCCGTAGGGGAAGGCGATATTGTCGTCGATGTGCGCGGCGCTGCGCCCGGCCGCGGCGTGGAGCCGGAGACCCGGCGCCAACTCGTCGTCGAGGCTCAGGCTCATGTTGTAAGAGTCGACCGCCACGGGCTTGGTCCAGGGCTGCCAGCCCAGAAGCCGGGTCGGGTCGGGCAGGGGCGGCGCGGCCGTGCCGCCGAGAAGTTGATAGCCGGGCACGGAGTTCTGCACGCGCCGCTGATAGTCGGCGTCGAATTTCACGATGCCGTCATCGGAGAAGCCCCAATCCGCGGCCAGGCTTGCGAAATTGCGGTGGCCGAGGGCGTGCGAGACGGGCGGGCTGAGCTCCTCGCTGGCGGCGTTGACGCGCCAGCCGGTGCGGTGGTCGTCGTCCAGCACGCGGCCGAAGTCCGCGGCCACGGCGCGCCCGCCGGAGCTGTTCACTGAAGACGTCAGTTCCAGCACGTCGGCCGGACGCTTGGTCACGTAGTTGACGACGCCGCCCGGCGACGCGTCCCCGGCCTCCAGACCCGCCGCCCCGTTCCAAATTTCCAGGCGCTCCTTATTCTCCAGCGCGACGTTCTGCTCGCCGACCACGGTCAGGCCGTTGATCCGATAGCCGGTGCCGAGGTCCAACGGAAACCCGCGAATCTGAATGTTCTGATAGTAGCCGACCGGCGCGTACGAATCTCCGACGAAGGCGTCGCGGCGCACGGCGTCGCTCAAGGTGCCCTGGCCCTCGTCGGTCAGCTCCGCGCGGGTGAACACCGTCACGGACGCCGGCGTCAGCAGGATCGGCGCCGATTCTCCGCCCAAGCCGCCGACGGAGACGTCGCCGGGCGCGTAGCCGCGATCGCGCGCGGCGGTGACCACGATGGGCGGAAGCACGGCCTCCTGCGCTCCCGCGGACGGAGCGAATAAGTTAAGGAACACCGCCAGCGCCGCCGTCTTCATTTTCGGCTCCCTGCGGGGAGGGGAGCCGACGAGACCGGGAGGAACGCGCAGGTCTGCCGCTTCCCTGCGCTCGCATTATCGAGATCAGGTTCGGAGGGTTTTTCTCACCCGCGCAGCCGCGCCGCGCAGGACCCCTAGCGGTCGCGGTGTTTCCGCCGCGACGCGCGGATTATACCAGAACGAAGATGGACGGGGCCCGGCGTCTCTGGTAAAATCATCCGCATGAACCAGCGCTACGCGTCCTTTATCGCCGAAGAACTGTCCCTGCCCGCCGCGGGAGTCGGCGCGGCGGTGGCCCTGATCGAGCAGGACGCGACCATCCCGTTCATCGCGCGCTATAGAAAGGAAGCGACCGGGGGCCTGGACGAGGTGGCGCTGGCCGCGGTGCGCGACCGGCTGGCCCAGCTCAAGGAATTGGACACGCGCAAGGAGGCGATCCTTAAATCCCTGGAGGAGCGTCAACTGCTCACCGACGCGCTGCGCGCTCAGGTGGTGGGCGCGGCCACTTTGGCCAAGCTCGAAGACCTCTATCTGCCGTACTGGCCGAAGAAGCGCACGCGCGCGACGATCGCCAAGGAAAAGGGCCTGGAGCCGCTGGCGGAGAAAATTTTTCGGCAGGGCCCGGAGGATCCCGCGGCGCTGGCGGCCGCGTTCGTGGACGCGGGCAAAGGCGTGAAGGACGCGGCCGAAGCGTTGGCCGGCGCGCGCGACATCCTTGCCGAAAGAATCAGCGAGGACGCTCCCGCGCGCGCGAAACTCCGCGAGATATTTTTCGCCAAAGGGGCGTTTCACTCCAAGGTGATCACCGGCAAGGAGGCCGAAGGCGCGAAGTTCAAGGACTACTTCGACTGGAAGGAGCCCGCGCTCAAGGCGCCGTCGCACCGCGTGCTGGCCATGCGCCGCGGCGAGAAAGAAGGCTTCCTCTACATGCGCGTGGAACTGCCCGAGGAGGAGGCTGTGCCCGCGTTGGAGGCGATGTTCGCCAAGGGCGGCGGCGCGTGCGCCCGGCAGGTGCGGCAGGCCGTGGAGGACGGCTACCGGCGGCTGATGAGCTTCGCGATGGAGACCGAGGTCCGCCTCGACACCAAGAAAAAAGCCGACAAGGACGCGATCGCGGTCTTCGCGCGCAACCTGCGCGAGGTGCTCATGTCCTCTCCGTTGGGCCACAAGAGCGTGCTGGCGCTGGACCCGGGATTTCGCACCGGCTGCAAGCTGGTCTGCCTGGATCGTCAGGGCAAACTGCTCCATCACGACGTGATCTACCCGCACACCGGCGAGGGCGGCCGCGCGGAGGCCGAGCACAAGATGCGGCGGCTCTCGGCCGCGCACAAGACCGAGGTGATCGCCATCGGCAACGGCACCGCCGGCCGCGAGACCGAGGAGTTCGTGCGCGGGCTGAATATTCCCGGCGTGGTCGTGGTGATGGTCAACGAGAGCGGCGCGTCGGTGTATTCCGCCTCCGAGGTCGCGCGCGAGGAATTCCCCCACGAGGACCTGACCGTGCGCGGCGCCGTTTCCATCGGCCGGCGGCTCATGGATCCTCTCGCCGAACTGTGCAAGATCGACCCGAAAGCCATCGGCGTGGGCCAGTATCAGCACGACGTGGACCAAGGCGAGCTCAAGAAGGGCCTGGACGACACCGTGATCTCCTGCGTCAACGCCGTGGGCGTGGAGGTCAACACCGCGTCGAAAGAGCTGTTGTCCTACGTGTCCGGCCTGGGGCCGGCGCTGGCCAAGAACATCGTCGACTACCGCAACGAAAACGGAGCCTTCCCGTCGCGCGCGGCTTTAAAGAAAGTGCCGCGCCTGGGACCGAAGGCGTTCGAGCAGAGCGCCGGCTTCCTGCGCATCCGCGACGGCCGCGATCCACTGGACGCCAGCGCCGTCCATCCGGAACGCTACGCTTTGGTCGAGAAGATGGCCGAGGACCTGGGCTGCGCGGTCAAGGACCTGCTGGCCGACGCGGGCCTGCGCGCGAAGTTGGACCTAAAGAAGTACGCGACCGCCGACGTGGGCGAGCCGACCTTGCGCGACATCCTGGGGGAACTGGCCAAGCCCGGCCGCGACCCGCGCGAGCGCTTCGAGGCCTTCGCGTTCGGCGCCGTGTCCAAATTGGAGGACGTCAAGCCCGGCATGAAGCTTCCCGGCATCGTCACCAACGTGGCCGCCTTCGGCGCGTTCGTCGACATCGGCGTCCACCAGGACGGCCTGGTGCACGTCAGCGAGCTGGCCGACCAGTTCGTGCGCGAGCCCGCCGAGGTGGTCAAGGTCGCCCAGCGCGTGCGCGTGACCGTGTTGGAGGTGGACCTGGAGCGCCGGCGCATCGCGCTCAGCCTGAAAACCCATCCCGTGATCGGCTCGCGCGAGGCGCGCGCCGCCGCACCCAAGCCCGAGAGCCGCCCCGCCGCGGCCCGTCCTCAGGCCCGCCGCGAGGAAGCCCCGCCCAGCGCCATGGCCGCCGCGTTCCAGGCCATGCTCGCCAAGAAAGCCGGCGCAGGGCCGCGGTAGCGCGACCGCGCTGGACACTTTCCGTGCGAAACGCTATCGTGGGCGCATGATCGCGGCATTCCTGCTGGCCGCGGCGGTCGCGTTTGCCGCCGAGCCGGTGCGCCACCCGGACACGTTCACGCTCGCCGAAATTCAGGACGTGTCCAGCCTGGACCCCGCGTTTCCCTACGACGGCTCCAGCCAGTCGATCATCCAGAACGTCTACGAGACCTTGATCGGCTACCGCGGCTCGTCGCTGTCCGCCTACGAGCCGCGCCTGGCCGAGCGCGTACCCACGCGGGCCAACGGCCTGATCTCTCCCGATGGGCGCGTCTATCGCTTTCGGATCCGGCGCGGCGCGCGTTTTCAGGACGGCACCGAGGTCACGGCCGAGGACGCGCGCTACTCGCTTCTGCGCTTCATGGTCGAGGACCCCGCCGGCGGACCGGCGGCGCTTCTGTTGGACCCGATCGCGGGCGCGCCGTCCACGCGGGACTCCGCGGGCAAGATCACTTTGGATTACGCGGCGCTCTCAAAGCGCGTGCGCGTCGAGGGGCGGGACCTGGTGATCGAACTGCCGCGGCCCTACGGGCCGTTTTTGTCGGTGCTGGCGCGCTGGTCCTACGTTTTGCCCAAGGCCTGGTGCGCGGCGCACGGCGACTGGGATGGAACCGCGGCCACCTGGAAGAAATTCAACGACCCGCCGAAGGAAAAATCCTACTTGTTCGATCACATGAACGGCGCCGGGCCTTTCAAGCTGGCGCGCTGGGACCGCGTTCAGCGCTATGTTTTGCTTGAGCGCCACGACGGCTACTGGCGCGGTCCGGCGCGCCTTCGGCGCGTGCTGATCAAGACCGTGCCGGAACTGAATACGCGCAAGCTGATGCTGGAGGCCGGCGACGCGGACTTAATTGAAACGCCGCGGCCCTACGTGGCGTTGCTCGCGGGTCTTCCCGGCGTGACCATACTGGATAAACTGCCGCGTTTGCAGACCGACCCCGCGTTGTTCTTCACCGTCGCGATCAATCCCGTCGCCAATCCCGACATCGGCTCAGGTCGTCTCGACGGCGACGGCATCCCGCCGGATTTTTTCGCCGATCCGGATATCCGAAAAGCGTTCGCCTACGCCTTCGATGACCAAGCCCTGCTTCAAGGCACGTTTCAAGGCACCGCCGCGCGCGCGCTGGGACCCATCCCACCCGGCGTGTTCGGCTACGATCCCGCTGAACCCCACTACGATTACGACCCGGCCAAGGCGGCGGCTTTGTTCAAGAAGGCGCGCGGCGGCGAGGTCTGGCGCAAGGGCTTTCGCTTCACGCTCACCTACAACACCGGCGGCGAGGTGCGCGAGGCCGCCGCGCAAATCCTCAAGAAAGGCGTGGAGAAGCTCAATCCGCTGTTCCGCATCGACCTGCGCGGCGTGGACTGGGCGAATTTCGTCGACAAAGGCCAGCGCCGCCTCATGCCCTTGTTCGCGCGCGGCTGGATCGCGGATTATCCCGACGCGCACAATTTCGTCTACGCGTTCTACCACAGCCAGGGTCGCTACCCGTCGGCGCAGGGCTTCGCCGATCCCGTTCTGGACGCGCTGATCGAGCGCGCCGTCGCGGAGCCTTCTTCCGCGCGCCGCCTGGCGCTCTACAGGAAAATTCTCGCGCGCGGCTACGCCGACTGCCCCACGATCTTCACCGTGCACCCCGCCGGCGTCTACGCCATGCGCTCCTGGGTGCGCGGCTTCGTCGACAATCCGGTCAACCTCGGCGTCTACTATTATCCCATCGAGAAGCGCTAAAGGCCTAGGCGCGCTTCGGGTCGCAGGTCCTACTGTCGGGCGTCAACGCGCGCTCTTGGCCCCGGTCATGGTCCGCTTTGGTGGGCGATGCTACCATGATCTCATGATGACCACCGATTCTTCCGCCGCCGAGCGCCGCGCCGAGCGCGAACTGTCCGCCGCCCTGGAGCGCGTGCTGGGCCCCGCCCGCCGCCGTGATCTCCATGAGATCGTCTCCACCGAGACCGGCCGCCGCGTTTCGCCGCGTCAGGTCCTGTCCTGGATGCGCCTCAACATGCCGACAACCGCCGGCTGGGTCGACGAAGCGCTGGCCTAAGCCCGCGCCCGCACCCACCGCAGAAGCGCCGGACCCCCATCCCGACCGCTGACCCTTCCGTCGCGGCCGCTGCGGGCTGCCGCCCGTTTGAGTGAGTCGACAGGGCCGTGTCCGGCCGGCGCATTTTTAGGCGCGGTGGGAAACTGGATTGAAAATCATGAATTGCTCTTGATACTGAGTAAATTTACTCAGTATACTGAGTAAATT
>JABEUV010000009.1 GCA_013044195.1 Elusimicrobiota bacterium | reverse complement strand
TAGTTGTTGAGGCCGAGGCGCGTGATGAGCATGTCGAAATACTGCGGGGGGTAGGCGCCGCGCACGGCCACGCCGTTGACGAGGAAGCCGGGCGTGCCGGAGAAGCCGAACTTCTGGGCCTCCGCGGAGTCCGCGTCGATCTTTGCCTGCACGGCCGCGCTGGCCGCGTCCTTCTCGGCCTTCTTGTCGTCGAGGCCCAGGTCCTTGACCGTCTTGTGGAAGAACGCGTTGGCCGTCTTCGGGTCGCCGAGCTTCTCCTGGTTCTCGAACATCTGGTCGTGGAACAGCCAGGCTTTCTCGGGGGACTGGATCGCGACGGCCTCCAGCCAGCGCGCGGCGGGCATGGCCTGCGGGTGCAGGTTGACCAGCGGCATGTTCTTATAGATGAAGCGCAGCTTCTTGCCGTACTTGTCGCGCAGTTCCTCGACGACGCGGAAGCCCTTGCCGCAGTAGGGGCACTCGAAGTCGGAATACTCGACGAGCGTGATCGGCGCGTCCTTGTCGCCGCGGATGCGCGTCTTGGCGTCGATCTTCGGGCTGAAGGGGTTGGCGATCGCGGCGTCGAGCTCCTTCTTCTCATCGGCGGCTTGCGCGGCTTTCTGCGAGTCGATGACGAACTGGAAGAACTTGACCTTGTCGATCTTGAGGAAAGCCTGCTCGACCAGATCCGGATAGTCGGCCAGCGCCTGGGCGAATTCCGCGCGGCTGATCCCGTGCGCGGGCTTATCGGCGGACGCCTTCTTCGCGGCGGTTTTGGCGGGCGTCGCGGCGGGAGCCGCGGGCGCGGCCGCAGGTGCGGCCGCCGAAGCCGACGGAGCGTCGCCGGCGGCGGCATAAGGCGCGAACGCGAGCAGCGCGACGAAGACGGCGCGGAAGGATCTGTTCATGAAGGCCTCCTGAGAAGCTGGAGAATATCATTTTCCACCGCGCCCTCGTCCAGGGGGCCCACGTAGCGGCGCTTGATCTCTCCGTCGGGCCCGATCAGGAACGTGGTCGGCAGGTCGCGCACCGCATAGGCGCCCAGCACCGCTGGGTCGGCGTAAGCAATCGGGAAATCCAGCTTCTCGCGCGCCAGGAACGGAGGCACGGCTTTTCCTGGGTCTTCGTCGACGTTGACGGCCAGCAGGACAAAGCGGCCGTTGGAGCGGGCGTTTAGGTCCTTGAGCGCCGGCAATTCCGCGCGGCAGGAATCGCACCAGGTGGCCCAAAAATTCAGCAGGACCACGCGCCCTTTTTGGGCCGACAGGGAAACCGTTTTTCCGTCCGGCGAGGACAGCGCGAAGTCGGGGGCTTTGCGGGAATCGTCGCGGCCCGCGCAGGCGGCCAGCGGCAGAGCGAGCAGGAGCGCCAGGAATGTTCGGTGTCGTGTGTTCATCGGCAGAGGGGTGGCGTGAAACGGAATTCCGCCGCCCCCCGTGAACGGGGGGCGGCGGGGTGAAGCGGGTTTAGCACCCGCAGGGAGTCTTCGGACCCATGGCTTTATCCCTCCTATTTCCGACTTTGTGCTGCTCCAGAACCGACCGGGCGACGTCTCCGACCCGGCGGAAAATCTTGGCGTCGCGCCGGCAGCGCGCCAGCATGATCGCGCCTTCATACAGGGCGATGATCGACTCGGCGGCCGCCCGGGAATCGAGCGTGTCGCGGAAATAGCCGGCGGCCTTGCCGCGTTCCAGGCACTTGCCCATCGAGGCGGCCCACTCGGCGAAGAAACGGCCGACGCGCTCGCGGAAGGCTTCGTCGCGGTCGCTCATTTCCAGCGCGATGTTGCCCACGAAGCAGCCCGCCTTGCAGCCGTTGCCGGCGAAGAAGGTGGCGGCGTCTTCGAACATCCGCGCGATCGCCAGTTCCGGCGCGGCCTGCGCGCACAGCGGCTCGACCTTGCGCTTGCGGAATTCGTTGATCTTAAAGTCGAGCACCGCCAGAGCCAATTCGGACTTCGAGCCGTAGTGGTGGAACAGGTTCGCCTTCGTCATCCCGCTGGCCTTGGCGATCTCGTCCATCGACGCGGCGCCGAACCCCTTCAGGTGAATGACATGCTCCGCCTGCTGGAGGATGCGCTCGCGTACTTCGGGGTTTGGTTTTCGTCCCATAGATTAACCGATCGGTCAGTTAATTATAGCCAGACTCCCCGTCTTTGTCAAGGATTTGTCCTGTGACACCGCGTGCGGGCGGTTCCTCATCCGTCCATCGTCATTCGCCCGGACCGCCGCCGGTTTTGCTAGCGTGACGGGATGATGAATCCAACCTTGGCGGCGGCGGCCGTGATGCTGCTTGCAACGACCGTGCGCTCCGCCTTCGGTTTCGGCGAAGCGCTGATCGCCGTTCCGCTCCTGGCCCTGATCCTGCCGATCACGGCGGCCGCCCCCCTCGCCGCGCTCGCGTCGATTTCCGTCGCGGGCGTCGTCCTGCTTCAGGACTGGCGCGAGGTTCAACTTCACAGCGCGGGCCGACTGCTGCTTTCGACCTTGCTCGGCATTCCCCTCGGCTTGCTGCTTTTAAAGACGGCCCCCGAGCGCGCGGCCAAAGGGCTTCTCGCGGCGGTAATCCTGGCCTTCTGCGCGCACTCGCTTCTGCGCCCCGGACGTTTCGCGCTGCGCGACGACCGCTATGCGTGGCTGTTCGGCTTCGCGGCGGGAGTGTTCGGAGGCGCCTACGGGATCAACGGGCCGCCCCTGGCCGTCTACGGTTCTCTGCGCGGCTGGTCCCGGAAGACGTTTCGAGCGACGCTGCAGGGCTACTTTCTGCCGGCGAGCGTCGCGGGAATGTGCGGTTTTTGGTTTGCCGGGCTTTGGACGCCGCGCGTGAACTTCCTGTTTCTGCGGTCCTTGCCCGCGATCATCGCGGGCGCCGTTCTCGGCCGTTTCATCAACCGTCGCTTGGAGCAGAAATGGTTCCTTCGCCTTCTGCACCTGGGATTGGGACTGATCGGGTTGCTTCTGCTGCTGCAGGCCGCGGTTCGGCCGTCGACAGGCTGATCCGCCTCATCGGGTGAAATTTCTAGAACAGCGCGCGATGCGGCAGACGCGGACGTCGGCGGGGCCGTCTATGATCCCGCCCGGTAGTCATGGATCGCGTGGAGCGTCCTCTCGAGGGCGCTTGACAGGAAGGGGCCGGGAAGGCTGTTGCGCGCCAGCCGGGCCGCCCGGCCTTCCGATTGAGCGAAGCCGCCGATCCAGCGCGCGCCGAGCGTGATCGCGGCGACGCGGGCGCGCCGGAGCTTCTCGAATTGATGGAACGCCGTTGCAATCGAGCCGCGGCGGGCGAGAAGAACGGAGAGCGCAAGAGCATCTTCGACGGCCTGACATGTTCCTTGGCCCAGATTCGGCGTCATCGGATGCGCGGCATCGCCGATCAGCACGACCGGACCCTTCGCCCAGCCCCAGGTCGTCGGCCGATCCAGCGCCGGCGTCCTCACAATCGCCGAGTCGGGGGTCGCCGTGATGACCTCGGCGATGGGCGGATGCCACCGCCGAAAACGCTCCAGGATAGCGGCCTTGCTTTGCGGCGCTGCCGTCTCCGGCAGGTTTTGCGTCGCATACCAGCAGACCTTCCCATTGCCGATGGGCATGATCCCGAAGCGCTCTCCTGTTCCCCAGGTCTCCGTGATAGTGTCTTCGGCGTAAACGGGAGGCGGCGCTTGCGCCACTCCTCGCCAGATCAGATAGCCGCGATAGACGGGACGCTCGACGCGGCCCGTCACGAAATGCCTGACGACGGAACCCAGGCCGTCGGCGCCGATGACGGCATCGAATTCCAGCGTCCGTCCACCCTCAAAATGAACGCGGGGCTTCCGACCGTTTCCCGATTCCAGGCTGATGCCCTCGCATTTATGGTCGACATGAAGACGCTGCGGATCGACGGCCGCGAGAAGGACCGAAAGCAGCGCCGGCCGGTCGAGACAGAGAGCCGGCGTCGCCTGCCCGGAGATGCTGACCGACGCCCACTCCCGGCCCCCCGGATCCCTGAGCCGTATCTTTTCAACGCGGCTTGACGCGCGCAAACACGACTCCAACAGTCCGAGCTCGCGCAGCGCGTAAGTCGCATTCGGCCAAAGACTCAGTCCCGCGCCGATCTCCCGGATCGAAGATCGGCGTTCGAAAACGTCGACGTCCGCTCCGATGCGCTTGAGCGCGATCGCCGCGCAAAGCCCGGCGATGCCGCCGCCGATCACGGCTGTTTTCATGCCGTGTCCTTATCCCGCAAGTCCGCCCGTAGGCCTATGACCGCTCATGGGGGATGGCCGGCCTAACGCGCGGCCAGACGCGCGGCCTGGAGCACGGCGGCGGCCGTGGTGACGGGGCCCACGCCGCCGGGCACGGGACTGAGCCGTCCCGCGCGCCGCTCGGCTCCCGGCGCGACGTCGCCGACCAGGCGGTCGCCCACCACGTGCACGCCGGCGTCGAGCACCAGCGCGCCGCGCTTGATCCAGGACGGCTTGACGAGTCCGCGCACGCCGGCGGCGGCCACCAGCACGTCGGCCTGGCGGCACAGCGCGGGCAGTCCGCGCGAGCGCGAGTGGGCCAGCGTCACGGTCAGGTCCAAGGTCGAAAGCAGATGAGCGGCCGGGCGGCCCACGGTCGCGGAGCGGCCCAGCACCACCGCGCGGCGTCCCGCCAGGGGGACGTTCGCGGCAAGGGCCAGGCGCGCGAGCGCGAGCGCGGTGCACGGCACGACCAGTCGTGAGGCCTCGTCCCAATTCTTGGCGAGAAACAGGCGGCCGTAGGCCGCGGGCGACATCCCCTCGGCGTCCTTGCCGGGAGGAACGGCGTCGGCCACGTCGGCGGCGCTCAAGCCTCGGGGGTAGGGCGTTTCGACGATCAGCGCGTCGACGGCGGCGTCCGCGGCCAGGTCGGCCAGAAGCCCCAAGGTCTTCGCGCGCGGCCCGGGCGAGAGGCGGTGGACGACGGCCTCGACCTCGGCCGTCGCGCAGGCGCGGAGTTTCGCTTTCAGGTAGCTGGCGGCCGACGCGTCGGCCGCCGCGACGATGGCCAGCCGCGGCGCGCGGCCGCGGCGGCGGCGCGCCGCGCGCGACAAAATCCGCGCCTCTTCCAGAATTTCGGCGGCCAGCGCCCGGCCGTCCAGCAGTCGCGCGTTCATCGGGAGAGCCGGCGTTCCAATCGGGCGATCACGGCGGAAAGCAGTTCCAGCGTGGGCGCGGGCGTGCCGCGGCGGCGCGCGGCCGTAAGCAGGGGGCCGAGGATCGCGTTCGCCTCGGTGCGCCGCCCCGCCGCCAGATCCTGGAGCATCGAGTTGCGCTGGCGCGGCGCGTTGCGGGCGCTTGCCAGGAGTTTTTCGGCCATGTCCGGGTAGTCGAGCGGGTGTCCGGCGGCCTCGGCCGCGGCGGCGGCCTCGGAGAGCGCGCGCAGCGACAGCTCGCGCAGGGCCGGGTCCTCGGCCAGACGGCCGCTTTCCACCGCGCAGGCCGCGGCCAGAGGATTGACCGCGGCGTTGAAGGCGGCCTTCGTCCACAGCATGCCGGCCTCCGATTCCTTGAGACGCACGCGAAAGCCCGCCGTCGTCAGCAGGCCCGCGGCCGTGGCCAGCGCGGTGTCGTTGCCCGGAGCGCGCGCCAGCAGGACGTCGTCGCCGCCGTTGAGGCGCACCTGTCCGGGCGCGGGCCGGTCGGCGGCGAAATAGCAGACGCCGATGACGGTCCGCCGTGATCCGAACGCGCGGCGAAATTTCGTCTCGTGGCCGATGCCGTTCTGCAGGGCCACCACCGGCGCGTCCGCGGCGATCAGGCGACGCGCGGCCGCGGCGGCGCGCGCGGCGTCCCCGGATTTCACGCAGAAGAACGCGGCGCACGCGGGAGCGCGCAGAGCGCGCGCGGACAACAGACCCGCGACGCGCGTCGTGCGTCCGTCCGGGCCGGTCGCCGCGAAGCCGGAGGCGGCCAAGCGGCGTTCGTCCGCCGCGGAGCGCCCCAGCACCGCCACGGACGCGCCCGCGCCGCGGAAGCCCGCGGCCAAGGTCAGGCCGACGGCCCCGGGGCCGATTACAAGAATGGTCGGCGTCATTGGTAGATCACGACCGACGGTCCGGGTTGGAGACTCAGAGCCTCGCGCGGGGTCAGGCGCGGCCGGTCGTTCTTGTAGAAGAGCTTGAGCCCGGCGAATTCCACGGGCTCGCGGCGGATGGCCACGCGATAGGCCGCGCGTTTGAGCGCGGGCGGGCCGTAGCCGTCCATGATCATCACGACCTGCACGCGAGGGTCGAGCTTCACTTCGGAATGGTGCGTGAGCATTCCCTGCGTGAAGCGGTGGACGAGCAGGAGCTTGGGCGGAAGTCCCTTTTTTTCCACGACGGCGGCCAGCAGGGAAATGGCGACGTTGACCTCGCGCGCGTCGGTGCCGCCGATGCGGCGGCCGGGGACGATGGCGGCCGGCAGCTCGAATTCGGGATCGAGCGCGAGGTGCACGTCGGGTTGGGACAGGAACGGGATCAGGTGCGCGACCTCGTCCTTGACCGAGGCGTGGCCGACCTGCACGTCCAGGATCGTGATCCAGCCGCGCTCGCGCGCCCAGCTGATCACGCGCGCGATCAGCGCGTCGGGCATGCGCGTGCGGTAGAGGCCGGACGTTCCCGGCGTGGCCGAGGCGACGGTCGCGACCAGCTCGAGGCCGGGCAGGACGGGCGTGGCCGGGTCGGCCGCGTGCCATTGCTCGGCCTCGCGCGCGAGGCCGGCCAGCATCTCGTCCTTGGGCAGTTCGCCGAGAACGCCCATTTTCTGCGATAACGGGTTGCCGTAGTAGGTGACGATGCGGTTCCAGGGCAGGAGCGCGCCGCGGCGCGGCGCGGACAAGACCGGCGGGATGTAGGGGGCCGCGGCCGCGCCGGCGGCGGCAAGGAGACCGGCGAGCAGGGCCAACGAGCGGAACCGGATCATGTCCGCCAATTAAAGGATATCCGGGCCGTGCGCGTCAGCCGGACAGACGCGCCCAGAGTTCCTCTCCGTCGAAATCCAGCGCGACCACGCGCGCGTCGCGCAGCAGAAGAGACAGCGCGGCGGCGCGCGGAGCGAAGGCGGCGGCCAAGTCGCAGCGTAGAAAGCGCGGCCACGGCAGGGGCCGCGCCAGCTCCAGCGTCCAGCCGTCCCAGCGGCGGGCGGTGAGCACGGCGGCGACGGGTTCGAGCGCGTGGAACGCGGCCAGCGCGGAGGCGACGGGTTCCTCGAACGCGGCCGCAGAGAACGCGCGCGCGGTTCGGCGGCGCTCCGGGCCGGCGGCGGGGAGGAGAGCGCGCGCGGCGGCGGGCAGTTCGTCCATGCGCGCGGAATCGACGGCGGTCCAGGAAGCCTTACACGCGTCCCAGAGCGCGTCAAGCCGCGGGTGCGCGGCGTCGGAGCCGACGAGCGACAGCTTCAGCCGGGACGGAGAGGCGCCGCACGCCGCCAGCCGCCAGACGGCGTCCGGCGCGTTCGTCGCGACGGCGTCGACCAGCGCGCGGGGACCGGAATAGTCCTCCGCGGGAGCGACGGCGGACGCGGTGGAGAGAAACGCGCGCAGTTGGACGGCGTTCACGCGGCGCCTCCGGGCGCCGCGTGGCCCGCCGGCGCGAAGCGCGGGCGCGGGACGGCGTCGACGAAGTCCGCCGTCTTGTAGAGCCAGGTGCCGGACAGCGCGTGCTTGGCGCGGTGGGCCTCGCAGGCGGCGCGCTGTTCGGCGACGAGCGCGGGCGGAAACCAGAGCGTCGCGTGCCGAAGGACCCCGAGTTGGCGCCACATGTCCAGCATGATACGGCGGCCGAACTCGGTGAGCGTGGCGTACTCCGTGACGGCGCTCAGCGCGGCCTCGACCTGGAAAAGACGGCGGGAGACGTTGGCCATCAGGTCCAGGCGGCGTTCGTCGGCGGCGTCCTCGCGTTCCAGCGAGCGCGCCAGGTAGCGCGCGACGTTCAGGAACGCGTGCGCGCCCAGAAGGAGGCCGCGCAGACGGCGCGCGTCGGGGCGCCACGGCGAATAGAAGACCTGGCCGCCCTGTCCGGGCGCCAGCAGAGGGTCGACGGCAAGCAGTTGATTGAGCTTCATGTGGCAGAACTCATGGATCAAGGTCTCGGCCTGGAGCAGGGCGTCGTCGGACGGGGACAGCGCGATTAGGCCGCGCAAGGTGGCGTAAGACGAGGAGACCGAGCCGTGGTTCATCGGATTCTGCAGAGGAACGAGTACGCGCAGAAGATCGGTCATCTCCGCGTGCAGGAGCGGGTCGCGCTCGGCCATATCGCCGATCGCGCGGCCGATCGTGGCGGCGAAGGCGCGCCGCGGTTCGTCGTCCAGGCGCAGAAGACCGTGCATGGTCACGCCGTGAAGCTGGAGCCAGCCGCGGTCGTCGACGACTACGCCGGGGACGGCCTCATCGAGGCGGCGCAGGCCGCCGCCCGCGGCGGCGTCTTTGAGGGAGAACGCCGCATTGATGCCTTCGCCGGTCAGTCTCAGCGTGCCTCGTGCGGTCTTGACGCGCACGGTCCGTCGGACGGCTCCGGAAAAATCGAAGGCCCAGGGCAGGCCGTGCAGATAGAGACTGCCGTCTGGGTCCAGCGTCGCCCCCGTGTCGAGCGTCGCGCCCTGCTTCAGCGCCAGCGCGGCGGCCAGGCCCGCGAGCTGGCCCCAGTGAAGCCGCCAGTCCTCCTCGGGACAGTCGCGGACGAAGTGCGAGTCCCACAACGACAGCCAATAGTCCAGGCAGGGATGGCCGAGCGCGCGATCGGCGCCGGCGCCGCGCGCGTTCAGCAGGAAACGGGCGGACTCGGCCAGTCGCGCGCGCCGCGCGGCCGCGGGCGCCTCTTGCGTAAAGCGCGCGAGAGCCGCGCGCAGGCGCGCGCGGGCGTCGACCAGCCGGCGGCGGTGCACGCCGCGCCATTCGGCGTCCAGGCCGCCCGCGGCGGCCCAGCGCGACTCATCGAGCCTCATCTCAGCGCGTTTGCCGGGCAAGGCTTGCGCCCCGGTTCAGCGGGACAGCGTCAGGCCCTTCGGGCCGACGTAGTGCGACTGCGGCCGGATCAAGCGGTCCTGGGCGTGCTGTTCCATCACGTGCGCGCACCAGCCGGCGGCGCGGCCGCAGGCGAACATGGACACGAACTGGTCGGGCTGAAGGCCGATGGACTGGAGCACGAGCGCGGTGTAGAACTCCACGTTCGTCTTCAGGTTGCGGCCGGGCTTGAGCTCTTCCAGCACCTTGATCGCGGTCTTCTCGACGGCGCGGGCCAGGTCGTAGAGCTTGGCGTTCTGCAGGTGCGCGCCGGCCATCTGCGAGGCGGTCTTGGCCAGAACCTCGGCGCGCGGGTCGCGCACCTTGTAGACGCGGTGGCCGAAGCCCATGATGCGCCGGCCTTCCTTGATTTCGCCGCGCAGCCACGCTTCGGCCTTATCGGCGGACTTGATATCGACCAGCATGTCGAGCACGGGGCCGGGCGCGCCGCCGTGCAGGGGACCCTTGAGCGCGCCGACGGCGCCGGTGACGGCGCTGACCATGTCGGAGCGCGTGGAGGCGATGACGCGCGCGGTGAACGTGGAGGCGTTCATGCCGTGGTCGGACACGGTGACCCAGTACGTCTCCAGCGCCTTTGCGGCCAGCGGGTCGGGCTCCACGCCGAACGTCATATAGAGGAAGTTCGCCGCCAGCGACAGGTCTGAGCGCGGCGCGATGGGGTCCAGGCCCTGGCGCATGCGCGAGTGCGTGGCGATCACGGTGGGAAAGCGCGAGAGCAGGCGCTTGGCCAGCGCCAGGTCGCCGGCCGGCGAGATGTCGTTGGGGTTGGACACGTCCAAGCTGAGTGTTGCGCAAGCCATGCGCAGGGCGTCGATGGGCGGCGCGTTGCGCGCGGTCTTGATGATCTCGATGGTCTCCGGCCGCAGGGCGCGGTAGCTCGCCAGTTCCTTCTGCAGTTGCGGAACTTCTTCCTTCGACGGCAGGGAGCCCGTCCACAAAAGCATGGCCGCTTCCTCGATGGAGACCTTTCCCGCGAACTCCTCGATCGGGTAGCCGGCGATGATCAGCACGCCGTTCTGACCGTCGACCATGCTGAGCTTCGTCTCGGTGGCGACGACGCCCTCAAGTCCGGGCTTGACCTGCGACGCGGCGCTGGGAGTTGCGGTGGGAGCGGGCATATTGGGATTCCTCCGAGATTTCTCGACGACGCCCCGAGGATACCTCTTGCGTATAAAAACGTCAATGAGGGTCAGTCCTTAAGTTCTTTCCATTTCCGCCGCAGTGCCGAGCGCGGGCGCGTCAGGCGCCTTCGGGCCAGGCGCGCGCCAGTTCCTCGTCGTCGAAGCCGAAGTGGTGGGCCAGCTCGTGGCGCAGGGTCAGGCGCAGTTCTTTTTTCAGCGCGGGTAAATCGGGGGAGACATCTTCAAGCGCGCGCTGGTACAGATAAATCCTGGCGGGAAGCACGCCGTTGGCGTCGGCGGACAGCATCTCCTCGCGCGTGGGGCCGGTGTAGAGTCCGAGTGTGGCGTCCAGGTCC
>JABEUV010000008.1 GCA_013044195.1 Elusimicrobiota bacterium | reverse complement strand
GCGCCGCGGTTGTTGAACGACTGCAGGTGCGCGCCGCGCACGCCCAGCCACACCGAGGACACCGTCGCCTGCGCCGCCGCCTCGGCCTCCTCGACGGCGCGCGCGATCGCCAGCGTCGTTTCGACGATGTTGATGACGACGCCGCCCTTGAGGCCGCGGCAGGGCACGCTCGCGCCGCCCAAGACCTTCACCGCGCCGGAGGCCCCATCGGGCGCGCCGATCAGACAGGTCACGCGGCCGCTGCCCAGGTCGAGGCTGGCGATGGTGTCCGGCCCGCCGCGCCGCGCCTTGCGGATCATCGCAAGCCCCCGCGCACGGCGAAAGCCGCCGTCCCCACACCGGAGGCCAGCGGCTTGAGCAGGACCTTGCCGTCCTCGAAGAAGCGCAGATCGGCGGCGAACGTTCCCGGTTCGCGCGAGCGCGCGTCGCTCAGCGCCTCCTTCAAACGCGCCAGTTTCTCGCGCGTCCAGTCAAGACGTCCCCACAGCACCACGGTGCCGTCGGCCAGGCGCAGGCGCCAGCCGTCGGGCGAAAACGAAGCGCCCGCCAGCGGCGCGGGCAGAGCGCCCGGCGCGGCCAAAGTCGGCCACTCCCGCGCCAGGTCGCGCAGGGACTGCGCGTCGGCGCCCGCCGGATCCACCTCCGGACCCGACAGCGCGTAAACGCCGTCGGGAACCGCGAACACCGTCCCGTCGTCGCCGAGAGCCGCACTCGGGCGGCCGCCCCGCAGGGCTGGCGCGACGGCGCGGCGCAGGACCACGCTCAGCGTCGTCGGCCCGTCGCCCCAGCCGCGGCGCACGGTCACGTCGGCCGCGCAGGGCAGGCGCGCGCGCAGGGCCGCGGCCTTGTCCGCGGCCGCGCCCGGCGTCGCATCGACGAGCGCCTGCGCCAGCGCGCGCAGCGGCGCGGGCGCATCGACGACCGTCCCGCCCGGCCGCGCGGAGGCGGCCACGCGCGCGCGCAAAGACGCCAAAGTCTGTCGCGCCGCGATCACGGCGACGCCGCCCAGCAGCACGACCGCGGCGGCGGCTGCGGCCATGCGCGCGCGGCGCGCGCGCGCGCGCGGGCGCGCGACGACCCGGAAGCGGCGACGGGCCGCGCGGCGGCTACTCACCGACGACCCGCATCTCGAGCTCCAGCTCGACGCCGATGGCCGCACGCACCCGCTCGCGGATCAAGTCGACAAGCGCAAGCACGTCCGCCGCCTTGGCACCGGCAAAATTCTCAATGAAGTTGGCGTGCAGCGGCGAGACGCGGGCGCCTCCCACAACATAACCCTTTAGGCCCAGTTCCTCGATCATCTGCGCCGCGAAACGTCCGGGAGGGTTCTTGAAGGTGGATCCCACGTTGTAGGTGTGAATCGGCTGGGTCTGCTGGCGCTTCCGCTGATAGCGCGAGACGACGGCCATTATATCACCTTTGTCTCCGGGCTTCAACCGCAGCAGGGCGCTCAGCGCGGCGCGCCCGCGCAGGGGGCCTTCGCGGTAGG
Organism: Elusimicrobiota bacterium; assembly: GCA_013044195.1. Lineage (GTDB taxonomy): Bacteria > Elusimicrobiota > Elusimicrobia > UBA1565 > UBA9628 > GWA2-66-18. The sequence goes on along the minus strand of JABEUV010000008.1, from coordinate 5,564 downwards.
CGAAGCGCAGGTCGTCCTTGACCAGGCGGCGCACGTCGCCCTCGCTCAAGTCGACGGCCTCGATCTCCAGGACCAGCGGCCCGATCTCGCCGTCGCGCGTGCCCGCGTTCATCGCCAACGCTCCGCCGAGCGTACCCGGCACGCCGACGATCGGCTCCAGGCCCGACAAGCCTTTCTGCGCGCACGCGACGACGAGCTGGGGCACGCGCACGGCCGCGCCCGCGCGCACGCGGCCGCCCTCCAAGAAATCGATGCGCTCGAACTCTCCCGCCAGCCGCAACACCAGCCCGCGCACGCCGCGGTCGCGCACCAAAAGGTTGGAGCCCCAACCCAGCACGAACGCCGGACGTCCGGCGGCGGCGGCCAGGCGCAGCGCGGTCTGCGCCTCGGCGACGCTGCGCGCGTCGATGAGGACGTCGGCCGGGCCGCCGATCTTGAACGTGGTGTGGCGGGAGAGCGGCTCGTCGAGAAGCGCGTGCGGCAGGACCCGCTTCAGCTCCGCGCGCCAGTCCCGGTTCATTTCCGGGATTTTGCCATTTAATGGTAGGATGGCGCATCATGGAAGGCGACTGGGTCGACGGGCTGGAGCGCCGCTTCGGCTTTCTCGCAGCCCCGGGCCTGCCCGGGTTCGTGGCGGGAATGACCGCGCTCGTCGGCGCGCTGGGCCTGTTCAAGCCGGAGTTCGTCGACGCGTTGACGCTGGACTCCGGCGCGCTCGCGCACGGACAGCTATGGCGCGCGCTGACCTTCGTCGCCGTGCCCCCGCCGACGCACCCGCTGTGGCTGATCCTGTGGGTCGCGCTCTTGTACGCCTGCCTGCAGGCCCTGCAGAACGCCTGGGGCGACTTTAAGCTCACGGTTTTTTTGGGCCTGGGGGCGCTGGCGACCGCGCTGGGCTGCCTCGCCGTCGGCCGCGCGTTGTCGTCGGACGGGGCGTTCGGCGTGCAGTTCGGCAACTCTTTCGTGATCCTCGCCGCCTTCCTGGCCTTCGCGCGCCTTTTGCCCGATCGAGAAGTGCTGATCATGTTCATCCTGCCGGTGAAGCTGCGCTGGCTGGCCGCTTTGGCGGCGGTGTGGACGGTCGCGCAATTCCTCGGCTCGGGGGCGGCCGCCCGCGTGGAAATCGCCTCGGGCCTCAGCCCCTACCTTCTATTCTTCGGGCCGGGACACTGGCGCGACGCGCGCTTCGCCTGGCGGCGCTGGAGGGCCGGGGTCGGACGGTGATTGCGGCACTCGCCCTAGCCGTCGGCCTGAGCGCGCCCGCGCGCGCCGCGACGGTGAAACTGTTCGCCTTCGACGAAAAAGGCCGACCGCTCGACCTGCCCGGACTGCTCGCGCGCGTGGGTCGCGCCGACGACAAGCTTCCGCGCGACCCGGCCGCGGCGCCGATCTGGGCCGATCCCATCGACGGCAAGTCTCCCCCTGAACGAGTGCGGCTGGCGCAGACAGGTCCGCTGATCACCGCGTCATGGAGCGGCGGTCCGGCCGTGCTCAGACTGGTCTGGCCCGCGCCCGAAGACGGCTACTCCGCGGTCGTCGCCGACGACGGAGGCCACGGCTTCGACGACGGCGCGGCGGTGTTTCTCGACGAGGAGATCGCCCTGAGCGAGTACCGCATCCTTAAGGAATCCCTGCGCGCGCTCGCCGACTCGGGCGCCTACGCGCCCAGTTCCAAGGAGCGCCGACTGAAGGACGCGGCCAAAGCCGCGGTCGCCGACGCCGAGAAGCTCAAGGACGCGGGCGCTCGGGCGCGGGCGTTTTCGCGCGCCCTGCGCGCGGTCGCTCTCGCGCGCGAGACGGAGCTTTTCGAGCGCGGCCGCCGCCGCCTGTCCGACCGCGCCTTCGCGCGCCAGGCGCGCTTCGGCCTGACGCTCGACGCGGGCCTGCTCAAGCGCATGGACGACCTGGACTGGATCGTCAACTCCATCGCGCACTCGCGCACGAACTGGGTGCGGCTGGTCTTCGCGCCGAACCCGCGCGATTTCGTCTACGCCAACGCCGCCTCCTTCGACGAGTACGACGCGATCGTCGCGGCGCTCAAGAAGCACGGACTCAAGATCCTGGGCGCGACGCTCGACACCGCCCAATGGCCGCGCTTGCTGACCCCGGAGCTCTACGCCGCGCGCGCGCGCAACCTTGCGGCCCGCTACAAGGGCCGCGTCGACGCATGGGAAGCGGGCAGCGAGCTCAACGGCGACTGGCTGGGCGGCGCGCGGGCGCCGCTGAGTTCCGACCGCGTCTTCGCGATCTACTCCGCCGCGCCCGCCGCGATCCGCGCCGCCGATCCGAAGGCGGAAATCGTCGCAACGCTCTACGGCTGGGAGGAGACCGCGCCGGACCGAGCGCACTCGCTGTCCGGCTGGCTTGGGACCTACGTCCCCCAAGGCTTCGGCCGCGGCGTCGATCTGGTCGGCCTCGACGTTTTCCCCGAGGACAACCCCGCGGGTCTGGGCTTTGAAAGAGAGTTTGACGAACTGACGGCGGCTCTGCCGGACCGGCCCGTTTTTCTTTCAAGCTTCGGCTACGTCGAGCAGGACAAGGTCCTGGGCTACTGGTGGCTGTCGCCCGGCGACGTCGACGGCGCGCGCAAGGATCTGGTCCTGCTCTACACCGCCGCGTCGTGCGCGATGCCGCGTTCGGTGTGCGGCGGCTTCTGGTGGCAGACGCTCGACCAGATGCTGCCGCCCGGCCGCCGCAAGGCCGCCGACCTCTTCAAGGTCTACATTCATACCCTGCGCGAATTGGGCCGATAGCGTCAATGCGGACCGGGGTTTGCTACAATGCTCCGCCGAGCTCGTAGCTCAGGGGTAGAGCATCCGCCTTTTAAGCGGGGGGTCGTGGGTTCGAATCCCACCGGGCTCACGCTTTCATTTTTTGCCTCCATCGTCTATCGGCTAGGACGCGGCCCTTTCAAGGCTGAAAGACGGGTTCGATTCCCGTTGGAGGCGCCAGTTTAAAACTTCGCGAAGCCGGGCACGCGCGGGCACAGCGACACGTCGCGGATGTTCTCCATGCCGGTGACGTACATCAGCATGCGCTCGAAGCCCAGGCCGAAGCCCGCGTGCGGGACGCTGCCGAAGCGGCGCAGGTCCGCATACCACGAATAGGCCTCGGCGCTGATGCCGGTTTCCTTCATGCGGGCCAGCAGGCGGTCCAGGCGATGCTCGCGCTGGGAGCCGCCGATGAGCTCGCCGACGCGCGGCACCAACAGATCCATGCACGCGACGGTCTTGTCGTCGTCGTTGCAATACATATAGAAGGGCTTGAGCGAGCGCGGGTAGTCGATCACGAACAGCGGACGCTTCGCGTATTCCTCGGTCAGGTAGCGTTCGTGCTCGGTCTGCAGGTCCATGCCCCACTTCACCGGATAGTTCCAGGCGCGGCCCGCCTGCTCCAGCACCGAGATCGCCTTCGTGTACTCGATGACGCCGAACTCCGCCTTCGCCACCGCCTCCAGCTTCGCGCGCAGGCCCTTCTCGACGCGTTCGTCGAAGAAGCGCAGGTCGCGCTCGCAGGATTTGAACACATGTTCAATCAGGTGCTTGACGAACGCCTCGGCCAGCTCGCGGTCGTCCTTCAGGTCGGCGAAGGCGAACTCCGGCTCGATCATCCAGAACTCGGCGGCGTGGCGCGGCGTCGTCGACTGCTCGGCGCGAAACGTCGGGCCGAACGTATACACCTTGGACAAGGACAGGGCCAGGATCTCGGCCTCCAATTGGCCCGACACCGTCAGGCTCGTCTTTTCGCCGAAAAAATCCTGGCTGAAGTCGATCTTGCCGTCCGCGCCGCGCGGCGGTTTTTCCAGATCCAGCGTCGACACCTGGAACATCGCGCCCGCGCCTTCGCAGTCGGACGTGGTCAGGATCGGCGAGTGGCACATCACGAAGCCGCGCCCGCGGAAGAACTCATGCACGGCAAACGACAACTCCGCGCGCGTACGGAACACCGCGCCGAACGTGTTCGTGCGCGGGCGCATGTGCGCCACGCCGCGCAGGAACTCGAAGGAAGTCCCCGCCTTCTGCACCGGAGAGGACGCATCGCACTCGCCTAAAATCTCGATCGAGGACGGCTCCAGGTCCAGCGCCTGGCCCTTTCCTGGAGAGGCGACGAGGATGCCTTTCACGTAGAGCGCCGCGCCGGTGATCTGCTTGAGAATTTTTTCGCGCCCGGCGAAGGACTCCGGCACGACGACCTGCAGGGAATCGAACGTCGAGCCGTCGTTGAGGTGCACGAAGCCCACGCTCTTGGACTCGCGCACGGATTTGATCCAGCCCGCGACCGCCACGGCGTCGCCCGCCTTCGCCTTCGCCAGCACGTCCTTGATCTCGTTGCGTACCATGACCGGGATTATGCCAATTTGCTTTTTTTTTATCTTCCCCCCGGAGCCGTGTTTTATTTATTGATATTGAATTTCAATAAGAGATCGTGCTATCATCTTATTGAGATAGAATCTCAGTAAGGAGGAGAGCCCCTGAACCGCAGCGCCGCGCACGTCGTCGCCTTGACGCTCTGCCTCTACGCCGCCGGCCTGCGCGCAGCGCCCCGGGCCCGGGCCCTGTTCGGCGGCGGCGCGCCGCTTCCCCTTTTCGCGCTCGCCGTCACGGACGCAGGCTTCTCGCCTCGGACGCTGGCGCTTCCCGCGGAGAAAAAAATAAAGCTGATCGTCTCCAATCGAACGTCGGGCCCCATCGAGTTCGAAAGCTTTTCCCTTCACCGCGAACAGATCGTCGTCGCCGGCGCCAAGATCACCGTCTTTCTCGGTCCTCTAAAACCGGGTCGCTACGATTTCTTCGACGACTTCCACCGCGACAGCGCGGGCGTGATTACCGTATCCACCTCCGCCGCTGCGGGCCACCCCTGATGCTTGCCAGCGCGCTGATCGTCTTTCGCGAAGTGCTGGAGGCGGCGCTGGTCGTCGCCGTGATTTTAAGCGCCACGCAGGGCCTGGGCGGCCGGCGGTCCTGGATCGGCTGGGGCGTGGCCGTCGGCATTCTCGGCGCCGTCGTGGTGGCGGCCCTGATGGGACGCATCTCTGAAAGCCTGTCCGGCGCCGGTCAGCCGGTGTTCGAGGCGGCGGTGCTGCTGTCGGCCGTGGCGATGCTGGGCTGGCACAACGTCTGGATGGCGCGCCACGGCCGGCGCATGGCCGACGAACTCAAGCGCCTGGGCCGCGAGGTCGGCGTCGGACGCAAGTCCATGGCCGCGCTGTTTACGGCCGCCGCCGTCGCGGTGATGCGCGAGGGCTCCGAGATCGCGCTGTTTCTTTACGGAGTCTCCGCCTCCGGCGCCGGCAAAGCCTCCATCGCGGTCGGCGGCTTGCTGGGCCTGGCGGCGGGCGCGGCGGCGGGCTTCGCGCTCTACCGGGGACTCATGAAAATTCCCGTCCGCCATTTTTTTCGCGTCACGGGATGGATGCTTCTTCTGTTGGCCGCGGGCATGGCGTCGCAGGCCGCGGCCTTTCTCAACCAGGCCGATCTCCTGCCCGCCCTCCGCGACCGCGTCTGGGACACCTCGTGGCTGCTCGGCGCCGACAGCCTGGCCGGCGCCGTGCTGAAAACCTTGGT
>JABEUV010000122.1 GCA_013044195.1 Elusimicrobiota bacterium | reverse complement strand
GCTGGAGCGCTTCCGCGCGGCCGCCGCGCGCGTGGGATTCCCCGCGGTGCTCAAGCCGGTGTCGGGCGCGGCGGCCATCGGCACCGAGCGCGTGAATTCCATGGACGAGGCGGTCAAGGCTTTTGAGCGCGTCAGCGCCTTGGTCAACCCGCGCACCGACCCCGTCTTCGCGACGAACTCCGACCTCCTGCTGATGCAGTATCTCGACGGCCCCGAGTATGACGTGGATCTGGTGATGCGCGGCGGCAAAGTGCTGTTCGACTCCATCGCCGACAACAAGCCCACGCGCGAGCCGTCGTTCTTGGCCACCGGTTCGCGCCTGCCCAGCGTCCTGCCCGCCGCGGACCAGCGCGCGGCCGTCGACCAGGCCGTCGCGTCGGCGCGCGCGCTGGGCCTCAGCGACGGCGTCATCCACATGGAAGGCAAGGTGACCTCCGAGGGCCCGCGCCTGATCGAGGCCAACGCGCGCATGGGCGGCGCCTACGTGCGCGACTGGGTGCTGGACGTCTGGGGCGTGGACTTGGTCGAGGAGGGCTTGATGGCGGCGGCCGGCGTCGAAGGGCGGCCGTATAAACCCGCCCAGCCGCTTGTGCACTTGGACGGGGATTTCATCAACGCCGACAAGCCCGGCGTCATCCGCGTCCTCGATCTTCCCGAGTCCGCCCGCAAAATGCCCGGCTTCGTGCGCTTCCGAAAAGTGATGCACGAAGGCGAGACGATCTCCCTGGAGCAGAACGGCGGCTACGCGCGCGTGGCGATGCTCGAGGTCGGCGGCGCGACGGCCGAGGAGGCCGCGCGCAACCTGGCCGCCATCAAGGCGCGCGTGCGCTTCGAAGTCGACCCCGTTCGGCCGTAACTCCGGCCGCGGACCCACGAAAAATTGGGACCCATGCCTTAGCCATCTTGGGCCATTGGACCCGGCGCGGTCGTGCGGCGCGCGTGATACGATGCCCCCCGCAGCCGCAACCAGACTCGACCGATGCAGGGAGCGATCGTGAAGAGAACGCCGAAAGCGGTCATGACGTGGATGGGAAGCGCGATGATCATCGCGGGCGCGCAGGCTTCGGCCTTCGCTCAGGTGTCCGACGTTCGTTTGTCCGGCGCCATCGCGGTTCCGAGCGTCTCGGCGGCGGCCGTTTCCGTGGCGTTGGGCGCCCCCGCGCTTTTGAGCGCGCCCGCAGCCGTTGCGGCGCCCTCGCTCGGCGCGGTGACGGCGGCGGCCGCCCCGGTCGCGCTTCCCGCGTCTGCCGACGTTCCCGCCGCCGCGTCGGTTGCCGCCGCGCCGTCGGCGGCGACGTTCAGTTCGGCTCAGACCATCGCGCGCGACGCGGCCCCTGCGTCCGGCGAGACGGGGGGCGGCGCGCGCGCCGCCGCGGCACTGGGTGCGTTCTTCGATCACTCCGCCGCGTCCGCCGATGAGCCCGCGGCCGTGCCCGCCTCCGGCGCGGCCGCAGCGACGCCGGCCGAGTCCGCGCTGGGACGCTTGTACCCGCGCGTCGTCGTGATTTTGGACACGCTCGACAAGCCCGCGCAGGAAGGCGACAAGCTGGTGACCTACATCGAGACGCTGGCCGACAAGGGCGTGCGCGTGGTTTTTGCGACCGCTCGCCCGGAGAAGGGCGAGAATTCCGCCGAGTCCGTGTTGATCTCCAAGCTCAAGAATCGTTCCGGAAATCCGGTGATCGTCGCCAGCTACAACGGCGCGCGCATCGCCGCGCACAACTCGAAGGCGGCCAATCCCAAGCCGCTGATCCCGGATCAACTGCCGTTTGCGGAGGCGACGGTCAAGCGCTTCGGCGAGATCGCGCAAGGCGTGCAGAAGAAGTTGACCGGCGGCAGCGCCAAGATCGCGACCTTCGGCCGGCCGAACCTGGAAGCTCCGTACATTTTCGGCGGCGAAATCCCGACAGGCGTCGAGCCTGCCGCGTGGGCCGCCGCGTTCAACCGCGCGCTGAAGTCGGCGGGTCTGTCTTATAAAGTGGAAACGGGCAACGACGCCGAGGGCAAGGCGATTTTTTTGACCCAGGCGAGCTCCTTGAAGCTGAACGCCGGACGTCTCTTCAATGCGATCTACGCCGCCGCGCCCGATCTGGATCCCGAGAAGGGCGGCGCCGGCGCGCTGAAGCCCGGTCAGGTGCTCGTCCTCGGCGATCCGGCGAAGGCGCCGGGCTTCCTGAGCTCCTTGCCGGGACGCGGCTACTTCATCCACGGCGTGACGGGTTCCGGGTCGATCGAGCAGGCCCTGGGCGCCGTGCTGGGCCTTTCGCGCTTCGAGCAGGTTGCCGTCAATAAATATCAACTGCGCGAATATCTGGACTGGCTGGAGCGCAGGCAGGCCTACGGTCCGTCCACCGGTGCGGCGGCCAATCGCGGCAAGTCCTCGTCGCGTTGGCGCAATCCCAACGCCACGGGCTGGCATCAGATGGCCTACTACCGCGGCATCGTCATGAAGGAAACGATGTCCCGCCTCTATCACTTGATGAAGAACGAGGCCTACGACGAGGCCTCGCTCGACGCGGCGGTCAGCCTCTTGGAAAAGCTCTGGCGCTACCCGGAGACCAGCGGCCTGCGCCTGCCCGAGGAGCTGAAGCTCGCGCGCCAGACCTCCGGCTTCAAGTCCACGCAGAAAGCGGGTCTGGAGGTGGCCAAGCGATGGCTCAAGAATTACTACCACCGCCACTTCCCGGACTATCCGCGCAACCTCAACGAGAAGGTCGTCGGCCGCCTTCTACGCTTGGCGCGTGACGGAGACTCGGTCACTTTGAACTACGCCTCGCCCTACACCGGCCGCGCCTACAAGGTCTTCGTGCGCCCGGACCGCACCGAGCTGTGGGAGGACGACCGCGGCTACATCCTGGTCGGCCATGTCTACCGCACCGGTCGTGAGCCCTATCAGACGCAGTTCGATGAATCCGTCGAGGTCAACCTGGTGGGCCGCGCCCTGCTGGAAGGCGACGCGCAGAAGCGCGCCGACGGCCGTTGGTATGTCAACGGCGAACCCGACCCGCGCGTGATGGTGGTCTTCCACTACAACACCCGCGACCTGCAAAGCGTGCAGACGCCGGCCGAGGTCGAGTCGCACACGCCTGAGGTCACGGCTCTCATCGAGAAGCGCGCCGCGGACAAGGACTATCAGAAGTGGGTGGAGCAGAAAGAGAAGGACAACGAGCGCGCCCGCGCCAACCTCAAGCGTACGGTGACCCGTGAGGCCAACGCGAAGGCCAAGAAGAAGGCGGCCGCGGATCCTCGGTAATCCCGTGAAAAAATTCTCCGCGTTACTCGCGCTGAGCCTCCTGCTCCCGTCCGCCCTGCCGGCCTGGACGCAGGTCGTCCGGTTGGCGCCGGTGGAGAGCGCCGCCTTCGGCGCCGCCGCCGTGGTTCCCGCGTTGGCGTCAAGCCCGGCGGGACTGGCTCCCGCGCTGAGCGCCAACGGCGTCGCGGCCCTCTCCGCACCGACCGCCGCGGCCATTGCCTCCGCCGCGGCCGCCCTTCCCGCCGCGTCCGCGGCCGCCGTTCCGGCTCAGCGCCCGTCCGCGCTGACGTCTCTGTCCGCCGCGGCGGCCGAGCCGTCCGCGCCCGCGGACGCCGACGGCGCGCGCCGGTTCGACGGCGCCGCGTTGAGTCCGGCGCTGGAGCCCGCCACGTCGGCCGCGCCGGAGCCGGCGCTCGCGCAGGCCGAACGTCCGGACGAAGGGGAGAATCTGCCCCAGCGTCCGCAGTTGAGTTTCCAGCCGGCCGCGAAAACCGCGCTGCATGCGCTGGAGCCCGGCGCGGCCTTGTACGGCGCGATGAAGCTGGTCAAGGACACGCCGTTCAGCCGCGACTATTGGAACCAGTACCGCAAGGGCGCGGACGTCGATATCGTGATCCG
>JABEUV010000007.1 GCA_013044195.1 Elusimicrobiota bacterium | reverse complement strand
TTCTATTTCTACAACAGGGCGATCATCTTCTATCTGGGCGTGAAGTCCGAGGCTTTCGAATGGCTGCTGAAGGGCCTGAAGATCGCGGCCGCGATCTTCGTCGCCAGCCTGATCGTCCATCTGTTCTCGAACCACAGCCTGATGTATCTGCCGATCCCGCGGCATAGGATCACTCCGATCCTCGTGCTCAAGGGCGGCGCGCTGGCGACGCCGACCTTGTTTGCGGACATCGTCGCCTGGATGGTGGCGCTGATCTTCCTCTGCGCCTACGGCTTTATCCTCTCTCGGCTCTACCGCCGAAGGCCGCATGACTATATCCTCGCCTTCGGCGTCGCCTTCTCCCTTTTCGCGGGTCTTTCCGAGCTCCTGATCGCCTTCGGCTGGCTGAACATGGTGTCGATCGTCGCGTTCTCGAAGATATTCGAATTATTGAGGATGGGACGATATTACCGGAGTCTCGCCGAGAACAAGATCGAGCAGCTCGAATCTCAGCTTGGACTTCTTTCGCAGAAGGCCGCGACTTCCTTCGTCACGGGAAGCGTCGTCCATGACATCCGCAATCCGCTCGCCATCATCCAGCTGAACATGAACATCTGCCTGGAGGCGAGCGCGTGCGGGGAGATGTCCGCCCAAGAGTGCACGGCCGCGTTCGCGGACGTGAAGACGCAGTCGGACCGGATCGCCGACATCCTTAAAAGCTACCTGGACCTTCGGAGAGGCGCCGCCAACGTCCAGATGGCGGACATCGAACTGCCGGCCGTCCTCCAGGGGGCCCTGGAGCTTTCACGCCACCGGCTGATCGCCAACGGAGTCCCCACGCCGACGTTGAGCTTCCCGGACGAGGCCGGTCGAATCAAGGTCCACGGCAACAAGACCCAATTGGAGCTCGCGGTCGCCAATCTGCTCAACAATTCCGCGGACGCCGTCGGCGGGTCCGGGGATAAATGGATCAAGATCACGGTCGAGTCTCAGGGCGGGGCGGCTTGCATCACTCTCGTCGATTCCGGCAACGGCTTGCCGGCGGAGGTCGCGGAGGACCTTTTCGGGGGACGGTCCACCAAGGGCGAATCCGGCAACGGCCTCGGCTTGAGAATCGCCAAAGAGATCCTCCAGGCGCATGATGCGACGATCGCCTACCTGCCTCAGGCCCCGAACACGAGCTTCCGGATCAAGATTCCGCTGGCCGGCTGACGCGTCAGGACTCCGCGCGCCGCTGTCCCGGCCCGGGCGCTTCTAATTCGGCGACCGCCGGTGGGACACACCCGACATCAGGTAGGCCGCCATGCCGAACGAGCCGATGCCGCAGAGGAGAAGGACGAAGCCCAAGTTTTCCATGGCTTCAGTGTAGCGCGGGCGGTCGTTCGCCGCGTGGGCCGTTCGGCCTGAAGAATCGAGGCAAAAGGACCTGGGGCTTCGTGGGCCAAAAACAGGCCCGGCCTCACCGACCATCGAACCCCTCTGTCCCGTCGATGGCAAGTTGAGGCCGGGCGAAACGGTCGGCGCTGCGACCGCCGACATAGGGAGTATAAGCGGTTTCTGGATTTCGTCAAGACCCAATTCGTCGGGGTGCGGCGCGCGATCGCGCACTCACGTCGCGAGCGCCTCGTCAGGGACTAAAGGCGAGGTATTTTCTGTCCTTGCGCTTCGAGGCCGAGGATGGCGAAATCGAGGGCCAGACGGGGGTCGATGGTTCTGGAATTGCGGACCGAGAAACCCGCGGAATTGGAGAACCCGCCGTTTGTCGAGAGAATCGCCGCGACGTTGCCGTCCGAATCGTTCAATTCCAAGCGGTTGTCCCGCGCCCAGAGAAAGCCGTTCGAAGGACTGCTCGTGGCGACCAACTCTCCGTTGGCGTTGCGGATATGGAAGACGGCATCAGCCGTTTTTGAGACCGTGCCTATCTTTTGACCGGCGCAGTCGAACACCTCGTCCGTCAGCGTCCCGGAGTTCTCCTGGACGGCGCCGTTCATCGTCGCGATCAAGGAGTTCCCCGCCAGGTAATACCGTTTCAAGCGCCGGCCCCCGGCGCCGTCCTCCTGCTTGAGGGAGATCGCGATGGTTCGAGGGGCTTGGTCGTTCGTCTCGATTTCAAAATAGAGGGCCGGGCTTATGCCGTCGTCATGGCCGCTTCTTGTCATGATCGTCGCGTTTGAAAAATCAGGGACGCGGCACGCGGAGTTCTCTTGGCTTTGAGCGGTGCCGGGTTCTAGCGCCAGGCAAACGACAAGACCCGCGAATGCGACGAAGACCCCGGATTCCATTTTTTTCATGGCTCACCTCTGTTCGTCAACGTGCCGACGGAAGCATGTTATCAAACGCCGGAAATAACCCTATGGGCCGTTCGGCGTCGTTTGGGCGGTGCTTAGGACCTATCCTCCGCCGGCCTGATGGCCTTGATGAAGCGGGGCAATAGAAAGCCGCCCCGGAGTCTATGACTCCAAGGCGGCTTCACCGATCGCCGAAGACGTCGAGGCTTCCCCAAAAGGAAGCGTTACCGGATCTTCCGCAGGAAACGATCCTTGAGGTTGGCGGTGATGAACGTCCCCAATCCCTTCCCGGCGTTCGCAAGCGTCTTCATCTTTCGGATGTTCTCAGGGCCCGCGCTCTGATTCGTATAGCGATAGACCGTATGATCCGCGAAGCGGATCGTCAAGCCGTCCTTCTTGATCTCATACTTCAAGACCGTGGAGGAGCCGCTGAGATTTTTGTACCGCACGAAATACTTCGTTCTGGTCGTGATCATGAGACATTATGCGACAAACGCCGACGGATTGGAACCGACATCTTCGTCCTGAGGGGTTCCGGGTGTTTCCCGCCCTTGCGCTTCGATGCCGAGGAGGGCGAAATCGAGGGCCGGTCGGGGCAAGAATTCTGGAATTCAAAATCGAGGAATCCAAGGACTCGTCGGACTCGTCTAGGCCGAAAGTCCCAGCGTCGTCCGGGCCCCTCGGCTCAGGCGCTCCTGAGTCTATCGGGGCTATGCTGTGCCCGAAGATCGACGCTGCGGTAGAATATTTCCGTCGGCCGCTCGGCTTGTTCTGGAGGTGTGTCCCATGATCCGTGGCCTGTCCGCCGCTCTCTTGCTTGCCGCGACGTCCGTGTCCGCCGCTCCTCTCGCCCTCCCTTCGTTTGAAAACGCCGCGTCCCAACTCCAGGCCACGGTCAAGGCCCAGCGCGCGGCCTCGGTCAAGACTATGGGCGCCGACATCGGCGCCGGCCTGGACTCCCTGTCCTGGGACCTGCAGACCTCCGCGCAAGACGCCGCCCGCATGCGCGACGACCTTCGCCTTCTGATCACCCGTGTGGACACCCGCGCGCCCGGCGCCCCCGCCGATCAGACTTTGACCGGGGACCTCCAGCGCTTCAACCAGGACCTTCAGTCTCTCGCGCAGGATTCTCAGTTCCGCCTCAACGACCTGCGCTCCCTCTCCGCGCAGGCCCAGAAGGATCCAAACCTGGTCGCTCACGCCCAGAACCTTGATAATGCCGCGCGCGGCCTGGCAAGCACCACCAAATGGCTGGTCTTCGACGTCGGCTTCGACACCGCCGACCTGTCCCGCGCGGGCTACACATTCGAGAGCATGGACCTGGACCGCTACTCGCGCGACGCCGACCAGAGCGCGCAGGACCTCCAGAACGAGGCCGACCGCCTCCTCGCCAAGGTCCGCTGATCCCGGCTACTGTCTCCCAATCCTCTCCGAAACGCTTACCCCGGGCGCAGTCAAGGCGGGGCTGAGCCCCGCCCGACGCGCCCTCTGAAAGATATTGTTGGAGCCGAAGATGCGATGATGGCCGATGCGTTGCTATGACATAACGCGAAGGGTGTGGAATTCGCTTTGACGGCCGTAATGAGGTGGAGCGCATGACAAACGCTGAGAAAAGATGCGTGGAATGCCGTTATTGCGAGTTGAGAGTCGATCCCGAGACGGGGACTCGCGATTACTGCACGCTCAAGAATTGCCTCCTGTCGCTCGACGTTTGTTCCCGTCCGGCGTGCGAGAGGATCGAACTGCCGGAGGCGGCCCGGGAGTGGGGTTTCTGACGCCTTGTCCGCGTCTTTAGGCGCACGGCGGCCAGGGCGGAGATGACGCCGCGCAGTTCGTCGACGTCGGAAATGGCGGCCTCATTGGTCGTCTTTGTCCCACGACCAGACGTCGATTTCCCCGGAGGTCGGACCAGCCCTCAGTGAAGGCATGCCGCAGGAAGTGCGCAAAAAATAGACCGACGCGCGAGCGCGCCACCAGACCTCGGAAACTCATTCGGGCTTCTACTTCTCCGGGAAATGCGGTTTTAGCCGCTATTCCCCGTTTTCGGTCGGCAGGCTGACGACGAAGGTCGTCCCTTTGCCGACCTCGCTTTCCAGCTCAACGGCGCCGCCGTGCTTTTGGACGATTTCATAGACGAGCGCCAGGCCCAGGCCCGTTCCCTTGCCGACCTCCTTCGTCGTGAAGAACGGCTCGAAGACCTTTGAGCGTATCGCCTCCGGAATGCCGTCGCCCGTGTCGCGCACCACGATCTCCACGTGTCCGGGACGCTTGTCCGAAAGGCGCGTCAGCAGATCAAGGCGGCCGCCTTTCGGCATGGCGTCCATGGAATTGCCGGCCAGGTTCAGAAGCACCTGCTGAAGCTGGTTGACGTTTCCCCGTATCCGAGGCAGTCCGTTGGCGGGCACGACGTTTATGGCCACGTTCTCGATTTTCGCGCGCGGTTTCAGGAGGGACAAGGACGCCTGGATCGCGTCGTTGACGTCGGTCTCGGTGAAGTGTTCGCCGGACGACGTGCGCGAAAACACGAGCAGGTCCTGGACCAGCCTCCGGCAGCGCAAGGCTTCGCGCTCGATCGATTTCAGCGGGAAGGACAGCGCGTCGCCCTCCGAAAGACCGCGGCACACGGTCTGCGCGAACCCGAGGATGACGCCCAGAGGGTTGTTGATTTCGTGCGCCACGCCGCCCGCCAACTGGCCGACCGCCGCCATCTTCTGCGATTGGAGCAGTTTCTTCTGAGCGGACTGGAGATTTTCGTATGCGGCGGCCAGGCGCTGTTCGGAAAGGCGGCTCTCGGTGATGTCCGAAAGGGAGCCGACGAGGCCCGCCACTCGGCCGCTCGCATCGTAAACGGCGGCTTTATGAATGATCACGCACCGCGACTTCCCGGCGGCGTCCAGCAATTCCACCTGGAGCTCGCGCGCGCCGCTTCGCAGAACCTCCTCGTCCACCTGCCGCTGCTGCTCGGCGATGTCCGGCGGCAGGAACTTGTCGGCGGTCTTGCCCACGATCCAGGCCTTCGGTCGGCCGATGAACTCCGCGTAAGCTTTGTTGCAGCCGAGATAGCGCCCTTGAGTGTCCTTATAAAATACCGGGCTTGGAATCGTGTCGATCAACGTTTCAAGGAACCGGTACTGACGCCGCAGCGGGTCTTCGATCCTCAGGCGGTCGGCAAGACTCGTGTCCGAGATCGTCAGATAGACGAGCGTCTGATTGAGCAGTTGGTAGGCGATCTCTCCGAACGTGAACGGCCCCGTGATTCCCGCCGTGTGACGCCCCTCCAGGCCCGCGTGGACGTAGTTCAGGATGCAGTTGCAGGAGTAGGCGATGCGCGAATCGATCCCGTCCGGAATCTGCGCCGTGAACGTCTCGACGTAGTCCCCGATCGGCCGCGCGTGGCGGTATTCCACGCCCTTGAACACCGGCGCGTAGAATTTCATCTCGCCGGTCGCCTCGTCCACGCCTTGAAAGGAGATGTTGACCATCGCGCCGTGGCAGTCGGCGACGAGCGGCAGGCGCGTGTCCAGACCGGTTTCGCGCACGTACTCGACGAAGTCCCGCCGCACCCCCCCGATAAGTACCTCTTTGGCCGTAAATCCGTCGGCCATGAACGTCAGGACGTCTCCTTCCCCGGGTTCGAAAATATTAATGAGACCGACGTCCGCCGTCTTGCCTTGCGGCAGCGCGACGTGCATCACGATGGCGGCGTCCTCATATACGTGGCCGTCGCGGCCGTCGAAGACCTTCGGCGTCGTCTTGCCGATCTCCGTCAGGGGCGTTCCCGCCACCCAGCCGATCAGCGGCCGCGAAGCGACGTTCTCATAGCGCAGCGAGTTCAAAGCGAACGACTGGTGCGTATGGCTTTGGGCCGGGACCACGATGAGGCTGAAGCCGTTGTCTGGAGCCTCGCGATACACGCCGAACAGGGACTGTTCGTCGTAGACGCGGATGTCGACTGCGGTCGTAAACGTCGGGAGTTCGGTCGCGAAAATCCGTTCCCGGGTCATTAGGAAGTGTAACGAAATAACTGAGCGCATCTATTTCGTTGCTGGTCGGATCGTGTAGTTCCAGTCGCCGTGAAAATCGTGGCGGTGCAAGTTGATCT
>JABEUV010000121.1 GCA_013044195.1 Elusimicrobiota bacterium | reverse complement strand
GACCAGCGACGTGACCGTGACCATCGTCCCGCCTCAGGCGGCGACCGCCGCCGCGCGCCGCATCCGCGCGCTGGGCGTACGCGTCGTTAAGATCAAGGTCGGCCGCGATCCCGAAGAGGACGCCGCGCGCGTCGCCGCGGTGGCGGCCGTCGACGCGCGCTTCACCTTCACGCTCGACGCCAACCAAGGCTATAATCCGCGTCAGTCTCTGCGCCTGCTGAGCCTCCTGCGCGCGCGCGGCCTGCGCCCCGCGCTGTTCGAGCAGCCCGCCGCGGCCGACGACTGGGACGGGCTGGCGAAGGTCGCCCGCCTGGGCGGCGTGCCGGTCGCCGCCGACGAGTCCGTGCGCGGCCGCGCCGACGCGTGGGGACTGGCGCGACGCGGCGCGGTCCAGGTGCTCAATATCAAGCTGATGAAAATGGGGCTCTTAGAAGCCTGGGACGTGGCCCAGATCGCCCGCGCCTCCGGCCTGGGGCTCATGATCGGCGGCATGATCGAAACGTCGCTGTCCATGGCCTGCGCCGCGCATTTCGCGGCCGGCATCGGGGGCTTCCGCTTCGTCGACCTGGACACGCCGCTGTGGCTCAAGCGCGACCCCACGCGCGGCCTGCGCCTGGGACGCGGCGGGGTCTACGACCTGACGCAAGTCCGCTGCGGCATCGGCGTGCGTCCGCGCACACCTCTCGCCTGATCGCGCGTCGCCGCGCCTAGGGCGCGTTGCGGTCGATCAGCCTCTGCAGCGAGTTCTGGAACTCAAGCGCCGGAGTGCCGACGCGCCCGTTCGGTACCGGCGGCGTGCGCGGCGGACGCGGCAAGAACCCCGGCGCCCCATAAATGAACCCTCCGCCCATGCCGCCGTCGCCGATTCCTCCTCCGTCCGAGAACTCCGCCTGAGTCGGAAATCCAAGTTGCGGTACAGTCGGCGCGGCGGGCGGCGCGGACGCATCGTCACCCGAATCGGACTCACGGTCATTCTCGCGCCTGTCCCTCTCGGAATGCGAGCGCACGTAGACGATTCGCGGCCCCCGGCTTGCGGCCTCGCTCATCGGCAACGACGCCGGATCGGGCGGCAGTCCCAGGCGGGCGCGCAGGTGGTCGTACTCGGTGTAAAGGCGATGCTCGCGCGCGTAGTCCGCCGCGGCCAATAATTTATCGCGGTCGCCGCCGGCGCGGGCGATCATCCGCTTCAGCGTCTGCTGGGACGTGCGATGCACGACGATGCGCGCAATCCCGTCGCGCGGCCACGTGGTCCGCATCCCGGCGGACTCGATGCCCGCCTCGGAGTCGGTCAGCTTGAACAGCACGCCGGACAAGCTGGAGCCGTCCTTGAAGTCCAGTTGAACGCCGTCTCCCACGGCCGCGCTCCCCGCCGCCTCTCCCGCCGAACCCGCCGTCGCCTCGGCGATCGCGGCCAAATTCGGCGCTTCCTCGCGCGGGCTCCTCCACACCGCCGCCTCCCCCGCACCCAATAGCTCCGGCGTCTGATCGCGCCCGCGCACGGTCGCGGCCAGCGCGTCACGGGCGTAGAGCCACAACCGCCGCGCGTCGACGTAGCCCCGCCTATCGGCCGCCCAACCGCGCAACCCGCCCAAAATCAGATAGCTGAACGCCGGCCGCCGGGTCCCCGGCAGAGGTCCCGAGAACTGATCGCCTTCAGCCGCGGTCAGCACCGCCGCTCGCGCGTCCAGCGCCGGGGGCGCGGCCGCGACGACCAGCGGCTGGAGGCCGGCCACCAGCATGCGCCCGTCTTCGCCCCGGCCCGAAAAGCACGCGTCAAGCACCGCCAGGATCGCGCGCTCGCGGCCGCCGCCCAACGCCCTCAACAATTCTTCGCGCCGCACGCTGCGCGCTTCCAGACTGCGCGGCGTGGGCTGGGCGTCCGCGCCCACGAGCAGTCCGTCCTTGCCGTCCTCACTGCGCGCCCCGTGGCCGATGAAGACGACCCACAGCGTGCCCCCGCGGCCCACACGCCGCGCGGCACCGCGCGCCGCCGCCAGGATGTCCTCGCGCGCGGCGTCGCCGTCGACGAGGAGGCTGACGTTCTTGACCGGAACGCCGCGCGTCGTCGTCAGATACTCGTACCATTCGTCGGCATTGGCGCGCGCTCCCGGTATGCCCGGCGCCGCCAGATATTTCTCGATACCGACGACCACCGCCGCGTCGCGCTCCCCGCCTCCGACCGCGCGCGCCGGACGCGACAGATCGGGCCAAGGCGAACGCTCCGCCCGCGCGCCCATCGCGCACAACGCCAACACAGCAACCAACGCCTTCGCTTTCACCGCGCCTCCGGGATTGCGCCCGCCCTCACGAAGGATAACCCTCCTTCCCGGCGGTGTCAATCCTGCCGCGCGCGTGAGTCGGCGCGACTTCCGTCACGGCTCCCGCCCGCGCCCCGGCGGCGCTTCTGCTAGAATCGGCCGATGCCTTTGGAAGACTGGGGTTGGGACGCGCGCTGGGCCGCGGAGTTTTCCGCTTTGCCCGGGCGCGGCCTGCGGCCCGCGCGCGTGGTCAACGAGCGCCGCGGCGTCTACGGCGTGGTCGCGGCCGACGGCGAGCGCGACGCGCGCCTGACGGGTGCTTCGCGACGCAAGGCCGGTGCGCGCGCGAACCTGCCCGCGGTCGGCGACTGGCTGGCCGTCGAGCTGTCCCCGGGCGAGCGCGTGGCGACGGTGCGCGAAATACTGCCGCGGCGTACCAAGCTGTCGCGCAAGGCCGCGGGCGAGGCGCTGGAGGAGCAGGTGATCGCCGCGAACCTGGACGCGGTGTTCGTGACCACCGCGCTGAACCAGGATTTCAATCCGCGCCGCCTAGAGCGTTTCCTCATCGTCTGTCGGGAAAGCGGCGCGGAGCCCGTGCTTCTGCTCAATAAATTAGACGCCTGCCCCGACCCCAAGACGTATATTGAGGAAGCCCGCGCGGTGGCCGCCGGCGCGCCGGTGCTGACGCTGAGCGCCAAAAGCGGCGACGGCCTGACGGCGCTGTCCGCATGGATCAAGCCCGGCCGCACGGTCGGTTTCGTGGGAACCTCGGGCGTGGGCAAATCCACGATCATCAACCGCCTGCGCGGAGACGAGCGCCTGCTTACGCACGCCACGCGCGTTCGCGACGAGCGCGGCCGCCACACCACCACCAGCCGCGACCTGTATCTTCTGCCCGGCGGCGGGGTCCTGCTCGACACCCCAGGCATGCGCGAGATGCAGTTCTGGGAGGCCGGGCAAGGCTTGGCCCAGTCTTTCGAGGAGATCGACGCGCTGGCCCCGTCCTGCCGCTTCCGCGACTGCGGACACGACCGCGAGCCGGGCTGCGCGGTGCTGGCCGCCGTCGCGGCCGGAACGGTCGCCGCCGCGCGCCTGGCGGCCTGGCTCAAACTGCGCGGAGAGTTGGCGGCCAAAGCGGCGCGCGTCAGCCCCGCCGACCAAGCCGCCGCCCGCCGCCGCTCGCGCGAGGCGCGCAAGGCCGCGCCGCCGCGCGTGAGGCCGCCGCAATGAACGGGGGCCTGGGACTTCTCGACGCGTCGGTGCTGGTCGCGTACTGCGCGGCGCTGGCCGCCATCGGCTGGTGGGCGGCGCGGCGCCGCGCGAAGACGGCCGACGAGTATTTCCTGGCCGGCCGCTCCATTCCGTGGCTGGTCACCACCGCCAGCTTCCTGGCCACCTGCATCTCCGCGCTGACCTTCATCGGCACGCCCGCGGAAGGCTACGGCTCGGACTTCCGCTACATGTTCAGCAACGTCGGCGATATCGCCGCGGCGCTGTTCGTCGCCTCCGTCCTTCTGCCGTTCTATCAGAAACAGCGCGTGACCTCGATCTACCAGGCCGTGGAGCGGCGCATGGGCCGCACCGTGCGCGCCGCCTGCTCGGGCTACTTCATCCTGACGCGCACGTTGGCCTCCACGGTGCGCATCGTGGCCATCGCCAAGGTGCTGGAGGTGGTCAGCGCCGGCGCGCTGTCCTTCCCCGTCTGCGTCGTTACGACCGTGGTCGCCATCCTGCTCTACACCACCGCCGGCGGCGGCCGCGCGATCGCGTGGACCGACCTGATGCAGTTCGTGCTTCTGATCGGCGGCGGTTTGGTGGCGCTTTTTTACCTGGCCGCGCACGTGCCCGGGGGATTTGCCGCCATCGTGGAGGCGGGACGCCACGCGGTCAAACCCGACGGCACGGTCTACGACAAGTTCAATTTTTTGGAACTGCTCAAGCCCGCGAACCTGGGCTTATTCGTCCTGCTGGCGATCTGGGGCTTCTTTAATTCCTCGGCCGCCTACGGCACCGACCAGGACATGGTCCAGCGCCTGCTGGCCTGCAACGACGAGCGCAAGGCGCGCTGGAGCTTGATCGTCTCCGGCCTGGTCTCCATTCCGATCTCCGGCCTGTTCCTGTTCATCGGCGTGGCGCTCTACGCCTACGCGCGCCTCCATCCGGAGCTGACCGCGGGCATGACCGACAACGATCACATCTTTCCCCGCTTCATTCTGACCGCCTTGCCGCACGGCCTGCGCGGACTTCTGCTGGCGGCCGTGGCGTCGGCGGCGATGGGCAGTTCCGACTCCGCGCTGGCGTCCTTGGCCACCGCCTTCACCGTGGACTTCTACCGCCCGTATTGGGGCGCGGGTCAGAGCGAGGAGCAGATCGTGCGCGCCTCCAAGAAATTTTTCGTGGGCTTCGGCGTGCTGTTCGTGGTCTTCGCCCTGCTGATGCGCAGTCTCGACAACCTGCTGTGGCTGGCCTTCCGCATGGTCGCCTACACTTACGGCCCCCTGTTGGGCGCGGTGCTGGTCGCCACGATGACCGACTGGAAAATCGACGGCCGCAAAGTCCTGGGCCTGATGCTCGGCTGCACCGCGCTCACCTTCGGCCTGGGATCGGCCGCGTGGTGGGCCGTCGCCCACGGCACGGCCTCCCCGTTCTGGCTCTCCCTGCACCAGACCTATTGGCGCCTCTACGTGATCTTCGGCGCCCTCGCGGTCCCGGCCGGATGCTGGGCTCTGCGCGAACGTTGAAGCCCCGTCTCCGTCGGTCCGCCGCGCCGGTCTCGACTATCACCGGTGCCACTGATTATCGTTAGCACCGCCGCGCTCGGGTCTTGACCGGAACCGGTTTCTCGGACTACATTGAGGCCGTGGAACCGCCCGGGGACGCCGCCGAAGTAAAACCGCAGGACCCCGAGGCGTTCGTACGCGCGGCGCTGGGCGAGTGGGCGCGGCGCGTCGCGGGGGACGCCGCCGGGGATTTCGCGAAAGCAATCTCCATTGTCGCTCTTCGCGACCGCACGGCGTATGCGGGCTTCCTGCGCTGCCTGTTCGACGTGCGCGGCGAACCCGTGGACAAGGCGCTGGCCTTCAAAGAAGGCGCCGTGCCGCGCGTCGCCGACCGCGCCGACCTCTGGTCTCTGCCCGTCCGTTTGACCCGCGAGTTCGTCGAGCAGGAAGAACTGATCACGGCGGCCGATCCCGGCGACCCCGTCGAATGCAACCGCTGTTCCGGTGAAAACGGGGCGGGCGTCTGCGAGACATGCCATGGCAGAAAGACCGCGCCCTGCCCAGCTTGCCTGAACACCGGTCGAAGGTCGTGCCCGGCCTGCGCGGGACGCGGCCGCATCGCGTGCACGCTGTGCGCGGGCTCGGGCCGGGTGCCGAGCTCGGTCGCCCAAGACGGCGCGCTCAACCAGGACGTCTGTCCGCAATGCGCGGGCGCCAAAGAGTTCGCCTGCGCGGACTGCGCCGACGCGGCCGCACCGGATTGCGCGCGCTGTTCCAACACGCGCGTGACGCCGTGCCCGGCGTGCGAGGGCCGCGGCGCGCCGCTGTGCGCCCAGTGCGGCGGCACGCGCCGCATCGTGCGCGGCTTCTCCGTTCAGGTCGCCTACCTCCTGGCCTATTACCGCAGTCTGGTGCGCGATCCGGGCGTACCCGAGGAGGTGTTCCCGGAAAATCCGCCCACGGGCAAGCTGGGCGAGACGGTGTTCGAACAGGAAGGCGACGACGCGGCGCTGGCCGCCCAAAAACCCGCGGGCGACGCCGGCGAGGCCTTCGCGCGCGCGCTGGCGCTGGTGCCGGCCGCGGGCCTGGGCCCGCGCTCGCGGCGCAGACTCCAGTCCCTTTCGATCGAGAAAATTCCGATCTTCGAAGTCGTCTACGCCTTCGAAGGCAAGGAGTATCGCGCCTGGGCCGGACGCTACCAGAACCGCGTCGTCGCCCTGGACGATCCCTTCGCCGAGCTCGCCTCGCGCCGAGCCGCGGAGGCCGCGGCTTGCCTGGAGAAAGGCGACCTGGCCGCGTTCGAGGAGCGCGCCGCCCAGGCCGCCGCGCTTGCGCCGTCGAATACCGCCGTCGTCGCTCTGCGCGCCTCGGCCGGCGCGTTTCAACGCCGCGCCGCGGTACGCCTGGGCCTGAAGCTCTCCGCCGCCGCGGCCGTCGCCGTGCCCGTCGTGTTGAGCCTGCTCTATCAGAGCCCGAATCGCCACATCCCTCTCGCGGCGCTGGGACTGGCCATACTGGCCGCGTCTTCGGGCGCGGTGCTGTGGGCCGGCGCGAGGCTTCAAAATATTCCTCTCTTGAGCGCGCGCCGCCGCGGCACGCACGTGGCCGCCGCGGCGGCCGCCGGGGCCGTGCTCATCGCCGGAGCGTTCGCCGCCGCCGCGCCCATCCGCCGCATCGACACGCGCGAGTTCGAGAAGAGGCT
>JABEUV010000120.1 GCA_013044195.1 Elusimicrobiota bacterium | reverse complement strand
CGCGTACTTCTGTCCAACGACGGCCGCCAGGTTCACGAAAGGAATAGTACATTTTAGCGGTCAATAATTAACTCAGTTATTTCGTTACACTTCCTAAGCCCGCCGCCGTCCGACATGAAGTACGGGATTGTGCCGCCGACCCAGCACCCTTTTGGCAGTCGGCGCAGGACCGTCTCGTCGCCGGCCAGAAAAAAACGCTCTCCGCGGCGAATCCGCGCGTCTATCTCCGGCAGCGCGTAGAGCCTCTGCATGCGTGAGGCGCTAGGCGATGTTCTGGTCATGGTTCCCATAGCACCAGCATGTCAGATACGCCTCAGGAGGAACTCATGCTCCGCTTAACGGGAGATTAAGCCTATCGCCGGTCGGTATGCTGGCTGCGCGCCATTCCCGTCATAAGGCGGGCTTCCGCGTCACGGCAGCTACCGTCCGGTGCCGCGATGCCTCAGGGGCTGCTCATGACCGCCCGGAGACCGGCTATAATGCACTCATGCGTTCTCTTCTGCCGGCCCTTCTGACGGCGGCCTTGATGGGCGGCGCGCCGGCGCGCGCGGCCGACGCGCCGGATCCGCTGGCCGGAATCGGCGCGGACGCGGACAGTCCCGCGCAGCGCGTCCTGAGCTACGGCGAACGCCTGCTGGGCGTGCCCTATGTCGCGGATCCTTTCGGCGAAGGCCCGCAGGGCGAATACGACCGCAACCCGCTGTCCCGCTTCGACGCCTTCGACTGCACGACGTTCGTTGAGGCGGTGACGGCGCTGGCGCTGTCCGACTCCGGCGCGGAGTTCCAGACCACGCTCAACCGCATTCGCTACAAGGACGGCGAGATTTCGTTTACGACCCGCAATCACTTCACCGATCTGGACTGGATTCCCAACAACGTCCGCGCGGGTTTCTTTCGCGATATCACCGACGCGCTGGCGCCGGGACGCACGCTCGTCGCCCGCGCCCTGATCGACAAGCCCGCCTGGTATGCCAAACTGCCGTTGTCGCGCATCCAGGTTCCCGGACTGTCGGAGGCCGACCGCGAAAAGCTCCTGGACCGGCTGCACGCGGAGGGCCGGAACTTCACGCCCCAGGAAGCGACGGTGCCCTACATCCCACTGACCGCGCTGTTCGGCCCCGACGGCGACGCGCTCTTCGAGCGCATTCCCTCCGGCTCGGTCGTCAACATCGTGCGGCCCGACTGGGACCTGGTCGCGCAGATCGGCACGCATCTCAACATCTCCCACCAGGGCTTCGCGGTGCGCCAGAACGGCGTGCTGTATTTCCTGGAGGCCTCCGAGATCTACGGAAAAGTGTCGATGGTGCCGCTGGACGACTACCTGCGGGCTTACCTGGACAGCCCCACCATCAAGGGCATCAACGTCCTGGCGCTCGTCGGTCCTCATCCGTGAAATAACCCAGGAGAACTTATATGAAGAAGCGCGCCCTCGGCCGCTCCGGTCTCAGCGTCGCGCCGCTGGCGCTGGGCGGCAATGTGTTCGGCTGGACCGCCGATGAAGCCGCGTCCTTCGCGGTGCTGGACGCCTTCGTCGATGCCGGCTTCGACCTGATCGACACCGCGGACTGCTACTCGTATTGGATCCCCGGCCACCAGGGCGGCGAGTCCGAGGAGATTCTGGGCTGCTGGCTTGCGCGCGGCGGCAAGCGCGCGCGGGTGACTTTGGCCACGAAGGTGGGCATCGAGTTCGGCGGCCGCGGCGGCCTGCGCAAAGCCCACATCGTCTATTCGGTTGAGCAGTCCCTGCGCCGCCTGCGCACCGATCACATCGACCTGTACCAGGCGCATCGTGACGATCCCGCCGCCCCGCTTGAGGAGACGTTGGCGGCGTTCGCCGAACTGGTCCGCGCCGGCAAGGTCCGCGCCATCGGCGCGTCGAACTACGAAGCCCCGCGCTTGGCCGCGGCGCTGGCCGAAAGCGCGCGCCTGGGCTTGCCCCGCTTCGAGTGCCTCCAGCCCCACTACAATCTCTGTGAGCGCGCGGGCTACGAGTCCGCGCTGGAGCCGTTGTGCCGAAGGGAGAACGTCGCCGTGATTCCCTACTACTCCTTGGCCAGCGGCTTTCTCACCGGGAAATACCGCCGGAATTCCGATTTGACCGGGAAAACCCGCGGCGGCCACGTGGCCAAATACATGAACGAGCGCGGCTTCGGCGTGCTTGCGGCGCTTGACGCCGCCGCGGCCGGACTGGGCGTTAAGCCCGCCTCCGTGGCGCTGGCTTGGCTGATCGCGCGCCCGGGCGTGACCGCCCCGATCGCCAGCGCCACCAGCGTGGCCCAACTGAATGATTTGACGGCCGCCGCGCGGCTGACCTTGCCGTCGGAGATGATCGCCGCGCTGGACCGCGCGAGCGCCGATCCAGCGCCGGCCGCGGGGTAGTCTGCCGTTCGGGCGCGGCGCTACCGGCCGTCGGTTTGGAAATCAATTCCTTCGTTGATTTCCACGGCCACGGGTACGCCCGCTTTGGTGGCGGGGGCAAAACGCATGGCCTGCGCCGCCTTCTTTGCCGCCTCGTCGAAATCCGCGCCGCCCGAAGCCGCCACGCGGACGTCGCTGACCGCGCCGTCGACGCCGATGTCCAACGTGAGAGTCACATGGCTCTCCTTGCCCGCCCGACGTTCGGTCTCCGGATAATATTTGCGAATATTGGCTTGTAGTTCATCGAGATTGAGCAGACGCGGCGCGACCAAACCGCCATGTCTGTGCGCGGGTTTCCTTTTGGCGGCGTGCACCCGGGTCGGCAACGGGGGCCCAGGCACGGGTGCCGGCTCCTGGGGAGGGAAATCCTGAGGAACGGCCGGGCCTTTGCGGCAGGACCGCAGCAGAATGGCCGCGATCAACAAGAGCAGGATTGCCGCGACGCCGACGACGCGCAATTCTCTCTTCATCGCGTTTAGGATAGGTCGCGCTTCGCTCTCCGTCAAGGCGCGCCCGCGCGTTATTCTCCCGCGTCGGTCGTACGCAGAAGTTCGAGCGTCAGCGGGTCGCGCGCGCCAGGGCGACCGCGCCCAGGATCACCGCGTCGTCGCCCAGTTCCGACGGTTTGACGCGGCAGGGGCCGACGCGGCGGAACAGCGGGTCGGCGGCCAGGCGCTCGCGGACGATGGGCAGGATGAAGCCGCCGCAGGCCTCGATCAGGCCGCCGCCCAGCACGATCAGCTCCGGGTCGAAGCAGTGGCGGATCGCGACACAGCCCTCGCCCAGGCGCTCGGCCGCCGCGCGCATCACCTCGACGACCAGCGGATCGCCCAGGCGCAGGGCCTCGGCCAGCACGCGGCTCTTGATCACGTCCAGACGGCCGCCGTTGAGCTCCGCGATCCGCGTGGGGCGGCCGCCGCGCGCGCCCTCGCGCAGGTCGCGCTCGATGGCGCGGCGGCTGGCGTAGGCTTCCAGGCAGCCGCGCGCGCCGCACCCGCACAGCGGCCCGCCCGGATTGAGGGTGATGTGGCCCAGCTCCGCCGCGGCGCCGTGCGCGCCCGTCAGCAGGCGTCCGCCGCAGACCACGCCGCCGCCCACGCCGGTGCCGGGAAATACCCCCACCATGTCGTCGACGCCGCGTCCCGCGCCCAGCCAGCGCTCGCCCAGCACCCCGATGTTCACGTCGTTGCCGAGCGTCACGGGGACGTCGAAGCGGCGCTTGAGAAACGCGGCGATCGGCGCGCCGGCGATGGGGATATTGGGTGCGGCGACCACGCGGCCGCCCACCGCGTCCACGATGCCGGGCACGCCCACGCCCAGCGCCTTGAGCTTGCGCGGCTTGACGTCGGCGTCGCGCAGGGCGTCTTCGACCACCTCGACGATCGCGTCCAAAATGACGGACGCGCCGCGCCCGCGCGGGGTGGAGGCCTTCTCGCGGCCCAGGATTTCGCCGTCCGGGGCCACGACCGCCGCGGCGATCTTGGTCCCGCCGACGTCGATGCCGACGTAGAAGCCCTTGGCCATGGCCGGAAAAAATATCCCGGGGGCCGCGGCGGATGCCGCCGCGGCCCCCGGGAGAAGGATCAGCTGAGGTGCTTGCTGACCAGCTTCGTCATCTCGAACATGTTGACGGTGGCCTTGCCGCCGAACACCGCCTTCAGCGCCGCGTCGGCGTTGATGTTGCGCTTATTCTTCTTGTCCTGCAGGCCGTTCTTCTTGATGTACGCCCAGAGCTTCGAAACGACTTCGGTGCGCGGCAGCGGCTTGCTGCCCACGACCTTCGCCAGGTCCTCGCTCGGGGTGAGGGGCTTCATGAACGCCGCGTTCGCCTTCTTCGCCATGGTAATGGTTTCTCCTATGCGCCGGCTTGTCAGACCCCGGCGAGGCCCTGATTCAACATGATTTCCCCTCGGAAATCAAGAATCCTCCGTCGAAGCGCCGCGCGCGGCCAGGTTCAGGGCCAGGCGGCCGGTCTGACGCACCTCGGCGGCGACGTGATCTTCGCCCAGTTCCGCGGCGTCGTGCCAGCGCCATTCCTGGCTCTCCCCTGGCCCCGGGCGGACGTCTCCGGGGCGGGCGCGCAGGCAGTAGATGAAGTCGATATGGCTGTTGTGACCGGGAATCTCCTCGACCTGAACGTGCAGGGGAGGGTGCAGATAGAAGACCCGGCCGCCTTCGGGATCTGGACCGCGCGTCGGCACCACGAAATCGGCCTCCAGACCCGTCTCCTCGCGCACCTCGCGCAAAGCCGCCTCGTCGGGCGTCTCGCCCTCGTCGATGTGGCCTCCGGGCGGCAGCCATATTCCCAGTTTCTTGTGCTTGAGCAGCAAGGTCTTGCCGTCGCGCACCACGAAGGCCGTCGCGACGAAGCAGTAGCGTTTCATGGAGTCTCCAAGAGTTCGACGGCGCGCGCCGGCGTTTACGCCGGCAGGCCCGCGGCGAAGGCGGCGAGTTCGCGCGCGAGCGCCGTGGGCGCGTCCAGCGGGACGTGGTGGTGCGCGCCGGCGATCTCCACCGCGCGCGAGCCGGGCAAGGTCGCCGCCATGCGCGCGAAGTCCTCGCGCGAGACGATGGTCGTCTCCGCGCCGCGCGCCAGCAGAGCGGGCACGCGCAGTCGCGCCAACTGGTCCCAGACCGGCGGCGGCCGCACGCCCAGGCAGCGCCAGTCGAACTTCCAGGTCCAGCCGTCGGGACCCTGCCGCACGCCAAAGCGGCCCAGCGCGCGCACCCGCTCCGGGCTCAGCACCGTGCCGTCGGGCTCCAGTCGGAAGCGCGCGACCGCCTCGTCTTCGGAGGCGTAGATCGGCTGGGGCCGCTTGAGCAGGCGCGCGAAGCGGCTGGGCCGGTCCGTGCGCATCTCGGCCAAAAAATCCACGGCGGCCACGCCGCGCAGACGCTCCGGGCGGCGTTCCGCGTAGCCCAGCGCCACGCGCGCGCCCATGGAGTGGCCGCAGAGCAGGAATCGGTCCCAGCCCAGCGCCGCGCGCGCGGTCTCCACGTCGTCGACCCAGGTCCCGCTTGAGTAGGAGCCGTTCTCGGTCCAGGCGCTGTCGCCGTGGCCGCGGAAGTCGAGCGCGACCGGGCGCAGGGCCGGCATCAGCAAGGGTGCGGCGAAGTCCCACCAATGGGTGTGCGCGGCCATCCCGTGCAGGAGCAGTATCGGCGCGCCGCCGCCGCCCCAGTCGCGCAGGTGCAGGGGTCCCGCCCGGAGTTCGCGTGCGCTCGGCGTCATGAGACCAGACGCGCCAGGGTAAAGGCGGCCGCCGCGGCCAGGGCGCCGACCAGCGCCATGTGCCCGGCGGAGCGCCACGGATTTCCCGTGGTCGCCCGTCCCTTGGCCCAGCCGAACGCGAACAACGCGCAGAAAGCGCACGCGGCCGACCAGCTCAGCGCGGCGCGCGCGTAGGGGATGAAAAAGTACGGCGCCAGCGGAACCAGCCCGCCCACGGCGTACGCGCCGCCGATGGTCAGCGCCGCGCGGCGGCTGCGGCCGGGGTCGGGGCGCTCCAGGCCCAGCTCGAAGCGCATCATGAAGTCCACCCACGCGGTCTCGTTCTTCTCGAAGGAGGCCAGGATCGGCTCGATTTGCGCGTCGCCTAGGCCGTAGTGGCGGAACACCGCCGCGACCTCGGCGCGTTCGGCGTGAGGCTTCTCGACGATCTCTTCTTCCTCGCGCTTTTTTTCGGCCGCGTAGTGCTCGGCGTCGCCGCGCGCCGCCAGGTAGCCGCCCAGGCCCATGGCGATGGCGCCCGCGGCGATCTCGGCCAGGCCCGCCGTGACCACCAGGCGCGAGGACGCGGCCGCGCCGGCCAGCCCCGCGGCCAGCGCGAAGGGCACCGTCAGACCGTCGGACAAGCCGATGACGATGTCGCGCACCGTCTCGGAACCGGAGAAATGCCGTTCGCAATGGGCCGCGGATGTCACGGCGGCGATCCTATCATTTCGTCCTTGCGCCTTGACTCGGTCCCCTGCGGGGGGTATCCTGTCGTATGAGAACGTTGCGCGCACTTCTGCTCTCCGTTTTGGCCGCCGCGACGTCCGCCTGCGGCATTCTGTATACGGACGTCAAGGTGCCGCGCGGCTGGCGCACGTCCGCGCCGTCGGACGTTCACTCGGCCTCCGACGACCCGGCGGTGCGCGGCGAGGCCTGCTCGCACAGCGTGATGTGGCTGGTCGCCTGGGGCGACAGTTCCTACGACGCGGCGCTGAAGTCCGCGTTGGCCGGGCGCGACGCGATCATGTACGACGTGCGCTCCGACTTGAAGGTGCAGGCCTACCTGCTGGGCCTCTACACCAAGGAGTGCACCATCCTCACCGGCAAGGCGGCCAAGCCGTGAGAGCCCTGCTTGCCGCGGCTTTCCTGGCCGCGGCGGCCTCCCGGTGCGCGGCGATGGGCGAGGGGACCGACGACTTCGCCATGCCGCAGATGCAGATGACGAGCGGGCTCGTGCTGTACTACAACTCGACGGGGCCGATGTCGTTTTTGTCGATGACGCCGCGCGACGTGCCGGCCGGCGCGCGCCTGATCCCGGAGGTGCGCGGCGTAACCTGCCAGCGCGGGGTGTCGATTCCGACCGCCGTCTCGATCAACGCCACCGACATCAGCGGCGTCTACGGCGACGGCGGCTACGTGAAGTCGCTGAAGAAGATCGTCAAGGCGCACCCGGACGTCGCCGGCATCTATGATGTGCGCGTGGACTTGGA
The DNA here is from genome assembly GCA_013044195.1 of Elusimicrobiota bacterium. Classification (GTDB taxonomy): domain Bacteria; phylum Elusimicrobiota; class Elusimicrobia; order UBA1565; family UBA9628; genus GWA2-66-18. The sequence goes on along the minus strand of JABEUV010000120.1, from coordinate 8,435 downwards.
GATATTCAGCGTCCTGGGCTTCTACCGCTCGACGTGCACGATCGTGACTGCGCGCGCCTTCGCCCTGCCGTCCGCGGCGACCGCTCTTGCTCCAGCTCCCGCTCCCGCGAAATCCTGACCGGGCCCCCCGGTCATTCCAGCGCGACGTGCCCCGAAGGGGCGCGCCCGCGCACGAAAACCCAGGCCAGCGGACAGCAGACCACGCAGATGATCGCCATCCAGCGAAACGAGTCCAGGTAGGACAGCAGTTCCGCCTGGCCCAGCACCTGGCGGTAGAGAAGCCCCATGGTTCCCGCCGACGCGGCCAAAGGCGTCCAGCCGCGCAGAGCCGCGCCCATGCTCGCGGCGTTCATGCGGTAGGCCAGGTCGTAGGGCGTCACGTGCGAGACGAGCATGGCTTGATGGGTTTGCGCGGCGCGGGTCTGCATGGCGATGATCAGCGAGATGCCCAGGCTGGCGCCCAGGTTGCGCAGCAGCGCGTAAAGGCCCGTCGCCTGCTGGATCTGATCCTGGCGCAGGGTCGAGACGGCAAGTGTTGTCAGCGGCACGAAGATGAAGCCCATGCAGAAGCCGCTGGCGATCAGCGGCCAGGAGATGTTGGCCGACGTGATGTTCAGGCTCAAGCGTGTCAGCATCCAGGTCGCCACCCCCAGGCCGAGAAAACCGCCCATCATCAGCGCGCGGTTGTCGACTTTCTTGACCACGCGGCCGACGACCATCATCGACAGGAAGGAACCGACGCCGCGCGGCGTCATCGCCAGGCCGCTTTGCAGGGCCGGATAGCCGAGCAAGGTCTGCATGAAGATCGGCAGGATCGCCGTCGAGCCGTAGAGCACCGCGCCCAGCACCGCGATCAGGAACGTCGCCATGCCGAAGTTGCGGTTGGCCAGCAGGCGCAGATTCAATATGGGATGGTCATGGTTCAGTTCCCAGAGGACGAAGGCGATGATGGAGGCCGCGCTGATCGCGGTCGCCCAGCAGATCCACGTCGCGCCGAACCAGTCGGCCTCCTGGCCTTTGTCGAGGATCACCTGCAGCAGACCGATGCCGAGCGCCATCAGGCCGAAGCCGATGTAGTCGACGGTCAGGGCCCTCATCTTCGCGATCCAGGGCGGATCCTCGACGAAAACCTGCTGCATGAGCAGGCCCGCGATGCCGATGGGCAGGTTGATGTAGAAAATCCAGCGCCAGGAGAAGTTGTCGGTGATCCAGCCGCCAAGCGTAGGTCCGATGATCGGCATCACGACGATGCCCATGCCGTAGGCGGCCATGGCCACGCCGCGTTCCTCGGGCGCGAAGCATTCCAGCATGATCGCCTGCGCCAGCGGCTGAAGGCCGCCGCCGCCGATGCCTTGAAGCACGCGCGCGGCGATAAGCTGGGGCAAAGTCTGCGCCATGCCGCACAGCGCGGAGGCGACGACGAACAGCGTGACGGAGAACGCGAGATAGCGCTTGCGTCCGAACCAGCTCGACAGCCACGCGGAGGCCGACAGGATGATCGCGTTGCTGACCAGGTAGCTGGTCAGCACCCAGGTCGCCTCATCGGTGGACGCCGATAGATTGCCGGCGATGTGCGGCAGGGCCACGTTGGCAATCGAGGTGTCGAGCACCTCCATCGACGTCGCGAGCATGACCGAGATCGTCACCAGCCACGGCGAGTGGCGGGGCTTCCAGGGGATGCTTTCGTGCGGGGCGTTCATCGGTGTAAACTATGGAAACTAAATTAGTTTCCTTGGTTTATTGTAGCAGTCGTCCGGACCGGTCGTCAATCTTTGCAAGGGCGGGCCTATCGCCGCGCGCGCGGACGCGTCATCCGGTCGAGCCAACCCAGCAGGCCGCCGCGGTGCAGCGAGCACCGGCCGACGGGCTGGGTTCCGGCCAGAAACACCTCGTCGAGTTTCTTCGGACAGCCGGTTCGCGCGAGCATCCCGGATTCGACGCAGAGGCGCGCCTCGACCACGCCCGGGGGGCGGATGAACTCGTCGGCGGGGCGGTCGGCTAAGGCCGTCTTCATCAGCGCCGCCCACAGCGGCAGAGCGTCCTTGGCGCCGGTGAGCTTCAGCGCGCGGTCGCGGTCGTCGCCGACCCAGACGCCGGCCAGCAGTGACGAGGTATAGCCGACAAACCACGCGTCGCGGCCCGCGTTCGTGGTTCCGGTCTTGCCCGCGGCCGGCGCGGAGAACCCCAGTTTGGGCAGGGCGCGCGCGGTGCCCGTGCGCGTCACGCTTTCCAGCAGAGAGGTCATCAGGTAAGCGATCGCCGGGTCCAGCACGACGACGGATCGCGGCGGCGGCGCCTCCAGCACGGTCCCGTCGGCCGCGGCGACGGCCACGACCAGGCGCGGGTCCGCGCGGCGGCCCTCGGCCGCGAACGGCTCGTAGGCGGAGACCAACTCCAGCAGTCCCACTTCCGAGTCGCCGAGCGCCAGGCCCAGACTGTCGTGCAGAGGGCTGGTAATGCCGCACGCGCGCGCCGACGCGACGATCCGGTCCACGCCGACGCGTCCGGCCAGGTCCAGCGTGGCGGCGTTGAGCGAGTGGGCCAGCGCTTGGCGCAGCGTCGCGGTGCCGTAATAAATGCCGTCGTAGTTCGACGGCGACCAGCCTCCCGGAAAGCGACGGCGGCGGTCGCTGAGGACGGTCGCGGGCGTCAGGCCCATTTGGAGCGCGGCCGCGTAGAGAAACGGCTTGAACGACGAGCCGGGCTGGCGCAGGGCCTGCGTGGCGCGGTTGAACTGGCTTTCGGAATAACTGCGGCCGCCGGTGAGGGCCAGGATGTCGCCGGTGCGCGGGTCCAGCGCGACCAGCGCGGCCTGTCGCCGCGACGCGCGCAGCGCACGCTGAGCGGCGGACTGCAGGACGGGGTCCATCGTCGTGTAGATCGACAGGCCGTCGCGGTAGAGCGCGTCGCCGCCGTAGCGCGGCACCAGCTCGCGCACCACCTCCGCGACGTAGTACGCGTCGTCGCGCGCGTCGTTTTCGTCGATCGCGGGGGCGGGCCGCAGCGGCTCGGCCAGCGCCGCGCTCAGCGCCGTGGCGGAGATCAGGCCGTCGTCGCGCATCAGCCCTAGCACCTGATCGCGGCGCTCGCGGCAGGCGTCGGGATCGCGGCGCGGGTCGTAGAGTCCCGGACCGCGAATCATCCCGGCCAGCGCGGCCGACTCGTCGAGCGTGAGTTGGGCCGTGTCTTTGCCGAAATAAAAGCGCGCCGCGGCGCGCATACCCATCACGCTTGAGGCCCCGTCCTGGCCCAGATAGATGTGATTAAGATACAGCGTCAGGATGCGCTGTTTGCCCAGGCGGCGTTCCAAATAAAGGGCCAGCACCGCCTCCTCGATTTTGCGCAGGAGCGTGCGCCGCGGCGAGAGAAATAAATTCTTGGCCAGTTGTTGCGTGATCGTGCTGGCGCCTTGCAGGTCGCGGCCGCGCGCGTCGGCCCAGGCCGCGCGCAGGAGCGCGCGCGGGTCCAGGCCCCAGTGCGTCCAGAAGCGCTTGTCCTCGGCGGCCACCACGGCGTCGGCCAGGCTCCGCGGCACCTGCGCCCATTCCAGCGGATCGCGGCGCAGTTTGCGCGCGCCGGACAGTTCGGCGGCCAGCTCGGGCTCCAGGCGGACCTCGGGCGCGGCGTGGCCCGCGTCGTCGCGCTGGTCCCAGCGGCCGCGGCGGTCCTGCCGTAGCGCGTAGAGTCCCGCGCGTTGGGACGCGGTCGGGGTGCTGAAGCCGCGCAAGTCCGCGTCCAGTTCCGGCGCATTCCAGCGGTACTCCCCGAGTTCGGGCGCGCGGTCGACGCGGCGGTAGCCCAGGCGGTCGAGGCGCTCCAGCAGGCGCTCGGGCGCGGCGGACGCGCCGGCGCGCAGGACGAACGGCGCGCTCCACACGCGCGTCGAAAAGCTCTCGCCCAGCCCGCCCAGCGCCAGCCGCGACAGCGTGCGCTCAGCGCTGAGCGCGAGGAGTCCCGCGCCGGCCGCGGCGGCCAGCGCCAACGCGGTCGCGTAGGACGCGGCGGACTTAGCGGCGCGCCTTCGACTTCCGCGTCGTCGCGCCATCGGCCCTCCTCGCGTCCGCGACGAGCGCCAGCTTCCGTGCGCGGCTCAGCGCCTTGATGGCGGCCTCGCGCGAGAGCGCGCCGCCGTGGGTGAACCCGTCCTCGCGGTGCATCAGGCGCACCGGTCGCCGCGGGCGGGTGTAGGCGGCGCCGCGGCCCGCGTTGTGCGCGGCCAACCGCGCGCGCACGTCCTTGGCCACACCGGTGTAGAGACTGCCGTCGACGCAGCGCGCGATGTACACCGACCACTCGTCACGGTCCATGACGTGCATCGTAGCAGTCCGCCGCGCGCGCCGTCCACGCGCGCGCCTAAAATCTATAATGACGCATGCCCGACGCTCCCGACCAGGCCGACAGGGACGCGGCGCGCCTGCGCCTGGACGTCAACGCGGTGGTCGAGGCGGGCGCCGGCACGGGCAAGACGACGTTGCTGACCGACCGCATCCTGTTCCTGGTGCTGGGTTGGGACCGGCCGGAGCCCGTCTCCGTGGAGCGCGTGGTCGCGCTGACTTTCACGGAGAAGGCGGCGGGGGAGATCAAGCTTCGACTTTCCGAGCGTCTCGTGGAGCTGGCCGCGCGGCTGTCGGGTGCGACGCTTGAGGCCGCGGCGGCGCAGCGTGCGGAGCGCACGCTGTCGGAACTGCGCGACCGCTTCGGCAAGGGCGAGGCCGAACTGCTGACGCGCGCGCGCGCGGCGCAGGCGGATATGGACAAGGCCTCGATCGGCACCATCCATTCTTTCTGCGCTCAACTGCTGAGGCTGTACCCGGTCGAGGCGGGGGTGGACCCGGGCTTCCGCGTCGATGATGGTGAGGCCTTTGAGGAACTGTTCGAGTCCGAGTGGGCGCGCTGGCTGGACGCGGAGCTGGGCGAGGCGCCGCCGCACCGCGCCGAGTGGCTGGCGCTGCTCGCCGCGGCGGAACTGGATGACGCCGAGGCCCTGGCGCGCGAACTGTGCTCCGAAAAGCCGGAGCTGGAAGGACTGACCGAACCGGACGCGGAGGCCGCGCGCGGCCTGCGCGCGCTGGCGGACGCCGCGCGTGCCGTGCCGGCCGGGCGGCCCAAGCCGCGCGGCGGCATCCTGGACGCGCTGGCGGCGTCGGCGGCGCGCTTGGAAGCGGCGGCGTTGTCGGCGTCGGCGGTCGAGCCCGCCGCGGACGTCGCGGAGCCTTCCGTTCCGAAGGACGCGAAATGGCCCGCGGCGTGGGAGGAGGACGCGGCGGCGCAGGCGCTGTACGCGCGGGCGCGGGCGGTCGCGGCGCGCTGCTCGCCGCGCGCGGAGGCGGCGACGCGGCGCGCGGCCCGTCTGCTGGCGCCGTTTGCCGCGCGCTTCCGGCGCGAGTACGCGCGGCGCGGCTGGGTGTCCTTCGATGGGCTCCTGCGGCGCGCGCGGGACCTGGCGCGCGACCATCCGCGCGTGCGCGCGCAGGTCCAACGGCGCTTCGCGACCTTGCTCATCGACGAATTCCAGGACACCGACCCTCTGCAGGGCGAACTGCTGATGTTTCTGGCGGAGCGGCCGGGGAGCGCTTCGAAACGCTGGCAGGACGTGGTCCCGGAGCCGGGGCGTTTGTTCGTGGTGGGCGATCCCAAGCAGTCGATCTACCGCTTTCGCGGCGCGGACATCGCGGCCTATGAAGGCTTCGTCGGCCGTCTGCGTCAGACGGGCGCCTTGCTCTGCCGTCTGAGCGCGAATTTCCGCTCTACGCCGGAGATCGTGGCTCCGGTCAACGCGGCGTTCTCCGCGGCCATGCGCGCCGAGCCCGGGGCTCAGCCGGAGTATACGGCCATTCTTCCCGCGCGCCCGTCGAGCGGGGGCGGGCCCGCGGTGCGCGTCGTCGCCGTGGCGGGCGAGGGGGACGCGGACGCCGCACGGCGCGCGGAGGCGGCGTGGGTGGCGGCGCGCATCGCGCGCGACGGGCGTCGGCCCGGAGAGGCGGCGGCGGGGCGACGGCCGCTCAAGGATTTTGCGGTCTTGCTGCGCTCCTCGACGGCCCTGCCCGCCTACTTGGAGGCCTTCAAGCGCGCGGGCCTGCCGTATGCAGTCGAGTTCGAGCGCTTCTTCTACGACTCGCCGGAGATGGCCGACGCGCTCAATCTTCTACGCGCGCTGGACGATCCGCACGATCGCACGGCGCTGGCGGGCCTTCTGCGTTCGCCGCTGGCCGCCCTCAGCGACGACGGCCTGGCGGATCTGGCGCGCGCGGGTGCTTTGACTTATCGCCGCGATCCGCCCGCCGACGCTTTGGGCGCGGACGAACGCCGCCGTGCGACGACGCTGTTTGCGTCCCTGCGCGCCCTGCGCGCGCGCGCCGGCCGCGAGCCGTTGGGCGACGTGGTCGCGGCCGCGTTCGAGGCGACGAACCTGGTGGAACTGGCGGCGCGCGCCTACCACGGCCAGCAGACGGCGTCGAACCTGCTCAAGCTGCGGCGCATGGCGGCGGAGGCGTCCGACGCGCGGGGAGCCACGCTCAAGGAGTTCTGCGCGCGCGTGCGCGAGGCCGCGCGCGACTCGCGGCGCGAGGGCGAAAGCCCGCTGGCCGACGAGCGCTTGGAAGCGGTGCGCGTGATGAGCGTGCACAAGTCCAAGGGCCTGGAGTTTCCCGTGGTGTTCGCGGCGTCGCTGACCGGCCGCCCCGGCGGCGGAACCGAGAAACCGGCGCTGAGGCTGGATCCGGCGTCCGGTCGCGCGGCCCTGCGCCTGGGCGTGCACGCGTCGGGTGCCATGGCGCTGGCCGACGCGCGCGAGGCGGAGTTGGAAAAGCGCGAGTCGGTGCGCCTGCTCTACGTCGCGATGACGCGCGCCCGCGAGGAGTTGTGGTTGTTGGGCCGCGAGGAGCCGGAAAGCCATTCCTTGGCGTCCCATTTGCTTGCCTCCGGCTCCTGGCCGCAGGACGGCCGCGACGGTCGCCTGCCCGTGGAGCGCGTGCGCGTCGATGAGTCGGTCCTGTCTCCGTCCGTGACCGCGGCCGAGCCTCCGCGCCTCGATGCCACGGCGATACTGGCGCGCCGCCGCGCGCTGGCTCCGGCGGTGGCCGCCGCCGCGGCGCCGCGCTCGGTTTCGGCCACTGCCTATTTGGCGGAGGCGCCGAAGCGTCCGGTCACGGACGCGGAGGAGGAGGGGGCGCGTTCGTCGGCCGGGGCCGAGGTCGGCCAATTGTGCCACCTCGTTCTTCAGGAGTGGGATTTTTCCGCAGACGGAGACCTTTCGTCTGCCGTCGCGCGCGCGCGCGCCGCGCTGGAATTTCGTGCTCCGGGCCCGCAGTGGACGCAGGCCGCGCGCGAAGCCGAGGAGATTCTGGCCGCGTTCTTTCAATCCGACGCCGCGCGGGAAATATCCCGCGCCGAAATTTTAGGCCGCGAGGTTCCTTTCGCCTACGCCGACGGTCCCACCGTCGTGCGCGGAGCCGTCGACCTGCTGTATCGCCTGGATGGCCGCCTGGTCGTCGTCGACTTCAAAAGCGGCGCCGTCGATGCGCGTTCCGCCGCGTCCGCGCGCGCGCGTTACGCCGAGCAGGGCCGCGTCTACGTGGAGGCCGTGCGCCGCGCCTGGGGGCAGACTCCAGACTTCCGCGTGCTGTTTTTAAGACGGCCGGACTTGTAAAAAGTCGCGAGGCCTACTGGTGGCGCGCAGATTCGACAACGACGTCGAAGGTCGTCGTTTTGGTACGTGACTGCCGGAAGTCTTTTTCGTCGATCGCACCCGCAATCGCATAGGCGGTAAATCGATAAAGGCCCGGAGCGGTCATTTGGAAGGCGTCTCCAATGATTTGATTCCCACACAATGATTGGTTGCCTTTGCGATCCAGCCGTACTTTTTCATTGCCGGATTTGTTCGGCGTTAAGACTCCGCCGCTCCATCCAGGTCCGGACCCGCGTACCATGTAGCCGCCGTAGCGGCGGTTAAAAGCGACGGGATGCCGAGCGCCGACCGAATCGATTCGCACGGCCACCACGAAAGTCAGCAAACACGGATCGTCGATAACCCAAATATTCTTTAATCCATGATTTTCTATATGCACGTCGACCGACATCGGTTCTCCGACGTGATAAGCGGACTTTAACGGACGCACAGAGATGGCAACGTCTCGATCCACATTGAGCTTGTGCGCGTCACGGGCGGCCTGACATGGCCCCGCGCAAAACGCTGCAGCCGCTCCGATAAGCATTACGATTCGCGCCAAGAACAGGCGGGTATGCATCGCCGTAGGATAGACCGCCAGCGCCGTAATATCAATGGCGTCGAGATCGCGGCATGACCGCAACTATCACCGGTGATACGGATTATCGTTAGTCGCGCCGGATTTGAAGCAAGACGAATCCCGACTAAAAAGGTCCGCTGACGCTGGCGTCACCATTTTTGGGTCGCAATCGGATATGAGCGGCCTGTT
>JABEUV010000119.1 GCA_013044195.1 Elusimicrobiota bacterium | reverse complement strand
GCCGGAGTCGACGTCGACTCCGGCGCGAACGTGGGCGCCGGCAGGGGCCGACCGAACGCGTTGGGCTCGCGCACCTTCCAGACCGAGAAGCCGGTGCCGAAGCCCGCGGAATGCTCGCTGAAGCCGCCGCTGCCGTCGTTGGCCACGCCGGCCTGATCGACGGCGGTGTCCTGGTCGCGGTCGGCCAGCGGCAGGGCCTGCACGCGGCGCAGATGCTCGGGCAGGGCCAGCCAGCGCCGCCAGGCGCGCTCGAAGTCCTGGACCGTCTCGTATTGATAGGCCAGGCGCAGGGAGTCCGCGACGGAATCCCCCGCGCGCAGGTGGTCGCAGAAGGACTTGAACTGCATCTTCGTGTGCTTGCGCAGGAGAAATTGCGTCAGCGAGTAAGCCTGCACGTAGAAGATCGTGACCAGATTCGGGTCGTTGACCAGGTCCGTGGTGGGCGAGATCGCGAAGAATTTCTCCAGCGGGAACCAGCGCCGTGGGTCCATCTCCACCATGTTCTGATACCAGATCGACGTCTGCGGGCGCTCGGGGGAGTCCGCCTCCTCCAGCATGGCCAGGCCCTCGTTGACCCAGGCCGGCGGGTCGCGGTGGGACTCCCGGAAGTAATTGACGAAGATGAGGTGGGTGTTCTCGTGGGCCAGCACGCGCAGCATCTGGCCGCGCGAGTGCATGGCGGGGATGGCGACCGCCTTCTGGTCGTAGATCGCCACGCCGTTGGACCACGACGGCGGATGGAACCGGCCGCCGGCGTAGGCCTGCTGGTTCTTGTAGAGGTAGACCGCCACGCGCCCCGAGGACGACCAATTCGAGAAGATGCCCAGGTCCATGTGCAGACGGAAGTTGATCTTCTCCAACCCCATCGTCAGGCCCTCCGGCAGCCAAACCGACTGGTGATGGACGGAAAAATGCGGTGTGGTGGTCTCGTGCCATTGCCAGCCTCCCTGCGCGTGCGCCGCGGGCGCCAGCAAGCCCGCGACCACCAGCCAGGAGAGCTTTCGCATGCGACCAGTCTAACAGATGAGGTTGAAGTCCGCCAGGAGCCGGCCCCAAGCCGCCCCGGACGACCGATCGTTCAATTAAGGGTCGAATTTGGTAAAATAAAACCTTCACACGACGATCACGGAGAAATCATGGCCACGATGCGGACCCTTTTCCTCAACCCCCCCTCTTATGAAGGCTTTGACGGGGGCGCCGGCGCCCGCTATCAGGCCCGTCGCGAGATCAAGTCCTTCTGGTATCCCACCTGGCTGGCCCAGCCCGCGGCACTCATCCCGAACTCCAAGATCATCGACGCGCCCGCCGACGACCTGGATTTAGAGGAAGTCCTGCGCCGCGCGCGCGGATTCGAGCTGTGCGTGATCCATACCTCCACCCCTTCTTTCGACAACGACGCCAAGGTCGCCGAGGCGCTCAAGAAGCAGAACCCGGACATGCGCATCGGCTTCGTCGGCGCTCACGTGGCGGTCCTGCCCGAGGAGTCGCTGAAGGCCGCGCCGGTGCTGGACTTCGTGGGCCGCGAGGAGTTCGATTTCACGCTGAAGGAAGTCGCCGAGGGCCGCCCCTACGAGCAGATCGCCGGACTGTCCTTCCGCAAGGACGATGAGATCGTCCACAATCCTGACCGGACCTTAATCGCGGACATGGACGCCCTGCCGTCCGTGCTGGACGTCTACAAGCGCGACCTCACCATCGAAAATTATTATATCGGCTACCTGAAGCATCCGTATCTGTCCCTGTACACCGGCCGCGGCTGTCCCGCCCGCTGTTCGTTCTGCCTGTGGCCGCAGACCGTCGGCGGTCACGTCTACCGGACCAAGAGCGCGTCGGCCGTCATCGCCGAGATGGCCAAGGCGCAGAGGATGTTCCCGCAGGTCAAGGAGTTCTTCTTCGACGACGACACGTTTACGGCCGACCTCACCCGCGCCGCCGAAATCGCCAAGGGCTTGGGCAAGCTCGGCATCACGTGGTCGTGCAACTCCCGGGCGAACGTCCCCTTCGAGTATCTGAAGATCTTCAAGGACAACGGCTTGCGGCTTTTGCTGGTCGGCTACGAGTCCGGCAACCAACAGATCCTCAACAACATCAAGAAGGGCGTGCGCGTGGACATCGCGCGCGAGTTCACCAGGAACTGCCGCAAGCTCGGCATCATCATCCACGGCACCTTCATCCTGGGCCTGCCCGGCGAGACGAAGGAAACCATCGAGGAGTCGATCAAGTTCGCCTGCGCGCTCAACGTCGACACCATCCAGGTCTCCCTGGCCGCCGCTTATCCCGGCACCGAGCTCTACCGCCAGGCGATGACCAACAAGTGGTACGACGACAGCGTTCTGGTGCGCAACGACGGCACGCAAAGCGCGGCCATCCAGTATCCGCACCTGAAAGCCGCCGAGATCGAGGCGGGCGTCAAGCGCTTCTACTCGAAGTTCTACGCGCGCCCCACCCCGATCCTGCGCATGCTCGTGAGCATGGCCAAGGATCCCATCGAGCGCCGCCGCCGCCTGCGCGAGGGCAAGGAGTTTCTAAACTACCTGCGCGGACGCCAGGAGCCCGCCGCGTCGCGCACGGCCGCCCCGCCGGTCGAGAAGGACGTCCGCCCCACGGCCGCCGTCTAGCCGCGCCGATGGCGCCTTCGGCCGACGCCGCATTCTCCGGGCTTGCCTTGGGCCTGCGCTGGGCCGGGCTGGCCTGCGGCGCGTTTACCGCCGCGTTCTTCGTCTTCGCCGGCGCGGTCGGCGCACGACGATTGCGTGCGGCGCGGCGCGTGCCGCCGTCGGTCCCCCTGCCGCCGGTCACGATCATCAAGCCCTTGAAGGGCGCGGAGGGCGCGCTCGAGGAAAACCTGGCCTCGTTCTGCCGGCTGGACTACCCCTGCTTCCAACTGATTTTCTGCCTGCAGAATCCCGACGATCCCGCGCTGGCCGTCGCGACGCGCCTGCGCAAGAAGTATCCGCAGGCCGACATCGAGGTGGTTGTCTCCAAGAACCGCCTGGGCATCAATCCGAAGGTCAACAACATGGCGAACGCTTACGCGTTCGCCAAATATGACCTGATCCTGCTGTCCGACGCCGACGTGCGCGTGACGCCGGATTTCCTGCGCCGCATGACCGCGCCTTTCGCCGAGCCGGGCACGGGCCTGACTACCGCCTTCTACGAGGCCGTCGGCGCGCGCGGCCTGTGGGGGCGGCTTGAGGCCCTATCGGTCAACGCGGGCTTCCTGCCCCAGGCGCTGGCGGCGGCCACGTTCGGGATGCGCTTTGCGATGGGCGCGGCGATGATGGTGCGCCGCTCGGCCTTCGACGCGTCGGGGGGCTTCGAGAATCTGGCCGACCATCTGGCCGACGACTATTGGCTGGGCGAGTCCATCCGCGCGGCCGGCTGGCGATTGGAGATCGCCGACGCGCTGGCGACCGTGGTCCCCGACATCGACGGCGGCGCCGAACACTTCCGGCACATGACGCGCTGGGCGCGCACGATCCGCCTCTGTCAGCCCGCCGGCCATGCCGGGAGCGTGGTCCTGCACGGCTTCTCTCTGTTGACGCTTGCCGCCCTGCTGGTCGGCCCCGACCCGGCCGTGCTGGGCCTGCTGGCCGCCGTCTGGGCGGCCAAAGCCTTCGCGGCGGACGCGCTTGCGCGCGCGTCCGGCGCACGCCGGGACGCGGCGGCTCTGCTGCTGATCCCTTTGGGCGAATGGTCGACCTTCGCCGCCTGGATCGCCGCGTGGGGCTCCTCGCGCGTGCTGTGGCGCGGGCAACTCTACGACGTCGGCCGCCAGGGCCGACTTCTGCCCGTGACCTCGGCCACGCCGCGCCGCGCGCTGGCCTTCGAGCCCTAAACCGTGCTTCACAAGCTGCGCGATTATTTCACCCCCGTCGTCCTCGTCCTCGGCGCGGCCACGTTCTTCTACCTGCTCTGGTCTTTCGGCCCGGGCCTGGTCTGGAGCCGCGTCGCCGGCTTCGGCTGGGGCTTCGCCGTGATCCTGCCTTTCCAGATCTGCGATCACATGCTCAACGCGACGGGCTGGAAGCTGGCGTTCCCCCCGGAAAGCGCCGGGGGAGCGCGCTTTCGGGACCTGGTACGCGTGCGCATCGCCGGAGACGGGGTCAACTACCTGACGCCGAGCGCGAACGTGGCCGGCGAGTTCGTGCGTCCGGGGATGCTGCCCGGGCCTTTGCCCGCCGAGGTCAAGACGACCAGCGTGCTGGTCGCCAAAGTCACGCAGACCGTCGGACAGGCGTTCTTCATCCTCAGCGGCCTGGGCTACCTTCTGCACGCTGATCTCTTCGATTTTCCCGGGCGCGAGGCCACGTTCGGCGCATTCGGCGTCGGCGCGATCCTGTTCGGCCTCGTGCTGGGCGTCTGCCTCCTGCTCATCGAGCCGCCGCTGTGGTTTTCGCGCCGCTACCCGCAAGCCGTGGAACGCAGCGCGCCCGTGCGCGCCCTGCTCAAATCCTACCTGCGCCGACATCCCGTGCGGCTGCTGGGCTCCATCGGCCTCTTCATGTTGGGCTACGCCTGGGGCGCGGCCGAGGTCTGGTTGATCTGCCGTTTTCTGGGCCTGCCCATCGGCGTGGAGACCGCGTTCTCGATCGAGTTCCTGTCGAATCTGGTCGACGCGCTGGCGTTCTGGGTCCCGGCCAAGCTGGGCACGCAGGAAGGCGGCAAGGTCGCCATCTTCGCGGGCCTGGGACTGCCCGCCGCGACGGGATTTACCGTGGGCATCATCCGTCATGTGCGCGAGGTCTGCTGGGCCGGGCTGGGCCTGGGCTTTTATGCGGCGCACCAGCGCCGAGAGCGCGCCTCAGCGCGCGGCTGACGCGGCGGCGCTTACCAGTTCGGCGCCGGAGTCTTCCAGCGCGCGGCGCACGCGCGGGCTGAGCAAGGTCTTAAGCTCGCTGTAGGACTGGTGCGTGGCCGTGGGCGCGCCGACGACGGCCGTGACCGGGTCCAGGTGCGGATGGAAGTAGAGTTCCGTCGTGCCCTGCGGCAGACGTGAAATCAGTCCAACCACGTAATCTTCGCTCATCCGGCCCGAACGCAGAAGTCCCCACGTCGTCGGAACCTCCAGGCCGAGCGCCGCCCCCCGCACCCAGGCGCCCATCGCCGCGAACGTGCCGGCCAGCGCCAGGCGCGGGAGAATCGGATCGTCGGGCGCGCAGGACAGGCTTGCCGCCAGCTCCCTGGAGGGCAGGCGCACGCGCGGGATGCCGTATTCGCGCGCCAGGCGGCACACCGCCGGAAAAATGACCGGGTGGACGTGAACGTTGATGTGACCGTCGATGTGCGTGGGGGTGACGCCCAGCGCGCGCAAGGCTTCGATTTGCGCGCGGATCTCCCCCTCCACGCCGGCGCGCGCGCGCGCGTCGAAGAAGTAGCGCAGGCCCGCTTCATGCGGCGCGTCCGCGCACAACTCCAAGTGCAGACCCACGCCCAGGCCCGGATTGTCGCGCGCCAGGTCCGCCGCCCCCCGCGCGGCGGGGCGCAGGACCATGAGGCTTGCAAAGCGCAGAACGCCCCCGCGGTAGGCGCGCACCACCGCCGCGTTGACGTCCGCGGAATCTCCGAAGTCGTCGGCGGTGACGATGAGTCGGCGCACGGTCAATAATTGGCCGAGCCCTGATCCGACGCGGCCATGCCGACCGTGTCGGTCGCCGTCACGGTCACCTGGCACTGACCCGGAGTGGTGAACGGCGGTCCGACGGGCTGACCCACGGCATGCTGTACGGTCACGGTCGGATCGACGGGATTGGACGGATGGCAGGTGCAGCTGCACGAGCCGGAAGTGCCGGAGCATGTATAGCCGGAACCCGTCGTGCAGACGCCGTTCGCGTTCCACGCCGCAAGCAGGCGCGCCAGGCCGCCCTCGTCGCCGCGCTTTTGGGCCGTCTCGCTGTTGACTCGCGCCGTCACGAATGAAGAGCCCATAGTGATGCGCAGGATCGCCGCGGAGATCATCGCCAGGATGACGCCGGTCACGATCACCTGCAAAAGTATGCTGCCGCGTTTGTTCATCAGTCGTTGGAGTTCAGGTAGGGCCTGTTCAGCGTGATCGACGTCTGCACCACCATCGTCTGCGGGTTGGTGATGTTCGCCGCCGATTGCTCGCCGGATTCCCCGCCGGTCGGCGTCCCGGCCGAGGGATTGCCGACGATGAAGTTCATGTTGACGCCCGTGGCCGGGTCGGTGTTGTTGTACGTAAACATGTGGTAGCCCGGAAGCAAGTTCACTTCGGTCGCGATCACGTCGTTTGTTTTTTTCCCGGCTCCGGGAAGCGTATAGCTCGGTGTGCACGGATACGAGGCCGGCGTGACACCCACTCCCGGGCAGCTCGGCACGCCGCCGGCGGTGATCTGCGTCGCCGAAAGCCTTCGCAAGTAAGCCACCGGCGTCGTGCTGGGCGGCACGGTGGGTCCACTGGTCGTGTCGTAGCAGTAATAGAACCAAACCACGGGAGACTGTAAGTAGTCGTTGGGATTCAGAGCGCCCGCGGCGCCCGGATTACCGGGCATCCCATTGAGCTCCGCCGACCAGTTCGAGCAGCCCATGATCGCCGTCGTATAGACGTTGGCCGTGTTCGGGAAATAGAGAATAGTGGCGTCCTCGATCTCCTTCGTCATTTGAGCCAGCGTCGCCTGCGACCATATGTCGACCGAGCTCTTGCGCACGGCCTCGAACTGAAACTTCGTCATCGACGTGAATATGCTGGTAATCCCGTAAAGGACGATCGTCGAAAAGCAAAGCGCGATCACCAGTTCCAGCAACGTAAAGCCGCGCTGGCGATGTCTCATGGGGATGCCGGCTCCGTCCATGTGACGCTGATGTTCACCTGCGGCATGACCGGCGTCGAAGGATAGGTGGCGGGCAGGCTGTAGATCACGCCCACCCCTGCGCTGGCATCGACCTTATAGCTGAGCTGCGCGTTATAAGGCGCCGCGGTAAACCACGCGGGCAGAACGTTCGTGAGCATGTGCGTGCCGCTCAGAAGCGCATAGCGGCCCGCGTAGCTGGGATCGCCGACCACGCCGGAGGCCATCGCGTAGCCGTTGAAGGTCCAGCCGCCGTCGGCTCCGGCGGTGTTGGGCCCGTGGAGGGGCCAACAGGTGTAGGGCGTCGCAGGACTGAACGCTTTGCAGTCGGCGGACACGTCGCAGCACCCCGAGACGAAACTGCGCAGGGCGGCGGACACGTTCTTTACCGCCTGCCCCGCGATCTCATGCCGGTCGTTCTTTCCGTTCTGCCCCCCGTTCATTTTTGCGGTGAGCGCGACGCTCATGACCGCCGTCGCGATGATCGCCGACAAAAGCAACGCCACGACCACCTCGATGAGCGTGTAGCCTGCGAGGCGTCGAGCGTCAATAGGTCGGATTCGGCGCGCCGCCAAGCGAATACATGCCCCCCGAGGAATTCATATAAACTCCCCAACCCGTGTACGGCGAGAAGCTGGTTCCCGGGCTGGCGCCGTTCGTACGCGTCGCGCCGGAGACCGTTTGACCGGAGCCGCAGGGCCCGCCGCCGCTGCCGGTGCCGGGGTCGCACGCGTAAAAAGTATAAGGCTTCAAGTTCCAGGACTGATCGCCGAGGTAATTGCAGCAGACGAGCGCGCACGGCGTGTTGAACGGCGCGGGGGTGGGGTTCGGGTAGCCCGCGCAGGTCCCGCTGGTGCAGCCGCAACCGACGCCGCTGAATGCGCCGTCGACATAGGCGCCGTTATGATCCAGCGCGAACATCCGGTTGGTCATGCCGATCTGGTTGGTCAGCCCGACGGCGTCGTCGAATTTATTCGTCTCGACGGTTTTCAGATATTGAGGAACGGCGAACGCAGCCAGAATGCCGATGATCAGAACGACCGCGATCAGTTCCATCAAAGTGTAGCCGTGCAATCGAGAACTTCTCATCAATGGCCGCCTCCCATGGTCGAAAGCTTGAAGATCGGCAGGAACACGGCAAGCACGATCACGCCGACGATCGCGCCGACCGCGACGACCATCAGCGGCTCGATGATCGAATTGAAGCGCCGCGTAAATTGGTCGATCTGCTCCTTGTAAAAAGATGAAAGGGTCACCAGCATGTCCGGGAGTTTTCCCGACTCCTCGCCCATGAAGATCATCTCGGTGACGAGATTGGGAAGGACTCCCGTCTTCTTGAAGGACTGGGAAATCGACTTTCCGCTGGCCACGTCGTTCTTGACCGCCCCCAGCACGCGCCGGAAGATGATGTTCTTGGCGAAGACTCCCTCCAGCACGGTGATGGCGCTGAGGATGCTCACCCCCGATTCGATCAAGGTCGATAAAGTGGTCAACAAGCGCTCGATCAGGATATTTTTTATGAAATCTCCGAAAAATGGAAAGCCCAGAATCATGTTCCACTTCGCCTCCTGCCCCGGTTCCGTCGACGTGTAGGCGGCCCAGGCGAAGTACGAGCCGACGATGGTGGTGATCAGGCCCGCAAGATGATGGACGAGGAGGTGCGAGATGAAGATGATGGCCTGGGTCAAAGGAGGCAGCTTGAGGTTGAAGCCCGCGAAGATGTCGGCGAAAACGGGGACGATCTTGACGATGAAGAACAGGAGCACGCCGAGCGAGACCGTCATCAAGACGCCGGGATAGGCCAGCGCCGTGATGATCTTGCCTTGCAGTTCCGCCTGCGAGGCAAGATAGGCGCCGATCTGCTTGAGCACCTTCGGCAGTTGGCCGCCCATCTCGCCGGCCTGGACCAGCGACACCCAAAGGGTGTCGAACACCTTGGGATGCTTCTCCAGCGCCTTATAGAGCGCCGTTCCGCTGGCGACGTCCTTGGTGACCTGCGCCAGCGCGAACTGCAGGCCTTTCGAACCGGAGTTCTCGCCGAGCAAGGACAGCGCGCGGACCAGCGGAACGCCGCCGTTGAGCAGCGTCGCCAACTGCTCGGCGAAGAAGACCAGGTCCTGGATGGCGACCGCGCCGCCGCTTTTCGCGGCGGCGCCGCCCGCGGCCTTATCGGCGCTGATCGAAAGGATGAAATAGCCTTTCGACTGCAGGGTCGATATCGCCTCGTTCTCGTCGGAGGCCTCAATGGCTCCGGAACTCGTTTCGCCTCGGCTGTCTTGGACTGTATAGGAATATCGCGCCATAAATAAGCCTAGACGCAGTGTAATACGCCCCTACGTCCTTGTCAAGGCGACGACCCGGGCGACGACCCGTGCGCTGAAATGCGGCCGGCCCCGTCAATCCGAAACGGTCACGGACATCACTTCCTCGATGGTCGTCAGGCCGTTGATGACCTTTCGAAAGCCGCTGGCGCGCATGGTCCACATGCCCGCCTCCTCGGCCGCCGCGCGCAGGCGGCCGATGTCGCCGCCGTAGCGGTAGATGATCTCGCGCATGGCCCCGTTGAGCTTATAAACTTCGTAAATCGCCTTGCGGCCCGAGTAGCCGGTGCGCGAGCATTTATCGCAGCCGCGCGCCTCGTAGAAGACGACCGACGCGGGATCCGGGGCAGACTCGATCAACGCCTCCTTGACCACCGTCTGCGCCAACTCCAACGGCACCTTCGCCGGCTTCTTGCAGTGCGGGCAGAGCAAGCGCACCAGGCGCTGGGCCGCGGCCAACTGCAGCGAGTTGGCGAGCATAAACGGTTCGATGCCCATGTCGATCAAACGAACGACGCACGACAGCGCGTCGTTGGTGTGCAAAGTGGAGATCACCAAGTGGCCCGTAAGTGCTGCGCGCAGGCAGGTCTGCGCGGTTTCCTGATCGCGCACCTCTCCGACCAGGATCACGTCCGGGTCCTGGCGCAGGAAGGAGCGCAGGGCCGAGGCAAACGTCAGACCGATGGCGGCGCGCACCTGGACCTGGTTGATGCCCTCGATCTTGAGCTCGACCGGGTCCTCGATGGTCATGATGTTGATCTCGGGGTTCTTGATCGTGTTCAGGATCGCGCCGAGCGTCGTGGTCTTTCCGGAGCCGGTCGGACCGGTCATGAAGAAGAGGCCGTGCGGGCGATTGGCCGCCTCGATGATGTCGTCGCGCTGGCGCGGGTCCAGACCGACCTTGTTGATGTCGAGTTCGACGGCGCCCTTGTCGAGCAGGCGCATGACGACCTTCTCGCCGAACACGCACGGACAGATCGAGACGCGCAGGTCGATGACCCGGTTCTGGACCTTGATCGAGAACTGGCCGTCCTGGGGAAGGCGCCGTTCGGCGATGTCCAGCTTGGACAAAATCTTCAGGCGCGAGACGATGCCGTTGAACATCTGCTTGGGCGGCGGCGTGCGTTCGTAGAGCACACCGTCGATGCGGAAGCGGATGTTGATGCGTTCGTCGTATTTCTCGATGTGGATGTCCGACGCGCGCTCCTGGATGGACTGCTTGAGGATGGCATTGACGAGCGAAACGACCTGCGCGCCCTGCGCGTCGGCCGCGACTTGGTCCAGGTTCAAGCGTTCATCGCCCGCCTGCACCGCCTCCTCGACCTCCTCGGAGGCGTTCTTGGAATCCAGCGTACGGTCGATCACGCTGCCGCCGAGATAAAACTCGTCGATCGCCTTGATGATCTGGGTCTTGGTCGAGATGAAGGCCTGGACCTCCAGGCCCGTCAGCATCTTGACGTTGTCGAGCAGCAGCATGTTATCGGGCTCCGACATGGCCACGGCAAGCACGTTGTTGTCTTGAAAGAGCGGGAGGATGAAGTTCTGCCGCGCGAAGGACTCGGGCAGGATTTTCTCCAGATTCTGCCCCTTCTCGGCCTTCAGGATCTTATTGTCGCGCGACGCGTAGGGAACGCCGTACTGCTTGGACAGCGCGATGGCGATGTCCTCTTCCTTTGTGAAACCAAGCTTGACGGCCGCCTCGGAAAACTGGCACTTCGTCTGCGACGCGACCTTCTGAGCCTTATCGCGCTGCTCCAGGGTCAAGACCCCGCTCGTCACCAAAATGTCGGCAAGTGTTTCGGCCATAGTGGGTGCGTTCCTCTCGCTGTAACCGAAGTATAGCCGCCCCCCGCCGCTTGTCAAGCCCCGGGGCGGCGCGCGGCACGAACAGAGGCGTCTGCGTCAGTCGCTGACGATGGTCGGAGTGATGAAGATGACCAAGTCCGTGTTGGTGCGCGTGTAGAGGTTGCTCGTGAACAGCCAGCCGATCAGCGGGATGTAGCCGAGAAACGGAACCTTGCGCACGTCCTTGGTCTCGTTGGACTCCAGCAGGCCGCCGATGACCACCGTCTGGCCGTTCTTGACGCGAACGAGCGTGACGCTGGCGCGCGTCAGCGGGTCGAAAACGGGGTTGGCCGCCGTCGAGACCACCGACTGCTCGACGTTCGCGAACGTCGGCTCCAGCAGCATCGTGATGTAGCCGTCCTTGTTGACCTGCGGCGTAACCTGGAGCTTGACGCCGGTGTCGTAGCGTTCCGCCTGCTGAACGGACTGCGTGACGCCGAAGCCGCCGGCCAGAGTGCTTTGAATCGCGACGGCCTGGTTCTGCTGAATCTCGATCGTCGCGGTCTTGTTGTTCAACGTCAGAACCTTCGGCTTGCCCAGGAAGCGCGCCTCGGAACTCTCCACGAGAGCCCGCAGGGTCACCGCCAACGAGGTGAGGTCCAGGACGCTCGTCTGTAGATATGAACCGAATAATTGCGTGTTCTGGGTCATCGGCGTCGCCATCGCCGCACCGCTCGCTCCGCCCGCAAGCATGCCGATCGTGCTGATCACGCCGCCCGGCAAGAGTAGCGGGTCGAAGAAATGGGTGTTCGACGGATTAGAGGACATATTCATGGGGAACGTGGTGTCGCGCTTGCCTCCCGTGAACGTCCCCAACTCGCCGTTCTGGCCGCCCCATTCGAAGCCGAGGTTGCGCGTGCGCGTCGAGTCGATCTCGACGATCTGAGTTTCGATGAGCACTTGCGGCGCCTTTTTATCCAGCTCGGAGAGAATCTGCTCCACCTGCGGGAAGCTTTCGGGGATATCGGTGACGATGATCGAGTTCGTGCGCGGCTCGATCTCGATGTCGCCGGATTTCGACAGCACCGAGCACAAGATGCGCGCGATGTCGATGTTCCGGTTCTTCGGAGAGCACGGCTTGTTGCCGCCGCCGCCTCCCCCGCCGCCCCCGCCGCCCGAACTGGCGGGCGCGGGCGCCTGCGGCGGCGGCGCCACGGAGGCAGCGCCGGCGCTTCCGGTCGTAGTCGCCGCGACGGACGTCACATCCTTCGCGGTCAGATCGATGAGCGGTATGTAGGAGAGCGCATAGATGCGCGTCACCAGGTTCTCGGCCTGCTTCGAGCGCTGGGTCACGACGTAGGTGTTGGTCTTGCCGATGCGCTGATACGTCAGCCCCTTGATTTCAAGCAGAACCTGAAGGGCATCGCGCACCGTGACGTTCTGGAGGAACGCCGTCACGCGTTTTTCTTCAAGGCCTTCGGTGATGATGAAGTTGATCTTGGCCTGCGCGGAGATCGTGTCGAGAAAGGTCGCCAGAGGCACGCCTTTCACGCGGACGGTCACGCGCGTGTCCAACGGCGCCGTCTCCGCGGGCTCGGTGTCGACGGGAGGCGCCGCGGCGCCGATCTGCACGCTCTGCACGCTGCGCGGCTCGCCGAGCGCCGCATCCGCACCGCCCGGGGCCGCCGCGGCGGGCGACGCCGCCGCAGCCGCTCCCGGCTCGGCGACCGGCCCGCCGGCGTCGCTTGAAGTCCCGGAGGTTTGGCTTTGAAACGCGGGATTGGCGTCGGGCTCGGCCTGGCGGCGCTGCGCGTAGGCGGGAACGTCGCCAAGCGCCAGGCTCGCGCCGACGGCAACGGCCGCCGCTGAACGCGGGATTGACGTGCGTCGCAAATGCTTGACGAGCCTCATGATGCCTCCAGGCGCTACTCGCTGCTGATGACCTTTTTAAAGCGTCGCTTCTTGTAGACGAACCAGACGGTGTCGGACGTGATCTCCACGACGCTCACGCGACCGCTGTGCCCGGGGGCTTGGAACGAATCGCCTTTGGACAATGTTTCATTGTTGACGATGGCGCGCGCGCTGCCGTCCGGCGTCGTCACCACGCCTTGAAGATCGACGTCCATCTCGATCTTGCGCTCCACGGGACGCTTGCGGCGCGGCGGGACGTAGCGCGACGCGGCCAGAGCCGCAAGGCGCTGGCGCTCGCGCTCGGCGGCGGCCTCGCGCTGCCGGACGAGGTCAAGCGGCGAGACGAGCGGATCGCGCGACAGCGTCACCGCCGCGCTGGAGAGCGCCACGGCGGACGCCGCGGCTTTAACGGCCGCGGCCGGCGCGGTCGCCGTCGCGACCGACGCCGAGACGGGACGAGATATCGCGGGCGGCGACATCGTCTTCGCCGCCGGCGTCGGCGTCGACATCGGCGCGCGAACGACCGGCACGGCCGTACCCCGAGCGATCGGATTGACGAGGCGTCCGCCCGACGGAGGCGTCGCAAACAGAGCCCCTTGCGCGGCGCGACCCATCGCCTTGCCGGTCAAAGCGTGCTCATGCTCCGCCTTCATGCTGCGCGACCAGTTGTAAAAAAGGAATCCGGGAACGGCCAGCGCCGCGACAAGGATCAGCCAGCCCAGCCCCCCCTTGCGACGGCTCTCACCCTCGCTCACTGAAACCTCTTGAGCGGAATCACGGTCGCCAGGTCGCATTCGACATGGGCGATTCCGGCGGAGTCAGGGTCGCTGTTGTTGAGCTTCGAGATATCGACGCGCTGGATGTGCATCAGCGGGCGAGCATTTTCCGCCCTGAGAAGAACGCCGTAGACGTCGGAAAAATGCCCCTGGAAGGAAACCGTCGCGTCCTGGAACACGAGGCCGTCATGCTCAAGCTCATCCGACGGCCTGAAATCGTCGCTCTCCAGGTTGCCGGCCTGCAAAAGCGCGCGCATCGAGTTGGTCAGCCACTGCTGACGGTCGGCGGGAGAGGGAAGCCGGGAATAGGCGGACAAGAACAGGTCGTGCAAGGCCTTATATTTCTCGCCGTAGTCGAACATGACCTTCGCGTGGGCGATCTGCGATTCCAGCTTATCGCTCTTGCTCTGCGGCGGCCGATACAAAAGGACGTAGGCGGCCAGGATGATGACGCCCGCCACCGCGAAAGCCCGGCCGAAGCGCTTGGCGCCCTTGTCTCGAAGCGTCCCGAAGACCAGTTCCAACTCGTTCGACGCCAAGCCCGCCAAGCTCTTGATATCGAAGGATTCGGCCATCAGCGTTTTGCGTCGACATTCATCGTGAATTTGGTGCGATCCTCGAGCTTCTGACGCAGGAGCTCCGGATCCATGCCCGCCGTCTGGATCGTTTCGGCGCCCCGGCCCCTCTCGAGGGAAATCTGGATATTGAAATAGCGGCCGATCGTAGGCGAGCGCAGCAAGTCGTCTTTAAATTTAAAAGCGAGCGCTTGTTCGTCGGCGATGGAATCGCTCTGCGCGCGGCCTTCGAGGAGCATCTTGAAACCGGCATGCTCCCCCTCCACCAGAGGGCTGACGACCGAAATCCGCGTCAGCCACACTTTGTCGGGCATGAGCTGGATGATTTCACGGAGCAGTTCGGTCAACTTCGGTCGATTGGACGGGACGATGACCTTCAGGTCCGTCGCCTGCTTCTTCATCTCCGTAAGCAGCGCGTCGATCTGGGCCGGCGCCATCGTGCCGATCACGGCCTTCGTGCTCGGGTCGAGAGGATATTTGGCGAGCTCCTGGGCCCGGTAGGCGTAAGTCGCCGATTTCGTGAGGCCCGCCGCCGCCAGCAAAGCGGCCGCCACGGTCCCGCCGATCATGATGTCGCGGGCGACGCGCCGTTCGTCGTCGCCGATGCGGTCCATCGCCGCAAGGTCCAGGGACAGCGGCGTCGGGACCAACGCGTGCGCCGAGGCCCCCAGCGCGGCATAGCCCCCCCATTCACCGCTTTTAATCGACAGAAGGCTCGGGGTGTCTTGTATCCGCGCTTCGACGCCGGCTTCCGCGGAGAAAGCCGCTGCGAGCTCCGCGATATTAGGGATATTCCCGCTGACGCGCACGTGCGTGACGTTCGCGATGCCCAGCTGTTTGCGAATATAGGCCAGACAGCCGGCCAGATCGATCTTGCGCAGATCGCTGAGCGTCGGATCGGAACTGAGAAAGACCTCGCGAAAGAAGATCGGCACGCCGTGCTCGCTGACCATCACGCGCACGTTGCCCCCATCCATGTGCACGTGAGCAAACGCTCCGGCTTCCTTCGGCGGATTCACCGCTTGCCACAGCCGCAGGACGGAGCAGGGGGCGACCTCCAGTCCGTCGAGCTGCAGGTCCAGGCTCCCAAGCAGTCCGACGATGTTCGGCACGTTCTTGTTCTGCGTGACCGCGATCAGCACGCCGAGACGGTTCTTGCCTGCTGCGTCGGGCGGCAGCGCCATCGTCTGGAAGTCGTGCGCCAGGACGTCGAAAGGTATCGGGATGTATTTCTTGGATTCCAAGGGCACGGCGGTCCTCAGGAAGCGCCGGTCCAGCATCGGCATCGTGAAGTAGCGCAGCATGCCCAAGTGATGGGACAGCGTCACGCGGACGTTCTTGACGTTCCAACGAGTCTGCGCCATCGACTGCTTGATCAGGCCCGCGACCTTCTGCGAATCGGACAGAAAATCGGTGTTCATCGTCGCCGCCGCATTGGCGCCCTTGACCGCGGCGGGAATCGGAATTCGGACCAGATGATCCACGATGAACTTCCCCGCTCTGTCGATGTGCGACTCCGCGAGATAGATCGTGTCGGGGCTCAGATACAGGCCCAAGCTTGGGCCCGGCTTTCGCTTCTCTTTGCCGAAGGCGAGCTGCTCGATGATGTCGTCGAAGCCGGGCATCTCAGTCCTTGCCGCCCACGACGACCTCGACCAGCGCCGCGTCGGACGCGTCGGCCGTCGACATCTCGATGCTCTTCGGATCGATCTGGTAGCGGTTGATCAGCAGACCGACGACCAGCTTCGCCCGCCGATCCGCCAGCGCGGAGGCGCCGGCCTCATCGGGTCCGGCATGTCCGACGACCTTCAGCGTCCCGCCGGAAGCGAACGATTTCGCCGCCTTGGCCAACGACCGTTCGGCCGCGGCGGTCAGCTCGTGGGTGTTCGGATCGAACTTGAGCTTGTAGCGTCCGGGCTTGGAGGACGCGGCGTCCGCCGCCTCGGGCTGCGACTTCGATTTGACTCTCTTCTTTCGTCCCGCGCGCTTCGCCACGCGCCGTTTCGGCTTCTGAACATGCGCGAGTTTGGGAACAAGCTCCGCCTCGGCCTTCACGCCTTTGACCAAGGGGGCGGCCGAGTGGCCGCCGGAGAGAGAATCGCCTGGAACCGCCGCCGCGGCGACGGCCGCGCTCGCGGCCGGCGCGGCCTGGGGCTTTTCGGAGGGCGTCGCCAGCAGATCTTCCTCGGGCTGTCTCTCGCCCAGCACGGTAATCCAGCGATGCAGGGCGCGCTGGCGGTTCTTGGTATCCGTCGCGGTCAGCACGCACTCGTAGCGGCCCGGCGCCAGCGGCGCGCCGAAGTAGTTCTGCCGGGCGTTCCAGAAAATCTGATGGAACACGGGGCCGCCGCCGATGACTTCCTGAAGCGGCGCCAGTTCCTCTCCCCCGGCGGCCGGCTGGAGGAGTTGAAACTTCCACGACGTCAGCCCCGACGGCGGATCCGTCACCGAAAACTCGATGATCGCTCCCTGATTGCGGGCAGGCCGCAACTGCGGCGGAAATACGCCCAGCGAGATGGGCGGCCCGAGCTCGTCGCCGACCTCGCTTTCGGCCTCCAGGTTCATCGGCTGGTCGTAGACGAAAGAGATCACCACACCCTTGAAGTCCAGCAGGCCGCGGGGCAGATCGACCTGAGTGTTCAGGAGGTTCACGCGCACCCGCGGCGGCGCCACGCCCGCCTCGTAGAGATGCGCCGAGATGCCCATCGTGCGGCGCATGTCCAGGACCTTCGCGTCGCCGATCGCGGTCCCTTCGGGAAGGATCACGACCTGGGTTTCCCCCAGCGCGAAGACCAGCTTCGTCAGCGGGTCAAGAATGCGCCCCGCGTCGCGTTGAAACGAAATCCCCGAACGGAACAGAAGCGGCGACGGAATGCCGATGGCCGCCGGCTTACCGTTGGCGCGCATGACCACGCGCACCCCATCAAGCCCGCGCAAATCCGCCACGCTTTTTTCCTGGGCGGCGCGCAGACGCGCTTGAATCTCCTGTCGCATCAAGGCCTTGTTGGCGGCGGTCAACGGCTCGGCGGAGGAGGACGGAGGCTTGGCCACGGGCTCGCTTTCCGCCGCCGGCTTCGCAACGGGAGTCGCAACGGGGGGTTCGGCGGACTCCACCGCGACCGGCGGTTGGATCGCAGTGGGCGGCGGCGGCGCGGCCCGCTGCGGCGCGGGCGGCGGCGGCGCCGGCGCGACCTCGCTCGCCGCAGCCGCCGACGGAGATCCACCCGCTCCACCGGTGCTGCTCATGCGCTTCGTGATCAGATTCAGATACTGGTTGGCCATCGGCCGTTCGGACGGGTCCCCGTGCGTGAGGATGTCCATGAAGCGGTTCATGGACTCCATGTCGTCGCCGACTTCGTAAAGGTGGATGGCGGATCTCATCTGACGGCTCAACCCGGGACGGTCCGCGCCCGAGTCCTGCGCATAAGCGCGGGACCCGGCCAGGCAAAGCGCAAGAATAATAGTGATTTTTAGGTCGGACATACAATGAGGCCCCCAACTCCAGGAGCCTTCCTCGTCAGGATAGACGATCACGATTGCTGAATTATTGCGGAGATTGGACCCCGCTGGCAAGGAGTCATTTGATCGCGCCCAGCGCGCGCAACTGGGCAAGCACCTGGGGATTGTTCGGCTCGGCGGCAAGCGCCGCCTGGAATTGCGCCCGCGCGTCATCCGCGCGGCCCAGCGCGCGGTAAGCCGCCCCCAGGTTCAGTCGCGGCGCGGCCTTGGACGGAAGGCGGGCGACCACATATTCCAACTCGGGCACGGCGTCGGCCGCGCGGCCGCGGGAGAGCAGAAGGCTGCCGTACAAAAACCGTCCTTTCAGTATGTCCGGCGCCAGGCGCGCGACGGCGGCGGCCCGGGCCAGCGTCGCGTCGGAGGCATCGCGGCGCGCCACGGCCGCCGTCACGGCCTGAAGGTCGCGCAGCGCCCGCAGGATCGGCGCGGGAGGACGGCCGGACTGAGCCGACTCGTTCTCCAGATTGCGCAGAGCCGTCGGCATGTCGGGGGCGAGTTCCAGGGCGCGCGTATACGCCGTCTCCGCGCCCGCCCAGTCCCGACGCGCGGCCAGCACGTAGCCCAAGTTGTTCCAGTGGTCGGGGTTCTCCGGAAAATCACGCGTGGCTTGGCGCAGCACCTGCTCGGCGGCGGCGCCGTCGCGCGCGGGGTCGCGCAGGTAGATCGCGCTCAGCGCGTTGTCGAGAGGGCTCGACAAAGGATTGATCGCCCAGGCGACCTCGTAAAGCCCACGCGTCTCCTCGGGCCGAGCGAGCACGGTGTTATCGAGCGTGCCGAGGTTGAAATAGATCTCATCATAGCCGGCGTTGGCCGAGAGCGCCGCGCGGTAAGCGGCGGCCGCGTCGCGCGGGCGCGAGGCGCGCGCGTAGACGTTGCCCAATTCGTACAGCGCGTTGACCTCGCGCGGGCCGATCGCGCGCGAGCGCTCCAGGTCGTGCTGGGCCAGGGCCAGATCGCCCCCCTTCGAGCGCTTGAAGCCGGCGAAATACCAGGCCTCGCGCCGCCAGACGCGGACCGCCATCCAGACCGTCGCCGCCGCGGCCAGCGCCAGCACCGCCGCCGCGGCGCGGCCGGCCATCGGCGGCAGAACCCGCACAGGCTTGGTCGCCCCCTCGCGCTCGCCGCGCCCCATGGCCGTTCCGGCCAGCCACCAGAACAGGAACGCGGGCACGGCGAAATGCAGCGAGACGTTGAGCAGGTTGTCGACCAGCACGCCCGCGCAGCCGGCCACCGCGCCGGTCCACAGCGGGTCCGCGCCCGCGCGGCCGCGCGCCCAGCGACGCGCCGCTTCAAAAAACGCGGCCCAGAAGGCCAGGAACGCGCCCAAGCCCAGCAGGCCCACCTGCGCGAAATTCTCCACGAGCTCGTCGTGGGCGTTGTTGGCGTGCGTGCGCATGTTATGGAAGAACGGATAGGCATGAAGCATCGTGCCCTGATAGAACGGATAGAACAGCTCGAAAACGCCCGCGCCCTTGCCCCACAGCGGAGATTCCCGCCCCATCAGCCACGCGCTGGCCCAGATCAGCACGCGCTGGTGCAGAGGGCTGTAGGACCCGTCGCGTTTGAGAAACGTGCCGATCTCGGTCAGGCGATCGACCACGGTCGGCGTATAGCCGGCCGAGATCGCGCTGGACGGCCAGAGCGCGGCCAGCGCCGCCGCGGCGGCCAGCAGAAGCCCGACGACGCGCGCGTCGCGGCGCAGGCGCTCGCGCAAGGGAGCGAAGGCGGCCAGCGCAAGACAGGCCGCGGCCGCCCCCGCCCAGGACGAGCGCGTGAGCGTCGCCAGCAAGGCGCCCTCCAGCGTCAGGAACACGCCCGCGTAGATCAGTCGCCGCGCCGTCTTGCGCTCGATCAGGAACAAGGCCAGCGCGATGGGCATCAGCGCGACGTCGTAGCTGGACAGGAAATTCGGGTTGCCAAAGGTCGACACCGCGCGGCCGCCGTAGGGGTTGAGGGTGTAGGGCCAGATGAAATCCAGATTGAAATACTGAAGAACTCCATAGGCTGACGCGAGGAAGCCCACGCACATCGCCAGGTGAAGATAGTCCGTCACGCGCCCGCGCCGCGTCAGGCGCAGAACGCCGGCCAAACCCAGCGCCCAGACCAGCGCGCCGTACGGATCCCAGAAAAAAGCCCACAAATCCTCGGGCGGCGCGTAGACGCGGGCGCGGACCTGCGGATACAACGTCCACAGAAGCCCCCAGCTCAACGCAAATCCCGCCCACGCGCCCAGAGGAACATCCGATGACCCGTCGTCGCGCGCCGCGATCCCGGCCGCCAGCAGGAACGCCGCGGCGCAGACGGAGCCCTGGAAAAAAAGCGCGTGCAGACCCATCGCCGCGATCGACGGGCGAAAAAACGTTGGATGAACCAACCACGAGCGCGCCAGGCTCAAGACCCACAGCGCCGCGAACAGCGCCAGCGGAACGGAGACGGGAAGACGCGGCAGCCGCCAGCCGCCGGGCCGCCCCGATTCGGCCCATGCCCACGCGGCCAGCGAGAGCGCCAGCCCCGCCTGCACCAGCGCGATCTGACCCTCGTAGGGATTGCGCGTCAGGTTCGTGAAGAAGATCAGCGGCCCGACGAAATGGCAGACGACGAGCAACCAGCGCCGCATCGTCGCCGAGGCATCCTTCACGGTCGGTAATGATACGACATTAAGGCGGGAAACGGCCGCGACAAAAAAAAGAAAGCCGGGGATGGGATTCGAACCCACAACCTATCGCTTACGAAGCGATTGCTCTACCGTTGAGCTACCCCGGCGTCGCGGCCATTATACTCTATTTCACCGCGCGGTCGGGCGGCCGTTCGCGTGCTTTGGCAAAGTAAAAAATTGGCAAAACGAGTACGGACTCCCTGGCAAAAACGGTGATCGAGGGGCTACGCTATCGACGGCGGTTGCCGTCCGTCCGGAGGGAAGCCAAATGCTCGCGGACATCCCCGAGGCGTTCATCCCCCTTTTCAACGCGATTCCTGACGGGATATGCATTTCCGACCGCCGCAGCCGCGCCACATACGCAAATCCCGCGGCGGAAATGATTTTAGGCGGCTTTCCCCGTGAGAAAACCCGGCGGACCGTCTGCACGGCGCTGTGCGGGCGCCTGTTCGCTCAAGGAGGCGGGGATTGCCGGTCCCATTGCCCCTTGCGGGATGCGCGCTCGCGCGAGACCGAGGTGAGCTTCCAAGGGCGTTATGGTCCGAAGGGAAAGCATCTGCGGGTTCGCTGCTTCCGGTTGGACTCGGGTAAAAACGAGAAGCACTTCACTCTGATCGAAGACGTGACGGTCCAGACGAATTGCGAACGCCGCCGGGAAGGCTGGCGCAGCATGCTGGAGCATGATATAAGGTCGCCTCTGACGGTCGTCTTGACCGCGTTGGTCTGCCTGGCGGAATCTCCGAACTCTTGGTCGCGAGACGCGGAAGAGAAGGAACTGCTGTCGATCGCTCTTCAAGGCGCGAGACGCATGGCCAAGCTGCTGGAAAACGACCTGGACCTGGCCAGACTTGCCGCCGGCAAGATGCCGATGAGCCCGGAGACCGTATCGATAGGCGAACTTCTCGCCAAATGCGTCGAGATGCAGGAGCCTATGGCCCGAGCCAAGCGCATCACCGTCAAACTGCAGGCCGATGCGTCGATTCAAGCGACCGCGGATTCCAACCTCCTGTTCCGAGTGGCGCAGAATCTCCTGGACAACGCCCTGAAATTCACGCCGGAATCCGGCGCGGTGGAGATCCGGGCGGAATACAGACGAGAATCGGTCCGACTGTCTTTCAAAGACACCGGGCCGGGAATTGCGGCGGAGCATGTCCCTTTGCTTTTTGAGCGCTACTACCAGGCCGAGGCGCGCAACGGGAAAGCCTCGGGGACCGGGCTGGGGCTTGCGTTTTGCCGTGAGGCCTTGGCCGCCATGGGAGGCGGCATCCAGGTGAAGTCCCTCGCGGGACAGGGGAGCGAATTCATCGTGACTTTGGCCCGCTGAACAGCGCCGGGCGCGTCACAGGCCCAGGTAGGCTTTTTGCACGGCCGGGTCCTTGAGCAGGGACGCGGAGTCGCCGGCGGAGACGATCTCGCCGGTCTCCAGCACGTAGGCGCGCGCGGCGGCCTTCAAAGCGCGGCGCGCGTTCTGCTCCACCAGCAGGACGGTCACGCCTTCTTGATTAATGCGCGCGATGATTTCAAATATCTTGTCGACGACGACGGGGGCCAGGCCCATCGACGGCTCATCGAGCATCAGGAGCTTCGGCGCGGCCATCAAAGCGCGGCCCATGGCCAGCATCTGCTGTTCGCCGCCGGACAAAGTGCCGCCCAATTGGGCCCGGCGCCGGCCCAGCACGGGAAAAAGCGTGAAGACGTGCTCGTATTCGCGCGCCAGCTCCGCGCCGCGCGGGCGGGAGTAGGCGCCCATCTCCAGGTTCTCCATCACGGTCAGGCGCGGGAAAATCCGGCGGCCCTCCGGCACCAAGGACAGGCCCATGCGCATGACCTCGTGCGGCGGCAGGCCGGACAGCGCTCGGCCCTGAAAGGTCACGCGGCCTTTTTCCGGCGCCAGCAGGCCGGAGATAGTCTTCATCAAGGTGGTCTTGCCCGCGCCGTTGTTGCCGATCAGCGCCACCACTTCCCCGGCGCGCACCTCCAGGCTCACCCCGCGCAGGGCGCGTATCTTGCGGCCGTAGACGGCGTGGACGCCGTCGAGCGTCAGCATCGCGGCCCCGCTCACGCGGCCTCCTGGCCCAGGTAGGCTTCGATGACGCGCGGGTTGGCCGTGACCTCGCGCGGCGCGCCCTCGGCGATCTTCACGCCGTAGTCGAGGACGAACACGCGGTCGCAGACGTCCATGACCACGCGCATCTGGTGCTCGATGAGCAGGACGGTGACGCCGCGCTCGCGCACGCGGCGCACGAGGGCCACCAGGTCGGCGCTCTCCGTCGGGTTCATGCCGGCGGTCGGCTCGTCCAGGATCAGGAGCTTGGGCTCGCTGGCCAGCGCGCGGGCCACTTCCAGGCGGCGCTGGGCCCCGTAGGACAGATTGCGCGCGCGCTCGTTGCCCTGCGCCTTGAGGCCCACGAAGGCCAGCAGTTCCTTGGCGCGCGCCTCGATCTCCGCCTCCTCGGCGCGGAAGGCGGCCGTGCGCAGCAGCGGGCCCAGCAAGAATTCGCGCGAGCGCGCGTGGCGTCCGACCATGACGTTTTCAAGAGCGCTCATGTCGGAGAAGAGCCGGATGTTCTGGAACGTGCGCGCGATGCCGCGCGCGACGATCTCGTGCGCGGGGCGACCGCGGATGGGACTGCCGTCGAAGTAGATCTCGCCGCGCGTGCCGGGGTAGACGCCGGTCAGCACGTTGAAGAACGTAGTCTTGCCCGCGCCGTTGGGACCGATGAGGGCCGCGATCTGTCCGGCGCGGATGGACAAGGTCACCTGATCAACGGCCTTCAGGCCGCCGAAGTGCTGGGCCAGGTCGCGAACTTCTAAGAGCGCGCGCTCCGTGTTCATGAGGACAGCTCCGCCTCGCGCCGCGCCGACGGCAGAAGCCCCTGCGGCCGGAACAAGGTCATCAGTACCAGAATGATTCCGAAGAACAGGTAGCGGTAGTCGATCCACTGCGGCGACAAAGTGGCTTCCATCAACAAAGGGATGCCGCCCAGAATCAGCGCGCCCAGCAGGACTCCGACAATGGAGCCCATTCCCCCCAGCACCACGATGGCGACCAGCAGAATGGATTCCCAGAAAATGAACGACTCCGGCGTGACGAACTGGTCCCACAACGCGAACAGCGCGCCCGCCAAGCCGGCGAAGACGGCCGAAAGCGTGAAGGCCAGAAGCTTGTACTCGCGTACGGGAATGCCGGACAGACGCGCGGCGACCTCGTCCTCGCGGATGGCCACCCAAGCGCGGCCCACGCGGGAATCCTCCAGGCGGCGCGAGGCCTCGGCGGCTAGGAACACCGCGGCGACGATCAGGAAGTAGAACTGGACGTTGGACTCCTTGCGCACGAACTCCAGCGGCTTCCACGCGCCCAAGAAGGACAGCGGCCGCCACGGCCGCACCTGCAGTCCCTTGGGGCCGTTGGTCAGCGCGTCCAAATTGTTGAAGGTCAAGCGCGCGATCTCGCCGAAGCCCATGGTCACGACCGCCAGGTAATCGCCGCGCAGGCGCAGGATGGTCAGCCCCAGCAGGAAGCGGATGACGACGGTCAGCGCAACGGCCAGCACGACGGCCAGAGGTGCCGCGACGTGCGCGCGCATGAGGATGGCCGTGGCGTAGGCGCCGACGGCGTAGAACGCGATGAAGCCCAGATCGAAGAGGCCCACGTAGCCGAGGGTGACGTTGAGCCCCAGCGACAACAGCATCAGCAGACCCACCACGCCGCCGACGCGCGTCAGGAAGGAGAACTCCAGCGCGCGCGCCAGAAACGGAAGGCTCAGCGCCGCGGCCAGCAGGACCCACTGCGTGCGGCGCGAGTTCAGCAGGCCCTTCATACTTTCTCCGCCAATTTTTCGCCCAGCAGTCCCGACGGGCGCACCAACAGCACCAGGATCAGCACCGTGAAGGCGATCACGTCGCGCCATTGCGCGCCGTTGGGGATGTAGCCGGCGGCCAGCACTTCCAGAAACCCCAGGATGAAGCCGCCCAGCACCGCGCCGCGCACGTTGCCGATGCCGCCCAGCACCGCCGCGGTAAACGCCTTGGCGCCGGGCAAGAAGCCCAGGTTGTATTTGGTGGAGCCGTAGCTCATGGAGTAGAGCACGCCCGCCGCCCCTCCCAGCGCTCCGCCAATGAAGAACGTCGCGGCGATGACCACGTCCGCGTCCACGCCCATCAGGCCCGCCGCTTCCAGATCGTCGGCGCACGCGCGCATGGCCTTGCCGATGCGGGTTTTTTCCACGACGAAGTGCAGCAACGCCAT
>JABEUV010000118.1 GCA_013044195.1 Elusimicrobiota bacterium | reverse complement strand
TCGCGGCGCGCGCCGCGATTTTCCTGAAGGCGGCGGACCTGCTGGCGGGAGACTGGCGCTGGACGCTGAACGCCGCGACCATGCTGGGCCAGTCCAAGAACGCGCATCAAGCGGAAATCGACGCGGCCTGCGAGCTGATCGACTTCCTGCGCTTCAACGTCCGCTTCGCCGAGAACATCTACGCCCAACAGCCGGAGAGCCCGCGCGGCGTGTGGAACCGCTTGGAATACCGGGCGCTGGAAGGCTTCGTGCTGGCGGTGACGCCGTTCAACTTCACCGCGATCGCGGGCAATCTGCCCACGGCCCCGGCGCTGATGGGCAACACCGTGGTCTGGAAGCCGTCGGGGCTGGCGCTGTACAGCGCTTACTTCATCATGCGGCTCTTAGAAGCGGCGGGTCTGCCGCCCGGCGTCATCAATTTGGTTCACGGCGATCCCGCGCCGCTGGTGTCGGCCGCGGTCGCGCATCCGGAGTTCGCGGGCCTGCACTTCACCGGCTCCACGGTGGTGTTCCGCGGGATTTGGGCGCAGGTGGGCGCGGGGATGGGGACCTACCGCAATTATCCGCGCCTGGTCGGCGAGACGGGGGGCAAGGATTTCGTGCTGGCGCACTCGTCGGCGGACCCGGACGTGCTGGCGGCGGCGCTGGTGCGCGGCGCTTTCGAATATCAAGGACAGAAATGCTCCGCGGCCTCCCGCGCGTACGTCCCCGCGGATTTGTGGCCGAAGGTGCGCAAGGCCATGAAGGACATGATCGCGTCCATGGAGATGGGCTCTCCGGAGGATCCCGGAAATTTCGTCAATGCGGTCATCGGGCGCGCGGCGTTCGACAAGATCGGCGGGTTCGTGGACCGGGCCAAGAAGAACAAGGCCAACAAGATCGTGGCCGGCGGCACGCGCGACGACGCGCGCGGCTACTTCGTGGCCCCCACCGTCATCGAGACGTCGGACGCGAAAAGCGAGACCATGGTTTCGGAGATTTTCGGACCGGTGCTCACCGTCCATCCGTATGCCGAAAACAAGTGGAAGGACACCTTGAAGCTGGTCGACGAAAGCTCGCCCTACGCGCTGACCGGCTCCGTGTTCGCGCGGGAGCGGACCGCGCTTTTGGAAGCGGAGCGGGCGCTTGAAAACGCCGCGGGCAACTTCTACCTCAACGACAAGCCCACCGGCGCGGTGGTGGGCCAGCAGCCGTTCGGCGGCGCGCGAGCCTCCGGCACCAATGACAAGGCGGGTTCGTATCTGAACCTCCTGCGCTGGACCAGCCCGCGCACCATCAAGGAAACCTTCGACCCGCCCCGGGACTTCCGCTACCCGTGGCTGGCGCGCGACCCGGCGTGATCGTCGGGCCGTACGCCGTCACGCCCGAGATGTTCGCGGGCCTGGCGCTGAACGCGGCGGATTCCTGGCGCGTGGGGCTGTTCGGTCTGCCGCGCTTGGCCGAAAGCGACCCGGCTTCGATCGCGGCCGCGTCCCTGCGCCGCAACGCGCGCGCGGTGCTGTGGGCGGGCGAGGGGCATTTTCATTTCCTCTGGACCGCGGATTTCGGCAAGGCGTTGACCGGGGCGTGGAAAAGCTTGGGCGTCGATTATCTGGGCGCGCAGATTGAGTTCATGACGCGCGAATCGGCGCGGCTGGGGCGGGTGCCCAGCTGTTTTCGCGCCGCGCGCGGTTTCGACATGCCCTGGCACCGCGGCGACGGCCTGCCCTGGCTGGTCTTCGCGCACGCGGAGCTGGCCCAGCGCCGCGGACGCGGACCGGACGACACGTCGCGGCGCGCGCTTCAACACCTGCTTGACCGTTATGAAGCGGAGTGGTTGACCGACGGCTTGCTGTCCGAGCGCATGGCCGGCGACTGGGTGGACACCATCCGCCGCCCGTCGTCGACATACAACAATGTGTGCGTTCTGATGATGCTGCGCCGCGCGCCGGAGTTGGGTCTGACGCCGCGTGCGAATGCGGAGAGCTTCGCCGCGCGTCTCTTAGACGAGCGCTGGCGCGGCGATCATTTCCGCGATCACGCGCGCACCGACGCGCTCAGCGTGGACGCGGCGGTGCTGGCGCTGTATTTGGAATCTTTTTCGCGCGAAGTGCTGACCGCCGCGGCCGACCGCTTGGAAGCCCTGCGCCTCGATGAGCCCTGGCCCATGCGCGTCAGCGCGGAGGCCTACGACCCGCGCACCGTGCCCCTGCTCACGCGCCTAGCACCCGGCTATCACCGCGCGCACTGGCTGCACCTGGGGCTAATGTGGCTCAACGGCCGACGCAAGCTGGGCCGGGACGTGACGCGCGGCCGCGCCGCCGTGGAGGAGTTGATCACGCGTCACGGCGTGGTGCCCGAGGCCGTGGAAGCCGACGCCCGGCCTTATCGGTCCTTCTTCATCTCCTGCGAACGCGGCCTGACCATGGCGGCGGGGCAGTATCTGGAACTGATCGGCGGCTGACGCGGCGTCTGGGCCAGCTATTTCCCCGCGAACCCCTTTCGTGCTAGAATGGTCGGGAACCGCGGGCGTGGTTCAATGGTAGAACGGGTCCTTGCCAAGGATCAGACGGCGGTTCGATTCCGCTCGCCCGCTCCAAATTTCCAGACGTAAAAATGAGGCGTTTCTCGTCGGAGAACCAACGGAATCAAAACCCGTTGGTTTTTTATTTCTCCTGAATTCCTCAGCAAATCCCTACCGAGGATCAGACGGCGGCTTGAGTCCTCTCGCTTAGGCCAAAAGACAATGGTTTATCGTCGGAGACGGTAGAATAGGCTGTTATCGACTCAGCCCGCCATAGGGATTTCTGCCAGATTTCTGCCATCGAGGAGGACAAAAAGAGCCGTCGGCCCGTCAGCGTCGAATAGCGGCCTAGATTGTTGGGGGGCAATGGAGAAGCATGCTCGGGGGCCTCATCGAAATCCCGGCGACTTCGAGGTGAGTCGGTCGATGACCATGTCGAAGTATGCCGGAGACGTGCCTCCCTGGATCACGACGCCGTTGAGAAGGAACGTCGGGTAGACATGCGGCAAACCCAGGTCCGCAGCTTCGTGAGTGTCAGCGTCGATCTCGGACTGGACGCCTTGGCTTGCCGCGTCCTTTTCGGCCTTGGCGAGATCTAGCCCGAGTTCCGATAACGTGTGACGGAATAAGTGGTCTGCCCCAACAGGATCGGCGAGCAGATTTTGGTTCTCCGTCATCTTGTCGTAGAACAGCCACGCCTTCTCTGGGGACTGCAGCGCCGCGGCCTCGAACCAGCGGGCCGAGGAAACATCTTGAGGGAAGGAGTGGCTCATTCGCATGTCGTGCTTATAAACGAAGCGCAGCCGGCGGCCGTATTTGCGCCGGAGCGATTCGATCGTTCGGAAATCCACCCCACGGAAATCAGATTGAAATCCGATGTAAGCGACCAGAGTAATTGGCGCGTTCCTGTCGCCCCGGATCAGCGTCCCTTAAGACTATTCTCGGTCGTCTCATCGAATCGAAGGTCGAAGACGGCCTTATGGATCGGTCCCGCCCAGGTTCCGCCGGTCCCATAGGGATACCGAATCCAATACTCTGCGTTGCTCGACATGCCGTAAGGCGCCTCGTACTCGACGACGGACGTCGTCGTGCTCAACGCGGGAAAATAGACCTGTTTAACTTTGTAGAAGGAGTATCCCCCGGCCGAGTCACCGTATTCCTCGTCGGGTACGTCCTTTGTTGCGGCAACTTCCCCATCGACCCAAGTCCTAAAGTAAGGGAAATCCTGCTTTTTGACGCCTTCGGCCCCGGAGCCGCCTGCGGGGAAGCCGACGGCGACGGTGGTTGAGGCCCCGTGATTGAAGAAGTGGAAAAGCGCTTTGACCCGATAACTCTTCGGCCTCATATCGATGAGTACGTATTCATCGGACATCGAGATGCGTGACTGCTTTTCCATGGACGTCGCCGCGCCGCCCTGGATCTCGACGAAACTGTCGTCGGCGAAGGATCGGACCTGAAGAAAGCCGGAGACGATAGGGAAAATCCGGATCGCGCCAGCCATCCGTAGATATGGCGGGACCTCGCCCCGACGCCAAATTGGGTTGCGGGGCCTCTTGACAGAAATAGTTATCACGAGCATAATAACATTGTAATAACGGAGGAAGTCATGGTTAAGTTTCTTACGAAGGTCGGAAACAGCGAAGCGATCGTCATCGACAAGGCGATCCTTTCGATTCTTAAGATCACGTCGGACACTCCTTTGGAGATCACGACCGACGGAAAGAACCTCGTCGTCTCCCCGGTTTCCGATCCCAAGAAGGCTCAGGAAGTCCGGAAGGCTTTTCAATCCGTCAAGAAGCGCTTCTCCGGCGCGTTGAAGAATCTGGCGGCCTGAGTGCCGCCGCAATTCCTGACACTCACCGAGGTCCTTGAATTCCACGAGGACTTGATCCGAGAATTCGGCGGAAGCCCCGGGATCAGGGACCTCGGACTGGCGGAATCGGCCCTCGCTATGCCGCAGGCTGCCGCAGGCTGGCGCGGGCGACCAGTATTACCATGCGTTCCCTTTCGAGATGGCGGCTGCCTATCTCTATCACATCGCCCAAAATCATCCCTTCGTGGATGGAAATAAGCGAACGGCTTTCGCCGCCGCGCTCACGTTTCTTGAACTCAATGGATACAGGGTCATGGGCGGCGAAGCCGAGTTGGAAGCCGCGACGCGAGAGGTCGCTTCGGGGAAATTGGATAAGAGCGGCGCCGCGGCTGTTCTCGAAAAAGTGTACAACGCACACAAACCCGCCTAGATCGATTTTTGATTTCTGCCAGATTTCTGCCAATTCGGGATGAAAATGGGCGTCAACGGATGTCGGCCCATGCAATCCCTTGCAAACGAATTCTCGACGTAGAATCGACTCAAACGGAGTTTCTCGACGACAGGCCTAGAACGGCCTGCAAACCTTGCCAAGGATCAGACGGCGGTTCGATTCCGCTCGCCCGCTCCAAATTTGCGGGTTTTATAACATGACGTTTCTCGTCGGAGAACCAGCGGAATAATACCCGCTGGTTTTTTATTCCAAAAAGCTTTCGCTGCCGGCGCTCGGAGTAGGGATGCGGCTGCCGTTCTTGATAGACTAGTCCCATGTCGGACGCATCGCGCGCGCGGCGCCTGGAACTGCTCGAGGTCCTCACCGTCGGTCTGCCGTTCTGCGGCTTTAAAGTCCTGACCGGGCTGACGTTCGCCTCCGCCCAATCTCCGGTCGTTCGGCTCCTTGCCGCGGCGTTGATCGGATTGGGAGGTCTGGACGCGATGATCAACGTCGCGAGCCTCGCGGGTCTGGCCTTCGCCGAAGGGCGTCCGACGGACGCGTGCGTGTTCGCGCTCGCGACGCGGCCGCTTCGCCGTCCGCCGCGCTCGCCCCGCGCTTGGCAGGATTTTGGAAACTCGCTCGACATCCTGCTCTCGTTCGCGCTGGTCGCGCTGATGATCGGCGGCGGCCTCCTGCGGGGGATG
The DNA here is from genome assembly GCA_013044195.1 of Elusimicrobiota bacterium. Classification (GTDB taxonomy): domain Bacteria; phylum Elusimicrobiota; class Elusimicrobia; order UBA1565; family UBA9628; genus GWA2-66-18. The sequence continues at coordinate 14,796 of JABEUV010000118.1, read as the reverse complement.
CCCGCCGATCGCCTCACGGTCTGGAACGCCTGCGTGATCCTCAACGTGCTTGGCGCGGGGCTTGGCCGTTTCGACGAGTCTCTGCGAAACCTATCGCGCGCATCGGCGTCTTTGGAATAGGCCCTCATTTTGATAAGATTAAGCCCATGCTCACGGTACGCCGCCGGATCTTGGTCAGCGCGCCGCGCGACTCGGTGCGCGAATATCTGAGCGACCTGAGCCACATCGCGCACTGCGAGCCGAAGGTCGACGCGATCGAGGTCTCGCCCGGCGCGGACGTCGCGCGGGCCTCGGGCCGCTTCTTCGGCCTGCCGTGGAGCGGAAGCTTCCGCTTCGAGAAGACCCGCGACGGCGGCTATCGCGGCGTGATGGTCGAGGGGCCCCTGCGCCGCATGGAGTGCGGCGTGGCCTTGCGTCCCGTGGCCGGCGGCACCGTCGTGGAGCACGACGAGGCCTACGAGCTTCCGCTGATCCTGCGCCCGCTGTCGCCGCTGATCCGGCTGTGGCTGGACGGCACGTTGGAAGACGAGTTGGGCGCGGTCAAGGAAGGCGCCGAGGCGCTGAACCGCCGCCTGCAGCTGAAAAACCTGGACGCCTGAGCGTCGTTTTCGGCCGCGTCAGCGGCCGTGGCACTTCTTGAATTTCTTGCCGGAGCCGCAGTGGCAGGGTTCGTTGCGGCCCACGTCGGGGCCGGTCTTCACGAAGGTCTCGCCGGGCTTGGCGGCCTCTTCCTGGAAGTCGCCCTTCTCGATGCGCTCCTGATTCTTCTCAAGCCACGCCTTCACCGCACCCATGTCCTTGAGGTTCACGCCGTCGCGCTGCATGTGGCCGGCCAAAGTGCGCAACTGCTTGAGAAACGCCGGGTCCTTCCATTTCCGAAAAAACGCGCCCATCAGCATCTTCGCTTTCGGGTCGTTGGCCAGCTCCGGCGGCAAAGCCGGCATCCCGGGCAGAGACGGCGCCGCCCCGTCCTTCGCCGCGGCCTCGTCTTCCTTCTTCTTAAACGGGTTGAGGTTCTTGATCCAAGACATAACGTGAGGGTCAGTCCTTAAGTTGTTAACTTGTTTGCGTTGCGGCGAAAACGGCGGAAGGGGTGGGATTCGAACCCACGAGGGGCTTGCACCCCTGGCAGTTTTCGAGACTGCTACCTTCAACCGCTCGGTCACCCTTCCGTGAAATCAAATCCGTGAGCGATTGATCCCGCATTTTAGCATAGACGCGGACGGCGCGAGGCCGAGTTGCGTTGCGGGCACGGGCGGCGTATGGGATTATCAGGGACGGTTAAGGCGCCAGGCCGCGCAGAAGCAGCAAAGCCAGGACGCCGCCGCCGAAGGCGAGTGCTGCGCCGCGGTCGCGATGGCGCAGGAAGGGTGCGGCCGACGCGGCGCCGACGAACAGGAAGGAGCCGCCCGCGAAACCCAGCATGGCCGCGGCAAGCGTGGGGCCCAGGTCCAGCGCGCCCGCGCGCGCCAGCACGGCGCCGACCGGAGTGGCCAGAGAGACCAGGACCAGCAGGGCCAGCGCGCGTCCGCTGGGGCGGCCTTTCAGCTCGAACAGGCTTGAGACGGTGAAGCCGTCGGCGATTTTGTGCAGGCTCGTGGCCGCGCCGACCACGAGCAGAGCCGTGCCGCCCAGAAAGGCGGCCGCGCCCAGGTTGACGCCGTCGACCAGCGAGTGCGCGAAAAGTGCCGCGATGGCGGAAGGGCGGTGAACGCCGGCGCCGTCGTGGACGTGCGGGTGGGTCAGTTCGTGGCCCGCGTGGCCGTGGCCGTGGTGCAGAAGAAAGCCCAGGCCCAGCGCGGTCGCGGCGGCGGCGGAAAACGGCGCGTGGGAAAGGCGCCAGCCGTCGGGCACCACGTCGGTCAGCGCGACGGCGATCAGCACGCCGGAGCGAAAGGACAGCACGCGCGCCGCGCCCAGCCGCTCCAGCAGTCCCGACGCGGCGGGGATCAATCCTCCCGCCATGGAGGCCGCAAACGCGAGCGCGAGCAGAATGACCAGGCGCGGGTCCATGATAATGACTTTATATTATCAATAAACAGCGGTCAATCTTTCTCCGCCGGGCTCGCCGTTGACTCCCGGCGCCGCGACACCTGACCGCGGCAACGCGTGCAAGAAAATCTTTGCTCTTGACAGAAATGATTGGGCCTGTAATACTCAATAAATCAAGGGGAGTAGATCCCAATCCGCCGGATCGTCAACACGTCCGAAAGGGCCGGTCCGGCGGGGTCTCCAAGAGACCGATCAAGACCTTGCGCTGCACGCGCGAGGTCTTTTTTTCGGTCTTGCGCGGCGGCAGTCTCGGCGCAAAGGAGACCTTATGAACCAGACGACCCCCGCACTGACGTCCGCCGAAGCCTTGATGACCGTCGCCGTGCTCGCCATGGACGCCGACGATTGCTACGACTTGCTGGAAATGGAGCGCTTGCGCGCCATGACTTGGCTCCATCCGCTGTTCAAGAACATCGATTCGGCCGATCGCTTTATCGGTCAACGGTTCTCCGACTTGCGCGGGCGCGGCCGCGGCGTCGTGCTTGAGGATGCCGCTCGGGCGCTCAACTCGGATCTTCGCGAGACGGCCTTCGCGTGGGCGGTGGAACTCGTCTATGCCGACGGGGCCGTCGTCAGCAAAGAACACGTGTTCCTCGATAGGCTGGCCAGGCGCTTCGACATCCCGGGCCCATTGGCGCGCAAGATTCGGGCCGTGACCGCCATTCGCAGACGTGCGGTCTGACGACATCGAATTGATTGGAGGCCCAATATGATCTGGTTCTACGCAGGCTTCACCGTTTTGATTCTCGCGTTGCTTGCTCTCGATCTGGGAGTATTCCATCGGGAACCCCGCGAGGTCAAGATCGAGGAGGCGTTGGGATGGTCCGCGGCCTGGATCGTGTTGGGCCTCGGATTCGCCGGCTTCATCTATCAGGCGTATGAAGGACATTGGCGCGGCATCGGCCTGGGCGGCGACCTTATGTCGGTTTCCTCGGCCGATGTCGCTGGACGCGTCGACGGCGGGGCGGCCGCGTTCAAGTACCTCACGGGTTATCTTATCGAGAAGTCCCTGTCGGTGGATAATATTTTTGTGATCGCGATGATTTTCGGCTTGTTGGAAATCCCCGCGGCTTACCGTCGGCGTATTCTGTTTTTCGGCATCCTGGGCGCGATCGCCGCGCGCGCAGCCATGATCGCGCTGGGAATCAGGCTGCTGGCGGACTTCTCCTGGATCATCTATGTGTTCGGCGTCGTGCTGATCCTCATCGCGCTCAAAATGCTTTTCGTGGGCCAGGATGGGGGGCGCTCCGGCGGCGCGTTCATCCGCGCGGTGCGACGCCGACTTCCCGTTGCGGAGCGCGTTCATGGAGGGCGTTTCTGGGTGCGTGCCGGAGGCTCGGCCAAAGCGGACGCAATTCTCGACGCGGCTTCGCCGGGAGCACTTCTTATGACGCCGTTGTTTTTTGCGTTACTTGCCGTCGAATCCGCGGACCTGGTGTTCTCCATCGAATCCATCCCGGCCGTGCTGGCGGTCACCACGGATCCGTTTCTGGTCTTCACCAGCAACGTCTTCGCGATACTGGGAATGCGGAGCCTGTACTTCGCGTTGGAAGGCATGATCGACGTCTTTCATCATTTAAAGACCGCGCTCGCCCTTGTTTGATGCTGGTCGGGATAAAAATGATGGCGCACTCCTGGCTGGAGGCCATGATCGGCAACAGCCTCGATCTGTGGATGCTGGCGCTTGTCGGCGTCGTGCTGACCGGAGGAGTCGTCGCCTCAATGATCTCGCGAAAGAATATCCGACCCTTGAGCGGCGAGTCCTCATGGGCGCGAAGGATGTCGATGAAGCAACGCCGCCCGCTGGAGCGATATGACCGAAAAGATCTTGATCGTCGATGACGACGCCGACGTGCGCGCCGTATTGGCCGCGACCCTGCGGCCGATCTTTCGCATTGTTGAAGCGGCCGACGGGGCGACGGCGCTGGATTTGATCGCGCACGAGCAGCCTCGGCTCCTCCTGCTCGACGTTTCCATGCCCGGCTTAGGCGGCCTGGAGGTGTTGCGGAAAGCGCGCGCGCGCGCGATCCATCCCTGCTTGTCCTGATGCTCACAAGCCATCAAGACATTGAGTTGGCGGCCAAGGCCTTGACTCTCGGCGCAAAGGAGTTCGTCACGAAGCCGTTCGACGCCGACGACATCCGCGCCGAGGTTTCACAATTGCTTCAGGCCGGATGGAAGAGTCCGGACGATCCGCCCTGGAGGCATGCGCTATGAAGTTCTTAAGGCGGCTTTTGCCGGCGCTGCATGCCGCGTTCGGGTTTCTCATGCTGTTTTCTCTCTGGCGTGTCGACCTGAGCAACGGACCTTACGTCAGTCTTGGAATTTTCTATTTAATCCCGATCGGCTACGTCTGCTGGTTCGGCGGCGGATACTGGGGCTATCCGATGGCTCTACTTTCGGCCATGGCGTGGCTCGATGCCGATATGATTCTGGCCCGAACTCACTCCACGTGGCTTCCTTACTGGAACGTCGTCGTGCGAGCGGGATTTTTCAGCATTGTTGTCGTCGTCACCGACGCGGTCCTGCGCCTTCGCCGACTGAGCCGTGACGAGAGCCTGGTTTTGGAACTTAAATCCAACCTCGTCTCGCTCGTCAGCCACGAGTTCGGCAATTATCTGACGATTTACCGGCTTGGACTGACCTTGCTCCGAGAGTCGGACGTCCCCCCGCTTTCAACCCAAAGGCTTCAGCAGTACGCGATGCTGGAGCGCGTCTACTCGCACCTTTCGGCCGCCGTCGCGAGTTTCCTCAATTTCAACCGTATAGAGTCCGGGCAGTTTGTTCCGCACATAAAAAAACGTCGTTGCGGGCGCAGATTCACGGCGTGATCGCGCTCCAAGACGCGAACTTTGCGACAAAGCATCTTTCGCTGTCCACCGCTCTGCCGCCCGGCTCGCTGTTCGTCTCCGCCGACGCGGACGCGCTCTCCATCGTTCTCAGCAATCTGATCGGTAATGCGTTCAAGTACACGCCGGACGGCGGCTCCGTCACCGTGCAGGTCGCCCTTGAGGCGGCGCAGACGGCCATCGTCACCGTCGAAGACGCCGGCATCGGAATCGCGCCCGAAGATATCCAGCGCATCTCGTCCGGCTGCTATCGCGCGAAGCCCGGCAAAATCGCCGCCGGGGGGTACGGCGTCGGTCTCAAGGTCGTTCGCGACTTGCTGGAAAGCCAGCACTCGCGTCTTGAGATCGACAGCGCGCTCGGTCGGGGAAGCCGGTTTTCCTTCCGTCTTCCGCTCTGGCGCGGGCCGTCGCCGGATGCGGGCCGCGTCGTGACCGTGGGCCGACCGAAAGCATTATAATTCCGTATGGTCGACGCCATGAAAATATTAATCGTCGAGGATGACGCGCGCATCGCGGCACAGGTCGCCAAGGGCCTGACACGGGCCGGATTTTCCGTGGACGTCGCGGCGGACGGCCTGGCAGGGCTTGAGCGCGCGAGGGCCGGGGGCTACGCGGCGGCGGTCGTCGACGTGATGCTGCCGGGGCTTGACGGCCTGAGCCTGATCGAGCGTCTTCGCGTGAGCGGCGCGCGCCTGCCGGTGATCATCCTGAGCGCCAAGCGTTCGGTCGACGAGCGCGTGCGCGGCCTGCGCGCCGGGGGCGACGACTACCTGGCCAAGCCGTTCTCGTTTTCGGAACTGCTGGCGCGCGTGAACGCGCTGATCCGCCGCTCGACCGGCGAGATCGAGAACCCGCGGCTGAGCGCGGGGGGGCTCACGCTGGACCTGGCCGCGCGCGCGGCGCGGCGCGGCGAGCGGGAGGTCGTCTTGCAGGCGCGCGAATTCGCGCTTCTGCGTTTCCTGATGAGCCACGCGGGCCGGCCGGTGTCCAAGGCGATGATCCTGGAAAGCGTCTGGGGCTACGACTTCGACCCGCAGACCAACGTCGTCGACGTGCTGGTCTGCCGCCTGCGCGACAAGGTCGACAAGCCGTTCGGCGCGAAGTCGATCCGCACGATCCGCGGCGTGGGCTATGTCCTGGACGCCTAGCCCGCGGCGGGCCTGGCGCGGCCTGGGTCCGCGCCTGGCGCTCTGGTACACGGGATTTTTTATCGTCGGCAGCCTTGCGGTGCTGGCCTTGTCCGCGACTTTGCTGTCCTCGTCGCTGCGCGCGCGCGACCATGCCGCCATTCTGGCCGAGTTGGACGCCCTGCGCGCCGCGGACGCGCGCGGCGGCCTGGACGCGGTTCGCCGCGAACCCTTGCCGCGAAGACTTCCCTTGGCGGCGCGCGCGCTGGGGCCGGACGGCGTCGCGCGCTGGTCGGAAATACCCGCGGGGCTTACGCCCGATTTCTCCCGGCTGTCTCCGGCGCCGACGTCCGGCGCGATCGTGTGGGGACGGGTGCCGCTGACCGGCGACGACTCGCCTCTGGAGGTCGCTTCCCAGCGCCAGGCCGACGGGACGACGCTCCAGGCTGGCCTGGGTGTGGATGAGCGCGAGGACGTGGTGGAGCGCCTGCGCTGGATTGCCGCGGCGATCATCCTGCCCTCGGCCGCGCTGGCGGCTTTGGGCGGCGTTCTGCTCACCGCGCGCGCCTTGCGGCCCCTGCGCGCGCTGCTGGACGCCATTCATGCCATCGAAGCGGGCGAATTGGACTCGCGCGTGCGGCCCGGCGGCGACGGCGACGAGCTCGACGAGTTGGGCGCGGCGTTTAACCGCATGCTCGACCAGGTGGCCGCCCTGGTGCGCGGCATGAAGGGCGCGCTCGACGCGGCCGCGCACGAACTGCGCACGCCGCTGACGCGTCTGCGCGCCACGGCGGAACTGGCCCTGCGCGAAGGCGACGCGCACACCGCGCGCGAGGCGCTGGCCGACGGCGTGGAGGAGTCCGACCGCATCATCGCCCTTCTCGACGCGCTGATGGACCTGTCGGAAGCCGAAACGGGAATATTGCGGCTGAACCGTTCCGAGACCGACGCGGCGCGGCTGATCGAGGACGCCGCGGACCTCTATCGCGACGCGGCCGAGGCCAAGGGCCTAACCTTGGAGACCGAGGCCGAGCCGGGGCTGACGCTGGACGGCGACCGTGTGCGTCTGCGCCAGGCGTTGGCCAACCTATTGGACAACGCCGTCAAGTACACCCCGCCCGGCGGCCGCGTGCGCGCGTCGGCGACGCGCGACGGCGGCGAAGTCGTGCTGAGCGTCGAGGACGACGGCCCCGGCATTCCCGCCGAGGACCTGCCGCGCATCTGGGACAGGCTTTACCGCGGCGCCGGCGCGCGCGGCGAAAAAGGTCTGGGCCTGGGCCTGAGCCTGGTGCGCGCCATCGTGCTGGCGCACGACGGCCGCGTCGAGGCGGAGTCCGGCCATGGCCGCGGCGCGCGCGTCCGCCTGCGCCTGCCCGCGCCCGCGCCGAAAGTGTAATCCGCGCGCAATGTTCGGCCATGTCGACCCTGCTACAATCAGCAAGACGTTCCGTAGGGAGAAAGACAATGAAGCCAACGATCACGGTTTTGATGCTGACGCTGGCCGTCTCGGCCGCCGCCGCCCAGACGGTTCCGGGAACGATCACGAAGGAGCGGGCGACGACGGCCGTGCGCGCGCTTCATGCGGACGCGCGCATCACCGGCTCCGAGTTGGAAACGGAGGACGGCCAACGTATTTGGTCGTTCGATCTGAAAGACGGCGGCAAGACGCGAGAGGTCTGGGTCGACGCGGCGACGGGCGCCGTCGTCAAGGACGTAGTCGAGTCGGCGTTGCAGGAGGCCGACGAAAAAGTCCTGGACCGCGCGGAAGCCGCGCTGAAAAAGGACGTCGCCTGCGAAATCTTGAAGAGCGAACTGCGGCACGAACGCGGCGGCTCGCGCGCTTCTTTTCGATTGAAGATGGCCGACGGTTCGACGTTCGACGCGGTGGTGGATCCCGTCGATGGAAAAATCATCGGTCTCAAGTCGGCCGGCGGGAGTCGTCGCTGAAATGGCGGGCGCGTGATCATTGTCCATATGGGAGCTCTAAAAAAAGGTGCTAGAGTAACCGCATGATTTGGATGATGGCGCTGTGGCTGGGTTCGGCGGGATTCGTTCGTGCCGACCCGTTGTCGTTGGCCGATTGCCTGCGGCAGGCGCAAGCGTTGTCCGCGCAGGCAAAGTCCGGCCTCATTAAAGAAGCTCGGGCGCGGGCGGCCGTCCAGGAGGCGCGCTCCGGCCTTCTGCCGCAGTTATCGGCCGTGGGGATCTACCAGCAGTCCAACAATCCCGAGATCCAGGTCATCGACAACAACGAGGCGGTCCTGCGTCTGACGCAGAACCTCTCGCCGTTCTCGCCGCAGTGGGAGCGCGCGCGCCAGAAGGAGGCGGATTTTCGCGCGGAGCGGGCCATGCGGACCGCCAACCAGCAGGACGTGGCGCTGGAGGTCAAGCGGCTGTATTTCTCCATCCTACGCGGTCTTGATGAGGCCGCGCGCTTGGCCGAGATTCAAGCCCGGCTTGAGAACATGCGCGAGACGATGATCCCCAAATACAGCGTCGGCCGCCTGCCGCCTTTTGATGCGGTCAAAATACGAGCCGCGCTGAGCGCTCTGGCGCGCCGCCGCGACTTCGTCGCCGCCCAGCTGGACGAGGATAAAGAAAGCTTGGCGCTCATGCTGGGGCTCAAGAACGGAGACTCCCTGTCGCTGCGACCGCTGAAAGCCGCGCCGCCCGCGCTTCCGCCGACGCCGGATGCAAGGGCGGCCGCCGGCGATAATCCGCGCCTGCTTGCGCTCCAGGAGCGGATTGCCGCGGCCGAGTCCGGCGCGCGCGCCGCGCGCAGGGAGAGATATCCGGACTTGAGCGCCGGATTGGATTACGGCTACATGGGCAACAACGGGCTGTTCAATTTATACCCGTCGGCCAACTATCCCTCCAACGTCTACGGCAGCCCGCTGGGTTTGGGCTACAATGCCTCGCTGTCGCTGAGCCTGCCGCTGTGGGACTGGGGCGGCATCAGCGCGCGTGTGGCGCAAAACGAGCGCGACGCGGCGCTGGCGCGCGCCGACGCGGAGATCGAGAGCCAGAAGCTGGCGGCCCGGCTGTCGGGCCTGAGGCGCAGGGCCGAGGCGGCGCTGGCCGACGAATCCCGCATGACGGCGCTTCTGACCGAGACCCGGCGCGCGGCCGAGGTTCAGACGCGGTTGTACCGGCGCGGCGCGACCGGCGTTCTAGAGGCCGTCGATGCCTGGAACATCTGGCTGGACACGATGATCACCGAGCGCGAGGACTATTACGAGTATCTGCTGGACCTGGCCCGCATCGAAAACGCCTTGGGGCGGGAGTCGGTGCGCTATGAATAGACGCCTGACGCCGCTGACGCTGTGCGCGACGCTGGCCGCGTGCGGGAAGAGCGGAGCGTTCGTGGCGCCTCCGCTGGCGGACACCCCGACCATCGCGACGGCGGCCCTGACCGACATACCGGTGCGCGCGCCGGCGTACGGCATCGCGCTCAAAGACGGCCGCCTTGCGGTCAACATCGAGGCCGGCGACGCCAAGAGCGTCCATGTCGGCGAGAACGCGACGGCTTTCGCGTCCGGCCAACCTCCGATATCCTGTCGGGTGACCCGAGTCCTTTCCGGCGCGAGCACGGAGACCGGCCAGGCGCTGGCCTGGCTTGCGCCGACGGACGGCATCCACGCCGCGCCGAACGAATTCGTCACGGCGAGCATCGTCGTCGCCGTGAAGCGGCGCGCGCTCACCGTTCCCAAGAGCGCCGTACTCGTTCGCGACGGCCGCACGCTCGTCGTGCGCGCCGACGCGGCCGCGGACGGAAAGACCGCTTACGTCCCGGCGCCCGTCGCGACCGGCGGCGAATCGGACGCCTCGATCGAGATCGTATCGGGTCTCAAGGCCGGAGACCGCGTGCTCACGATCGGCGCGATCGGCGCGCTGTATCCGGATTTCAAAGCGACGTCGGGAGACTGATCGATGGAAGCTTTTAAGAAAATGCTGGCGCGCGTGCTGGCCTCCCGGGTCCTCGTCGCCTGGATCGCGGGCGCGATCGTCGTCGCCGGGCTGCTGACGTACCGCTCGATGAAGGTGGACCTGTTTCCCCCGCTCAACTTCCCGATCCTTAACGTCATCACCGAGGTGCCGAGCTTCTCCTCGCTGGAGATGGAGCGGCAGGTGACCTTGCCGCTGGAGAGTGCGGCCTCGGGTGTGCTCGGCGTGCGCAAGGTCCGCTCCACGTCTGCGACCGGCATCTGCATGATCTCGGTTGAGTTCGCGTGGGGCACGGACATGATCCAGGCGCGCCAACTGCTCCTCCAGGCTCTCTCCGCCGCGCAGGGGCAGCTTCCACCCGACGCGAACTCGACCGTCGAGAACCTGACCGCCGCGCTGGCCATGATCGAGGGCTACAGCCTGAGCGGTCCCGGTGACCAGGTCGCGCTGCGCGACCTGGCGCTGTACGGCCTCAAGCCGCGCCTCCAGCGCCTGCCCGGCGTCTATAAGGTTCTCGTAATGGGCGGCAAGGTCGCGGAGTACGCCGTGCGGCCCAGCACGCAGTTGATGCTCAAGTACGATCTGACCCTCGCCGACGTGCGCGCGGCACTTGCCGACAACAACATTCTCGCCAGCCCCGGCGTGGTCAACGCCAACGCGCAGGAGTTGGTCATCCATACCAACGGCCAGTTCCGCGACGCCGAAGAGATCGCTGGGGTGGTCATCGCCGTCAAGAGCGGAATTCCGGTGCGCGTCCAGGACGTCGCCACGGTCGAGAGGGGTCTTCAATACGAGCGCGGCGACACGTCGGACGCCGGCACGCCCGCCGTGCTGATCAACGTCCTCAAGCAGCCGAACTTCGACACCGGCGCGGTCGCCGACGAGGTCGGCGCGGAGATTGCGGACTTCCGCAAGAGCCTGCCCGCCGGCGACAAGATCGGGAACTACTACGACCAAGCTCTTCTCGTCAACGACTCGATTGCGAGCGTCAAGGAAAGCGTCTGGATCGGCGCCGTGTTCGTGGTCCTGGTGCTGGCTCTCTTCCTGCGTCACCTGCGCACCACGGTGATCGCCACGTTGAGCATCCCCCTTTCCGTGCTCACCGCGATCGTCCTGATGCGCGCCTTCGGCATCGGCATCAACATCATGTCGCTGGGCGGCCTGGCCATCGGCACGGGCATCATCGTCGACGACGCGATCGTGGTTCTGGAGAACATTTTCCGCTGGCTTTCGACTCCGGAACTGCGCGCCGGACGCGGTCACCGAGAGACCATCGTCGCCGCGACGGCCGAGGTCGCCGCACCCGTGGTCGTCTCCACTCTGACCAACATCGGAATCTTCCTGCCGATGTTCCTGATCGAGGGTTTTGCCGGCCGGCTTTTCGCGCCGGTGAGCGGGACGGTCACCTTCGCTCTCCTGGCTTCCCTCGTGGTGGCGCTGACGGTGATTCCGGCTCTGGCCGATCGCTGGCTTGCCGGCCATGAGGCGCATGAAAAGGAAGGCGGCCTCCACGCCGTCTACGCCCGCGTCCTGGAGCCGGCCTTGGCGCGGCCGCGGACGGTCCTGCTTCTGACCTTGCCGGCACTTTTCCTGGCGTTCACGGCTTATAAAAAGCTTGAGGTCGCTTTTCTTCCTCCCCTCGATGAAAGCGCCGTCCTGCTGAACACCGACATGCCTCCGGGCACGTCGCTGGCGGAGGCGCGGCGTCTGGGCATGAAGCTGGAGGATTGGCTCAAGGGCATGCCCGGCGTCATCGCGGTCGTGCGCCAGACCGGTCATGCGTCGGGCGCCGAGGACACCGACAACGTCAACCACAGCGACATCATGGTCAAGCTCCTGCCGAAGAACCAGCGCCCGGTCACTCTCGACGCGTTTATCGCGGGCTTGAAGGAGAAGACCGACGCCCTGCCGAGCATGCAGGTGAACTACCTGATGCCTCTGGCCGACAAGATCAACGACGCCCTGGGCGGCGTACCCGCCGACATCGGCATCGATCTGTTCGGTCCGGATCTGAAGGTTCTGCACGGCCGCGCCGAGAAGCTGCTTGCGAAGATGGCCGCGATCAAGGGCCTGCACGACGTGCGTCCGCCGTCGGATTTGCCCGTGCCGTCGCTGGAAGTGGTGATCGACAAAAAAGAAGCGGGGCGGCTGGGCATCACCGAGCGCGCCATTCACGACGCGCTGGCCGCGTACTCGCTGGGCTTGACGGCGACGTCGGTGCGCGAGGTCCAGAAGGAAATCGGCGTCGTCCTGCGCTTTAATCCCGCCGGTGCGGATCTCGACTTGGAAGCGCTGCGCAGCCTGCCGCTTAAGACCGCGGGCGGCAGTTCGGTTCCGCTGGAGCAGGTCGCCAAGCTGGGCTACGGCGGCATACCCAGCGAGGTCCTGCATGAGAATCTGAGCCGCAAGCTCACGCTCACCGCCGGAATCTCCGGGCGGCCGACGAAAGACGTCGCGGCCGACTTGACGAGGGCGCTGGGGGAATTGAACCTGCCCGCGGGCTATTCCTGGGCGTTCTCGGGCAAGTATGCGACGGAGCAGCACGCCCTGAGCAACATGATCGAGGTCTTCGCGCTCTCGGTGCTGGTGGTCGCCGTCATCCTCTGGGTCGAGTTTCGCTCCCTGCGCCAGGTCGGCCTGATCCTGTTGACGATTCCTCTGGCCGCGATCGGCGCCATGCTCAGCCTGTATGGATTTCATGAGACGTTGAACGTCTCCTCCATGATCGGCGCGGTGATGCTCGTCGGCATCGTGGTCCGCAACGGCATCATGCTGGTGGACTACTCGAATATGGCGCGCCGCGGCGGCGCGACGCGCGCGGAGGCGGTCCGCACCGCCGCCTCCAAGCGCCTGCGGCCCATCCTGATGACGGCGTCGGTGACCACCTTGGGCCTGCTGCCTCTCGCGGCCGGCTGGGGCACCGGCGCCGAGCTTCAGCGCCCGCTGGCCGTCGCCGTGATCGGCGGCCTGATCACCTCGACCCTGCTGACCCTGCTGGTCCTGCCGGCGGCGATGATCCGCTTCGGCGAATGACGGGGCAGCCCCACGAATTGTGTATGATTCGTCCGTGGCCGAAACACTGAGGCTGGGCCAAGCCGAATTCCGTTTCTATCTGACGGCTCGGATTTTCGATGCGATTCACCGCCTCGCAGGCGTGGTTCTCTATCTTGGTCTCGCGTACATTGGATTCCTCACAGTCCGGGAACTCGCGGGAAAGACGACGGTCGCCAATTTCTTGCTGGCCTACATCACAACCGGCGCGGAATCTCATGGATGGGCCTAGCTCCTTGCAAAAACTCTGCCGTGGGTATTGGTATTGTGTTTCGGTGGTTGGGCGGGGATTGAGCGCTATTTGCGGTTGCGGACTGTCGGGACGTTGCAGGGGAGAATCAAGGACCTGGAAGTGCGCCTCGATCCTCTGCGTTCGTCGAGCATGTTGACCAATCGCGGGGAAACGAACCCCGGGGACATAAACTTATGACTGCTGAAATCTTCTTCAATCGCATGTCAATTGTTGTCTCCCTTACCGGGCTGATTTGGTTTTTCTATGGGCCTTGGCAGCGCCTCATGGTGGATATCGCACGCCACAGCCTGTTCGAGATACGCGACGCTCTTTTTTTAATGGGCGCCGATGGACAGTTGGATTTTGGTTCAACGGAATATCGCGAGGTGCGGGAAAATTTTAACCGTTCGATCCGCTTTGCTCACGTGGTCACCTTTCGGCGCCTCTTGGCGAGCATGATCTTCCTGTCGTCTCGACCTGCAACTCCGATGCGAATCAGTGAAATCCTGCATCGGATCCCCAACGAGCCGGTTCGCCATTCCATCGAAAGAAAATGGCGACGGTCGACCGGCGTCCTCGCGCTCACGATACTGCTGCGCTCGCCGAGCATGATGCTGCTGTTCGCGATTACCTTCCCGTTCATGATCATCGCTTTCATACTCGACCCGCATAGGGTTGCCGCCGTCGATCATTCGATAAAGCGTTCCATCGAGCATGACATGGAATTGCAGCCCTGTCTGGTCGGCTCCTCAATCTGACCCGCTTCGGGCGAGAGCGCCGTTAGCGAGGTCTTCGTACGGCACGGTTCTGCGCGCCGGAGCGCTGGGAGAGGCTGGAGCGTCGTGCCGTGGTGCCGGGGCCGAGTTGTAGCGCCCCTTGGCGTCACCAGCCCACTCGTTTCGACCTCACTGACTTCGCCATTCCTTCCGCCGCCATCCCCGCTGGACGATGCGCGGCGGCTGAGAGGTGTATTGTTCGATACGAAAAGACATTACTTCTTTGAGTCTTTCTGTGCGGGTCTTTCCTCTAAGCTGAGTAATGAGGCAGCCCCTGGTTCCGGATACTTGAGATTATTCGAGATAACGCGAATCTTATCTATTCGCCTATTTTCTTCGACGTCTTCGGGCTTGGTGTCTCCCGAGTTTGTGTTCGGCTGTGGCAGGGCCCGAATCTCTATGCTGAAGCCTCGATCAATCCTGTTTGCAATTTCACGAAGGGCAAATATAATGCCCGCCTTCAATTCATGGCGACGTCCGTCGTCTGCAATTGTCTTACCATGCTCAGACATGATCTCGTCAGCAATGCCCCGTATAGTTTCTTCCATGACGGAGTTGGCGTGCTTGTCAATTTCGGCTAAAGTGCTCTTGGGTATTTTCTGCTCCTCCAGCCCTGCCCGCAATTTCTTAATTTCTAGAAGAGATTTGTATCCTGCAAGCACTCGTTGCGTATTCCGGGCAAAGCGGCCACCCATTCCGAAGCAAAGCGGCCAGTTTCTCCAACATTCCGGAGCAACCCGGCCAGGGGCGGCGCGAAGCGACGC
>JABEUV010000117.1 GCA_013044195.1 Elusimicrobiota bacterium | reverse complement strand
CGCGCCGCCACGCCCAAGCCCAGCCAGACGAAGATCCCCGCGATCGCGATCATGGCGTCCATTGTAACAGACGGCGCAGACCCTTGACAGAATATAACTATCAGCTATACTTAAAGCATGACGCTGACCGGGGCGGACCGCGTCGACGCCTACCGGACGCGCCATCCGGAAGCGTCCGCCGGCCTGGACCGCTGGCGAAGGGTCGTCAAGCAGACCGTTTTTCGAAGCACTTTGGACCTTAAGCGCACCTTCGCCAAGTCCTACGACTATGTCCCGCCGCACTGCCACGTTTTCGATATCGCGCACGGACGCCACCGCCTGATCGCTCAGATCGATTTTCCGACGCAGATCGTTTCGGTCGAGGAACTTCTGGATCACAAGCGCTACGATCGCTGGAAATGCCTATGACACTGCAAACCCTGGAAAGAACCGTCGCGAAGATGGGCCAGGTCGGTCCCGTCAATCCCACCTACGCGTTTCTCGTCGCGCGCTACCCCCCGCGCGAGATCGTCAACCGCCGCGAGCACCACATCTACCGCGACCTTGTTTCAGCGCTTCTGCGCGCCTTGAACTCCGACGGCCGTTCCAAATCCGCCGACGGCGTCCGCCGCTATCTATCGGTTCTGACTCCTTTCGTCGAACGGTTTGAAAATCGGCACTGGCCGTCCGGGAAAACCAAGGGCCGCGAGGTTCTCTCTTTTCTCATGGAGCAGAACGAACTAACGCAGGAATCGCTGGCCAAGGAGATCGGTTCCCAGCCCTACGTCTCCGACATCCTCAACGGCAAAAAGAAGCTGACCGCCGAGCAAATCCGAAAACTTTCCCGTCGCTTCGGCGTGTCGCCCGCCGTTTTTTTCGACGCCTGACCGGGGAGAACCCTAAAGCTTCATCCGGCCAAATACCGCTTCCGCGCGGACGGCGGTTGTTCCGTCGCCCTGCCCTTGATGGCAGCGGTGCGAATATTCAAAGCTGACGGCCAGATTCTTGTTGGTCGAGGAGCGGCAGACGTACCCGTCGCTCTCGATCACCAGCGGCTTTGGTCGGGGCACCGGTTGGGGCTCCGGAGCGCCGTTCTTCATTCCGATCGATTTCATTAGGCGCGAAACCGCGATGTCGCCCAAACCCGGACCAGAGGCGGCGGTGGAAGACGAAATCTTTTCAATGAATCGGCGGTGGGTCTGGACGCAAAAGTCCGGACGTCCGTCGAACGGCGTCGCGCTGTCCGCGAGGACTTCGTAACGGTTTGGGTCTTCGAACGCATAGTCTTCCCATGTGTGGACAAAATTCTGGATGGGATTGATGGAGGTGATGAAGTCTTTTCGCGAGTTGAAGGGTGGAATGGTGAAGACGCGGACCGTAATCGAATAGAGCTCATCCGTATTTTTCCCGGATTTCAGGAGGCGGAGTCTGGTGTCGTTGTGTTGGACGACGTACCACCCCTCCTCAAGTGGTCTTTCCAGAACGAAGAATGGTGATTGGACTGAAATTGGCGCGCTTTGAATCAACGGCTCCCCGGTCGCAGACACCATCCGCCCGACGTCCTGTCCTGATTCGACGTCGATCAGGCGCGAGTTCGCACCCTTCAAGCCTCCGATCTCGGCGAGCTGGCTCATGAACCTGTAGACATGCCCGCTCTCTACAGTCACGCGGAAGACGCGCAGGCAGAGGGAATCAGGCTGTGACCAGTTAAATCCTCGGGGCTGGGACCATCTAAAGCCGCACTGGAAAGCGACGACGTGATCGCCCGGCGTCAGAGCTTGGATTCTCCAGGGGAGGCCAAGCAGAGCGCGGACCGGCAATTCCCCGTCGACCATGAGGAGGCCGGCGGGTGCCTGCGCCTCGATGATCGCAACCTGCTTCGGCGAAATCGGCGCGGAAGCACAGCCGGCAAGTAGAATTGCGCATGAGGTTGCAAGGAAAATAGCTTGTCTCATTGGATCGGTGATACGAGGCCCGCACATCCTGAACCGTGAGAACGCGAGACACTTAAAATCGCGCGGGTCTTGCCCGCCTCGTCGGCAGACATGGCCTCACCCACCAGATCATGGCCGTAGTTTAACCCCCTTCCGACGAAAAGAAAACCCCCCGTCGGGGTTGGCGAAGATGGGGCTGGAAAATAAGCCGCGTTAGCTCAGCGCGAACGCCCAAACATACGCCTGCGCGGCCAGAATGGCGGCGATGACGCCGGCTGCGGCCGCCACGCCCAAGCGTCGGTCGACGCGCGCGGCGGCGCGCAGGCCCAGGATCGCGCAGACCAGATAAACGGGCAGAAGAAACAGGATGTATTTGGCTTTGAGCGCCCAGGAATCCTGGCCGAGGATCCACCAGAAATAGACGCCCAAGGAGAGGCCCGCGTAGGCGGCGAACGGCCGCAGGGCGCGGCGTGCTCCCGCCGCCAAAAATCCGACGAGCGCGAGCAGGCCGGGGATCACGCCCACACGCAGGACCAGTTCAATCAGCGCGAGCGGCACGCGCTTGGCGGGGTAAGCCGAGACGCGGACCGCCTCGGCGGGGGTGTCGATGACCATGGGGACCACGCGGCCTTCGCCGTAGCCCTGGGGCAGAACCCAAGGCTGACGCTGCGGCAAAGAGAAGAACGTCATGTCCGTCCAGGCGGTGGCATACAACGCCGACCAGACGCTGTGGTACACGGGAAACGTGTCGAGCTTGCCCGGAGTCTCGGGGCGATAGAGCGCGACGACGTCGGCGATCTTGAAAGACAGAAAATCGTAACGCGCCAGATTGCGACGCAGGCCGTCGTCGGCGTGCACGGACCTCAGCCACGGCGGCTTCAGGAAAAGCTTTCCATGCGCGCGCACGTTCCCTGCATAGTGCCAGCCGCAGAGCGCGCTCGCAACAGCGAAGACGATCACTAGGTCGCGCGCCGCGCGTCGCCGCAAGCGCGGCCGGAACAGATCTGGCCCCAGAACCGCCGCCGCCGTGGGCAACGTCAGCAGGCCGGAGTATTTGGTCAGCGCCGACAATCCCGCCAGCGCTCCAAGGATCAGGGCCTGGCCACGAAACCGCCGCCCCGGCCGCAGACGCCACAAACACAATTGATAGAAGAACGCAGCCATCAACGCCGCCAGCAGGATGTCGCTTTCCGCCGCGTAGGAACCGATGACGAGACAGGGCAGCGCCAGCGCCAAGGACAGGGCCAGAAGCCTCTCGCTCCAAGACGCGCGCAGCAGGCTCAAGGTCTTGTCGCAGTAATAGACGAGCAGCCCGACCCAGAGCATCGACGCCCACGCCAGCAAGCGCATGCCCCCCGCCGCGGCGCCGCCGGCGGCAAGCTTTCCCAACGCGTAGAACGGAAGCCCGGCGGCGATGTACAACGGCGGCGGGTAGCACTCCCAACAATCCGTCGGTGCGGGCAAGCGGCCGTGGTCGTAGGCCCACATCACGGCTTCGTGATAGAGGTCCCACACGTAGCCGAACGGGCGCGGCGCGCGCAGGCCGACGGCCAGGCGCGTGACGACGGCGACGGCCAAAACGCAGAAGAGAACGACGCGATGGTTTCGCTCGACCCACGACTGAAGAGAATTCTCCACGCGCGAAAGTTTAGCGGATTCGACGCGTCCGCGACGGCCCGCCCCCGGATGGCGGCCGTTTGCGCCAGGTGTTATACTGGGCCCATGGCCGCTGGCGCGCCGACCGCTGAGGACTGGATTGAGGTTCCTTTTCGCGTGCTCAAGGAGCACGACGGCCTGCGCCTGGACGCCTACCTGGCGTTGAGGCTCCATAAGTATTCCCGCGCGAAGGTACAGAAGCTCATCGACGACGGGCGCGTGTTCCGCAACGGACGGGGCACGAAAGCGTCGGGGCGCGTGAGCTGGGATGAGACCATTCTGATCCGCTATCCGCGCACGGCGGAGCCGCCGGCGCTGTGCGAAACGCTTTCGGTCGTTCATCAGGAAGAATCGTTCGTGGTCATCGATAAGCCCGCCGGCGTCCTCAGCCACCCGACCGATAAAATTCTGCACAACACCGTGACCGCGATCCTGACGCGCCAACTGGGACGCAAGGTGTTCCTGGCCCACCGCCTGGACCGCGAGACGAGCGGGCTCATGGTGCTGGCGCTGGACGCGAAGGCGGCCCGCGCGCTCTACGACCAGTTCGTCGGACGCGAGGTCAAAAAAGAATATCTGGCGGTGGTCTTCGGCGACGCGGCCTGGACGGCGAAAACCGTCGACGCGCCGCTGGGTCCCGAAGGCGGCGAGATCAAGGTGCGCCAGGCCGTGGGCGTCGGCGCGCCGGCCGTGACCGAGTTCGAACGTCTGGCGGGCGACGGACGCCTGATGCTGGTGAGCGCCAAGCCCCGCACCGGACGTCTGCACCAGATCCGCGCGCACCTGGCGCACCTGGGCCATCCGGTCGTCGGCGACAAACTCTACGTCGGCGGCGGCGCGGCCTACATGAAGGCCGTGCGCCGAGAGCTTCAGCCCGAGGACCTGGCCGCGCTGGGCGCGGAGCGCCAGCTCCTGCACGCCTGGCGCCTGTCTTTCGCGCACCCGCGCACCGGCGCGCGCCTGTCTTTCGAGGCGTCCGTCCCGGCGGATTTTCCGTTGCGCCCGGAGGCCGCGTGAGCGGCTTCGATCCCATCATCAAGGACGGCGTGGCCTACGCTCTGTTCGCCTACGACATCGGCCTGTCCATCGCACTGGACGCCGCGGAGAAGCGCGTGAAGGCCATGACCGAGCGCACGCCCATCAAGCACCAGCGCCGCGCGCCGAAATATTTTGACTTCCAGCCCATCCCGCTGCGCGTCACGCAGGTGTCCGCGCCGCACAAGATCGGCGCCTTCGCGACCACGCCCGCCGTGGAGACCGTGCTCTACGACTTCGGCGCGGTGTGCGTGACCTACCAGATCCCGTTGTCGGGGCCCTTCTCCGGCCTGCTTGCCCTGTCGGAATCCCTTTACGACAACGACCTTCTGCTGGCCGACAGCCGCCGGCTGGTCGAGGAACTGCTGGCCGGCATCGCGCCGGCGGTCGCGCGACCGCAGATTTCCGGCTTTTACGAGGACTACGTGATCTTCCAGGTCCGTGAGTTCAACGCTCCCGACGCGCACCGGCGGCTGGCGGCCGACAACCGCCTGTTGGTCGCCCAGGTCCTGCGCGCCGACACGGACCTGCGCTCCGATCAGGAGATCCGCGACGCGTTCGACTGCGAGGTCTCCTACGGCGCCGACGACCTGACGCTTGTCGACTGGGTCTCGGCGCTGGTCTTCGCCAAGGCCGCGGAGGACACGCGCGCGGTGCTGGAATTCGGCCAGGTCCAGCTTTTGGAACTGCGCCACTTGGACCACCAGCTCGACGCCTCGCTGGATCGCTGCTACGAGGCGCTGTCGCGTTCCGCGGCCAAGCGCCGATTCTCCTTTCCCGCCGCGTCCAACGACGACATGCGCGAGATCGGCCAGCTCCAGGTCGAGAGCGCGGTGCTCTTCGAGGGCGTCAACAACGCGCTAAAGCTCCTGGGCGACCAGTATCTAGCCCGGCTCTATGAGCAGGTGGCCAAGCGCTACCATCTGGACG
Source organism: Elusimicrobiota bacterium (assembly GCA_013044195.1). Taxonomy (GTDB): domain Bacteria; phylum Elusimicrobiota; class Elusimicrobia; order UBA1565; family UBA9628; genus GWA2-66-18. Next base: position 13,910 of record JABEUV010000117.1, on the reverse strand, counting down.
CCTGGGACGAAAGCATCCTGCGCAAGCTGCGCACGTTGGAAAGCATCTACGCCAAGCTTGAGGACGCGCAGTCCTCCGCGCGCCTGGAATTCTTGGAGTGGATCGTGATCGTCCTGATCGCGCTGGAGCTCTTCATACCGTTCCTCGTCAAGCATTGAGCCGGCCGCCGAAGTAGTCCGCCCCAAATGCTTGCGGATGCGCTTCTCCGCTTGCCGATGGCGACTCAACAGGCGAGCGTGCAGTCCGCCGTCCGAAATGGCCCGGCTCGGATCCATATTGTCGAGCAAATCCGCGAGCTTGACGCGCAGGGCGGCGATGTTTCCGGACTGCACAAGGCGGCCGATATATCTTTGGTAGGTTAAATTGCCCGGACGCGTGAGCAGCGCAACAGCGGCGAGGACATCGGCTCGAAAACCGGCGTTCCTCAGGTCGTCAAGAGTGATCTTGGTGTCTTCGACGACATCATGGAGAAGCGCGGCCTGTTTCTCCACGACGCTCGCAGACGGACCCAGCCTTTCCATCACGCGCACCGGATGCGTCCAGTAGGGCTTGCCGCTCATGTCCTTCTGTCCTTTGTGCGCGCGCTTGATAAACCGGATCGCCGCCGATATGCCGGGGGTCTTCGTCATGGCCTCGGGGATTGATCGCGCCGGGGCAGCGGCGCGCCTGGAAGTCCTCCGCGTCGTTCGGAGATGCGTTCATGAAGTCCGAAACATATCTCGATGAAATCTTCCCAGTTCGCGGTCTGATACCAGATGATCGCTTGAGAATGAGCGGTCAAGGCGGGAATGTCGCGCTCCGAGGATCGTTCGATCAGCATCGCCGCCCGTTTTATAGCAAATCGCTTTTCACACCCCGTCACACCTCGTCGATGCCGTCGGCGCGCGAGAAAGAATATCAAGGCCGCGGTTTTTTGGATATAATCCGGCCGTTCGCGCGTCCCGCGCACCGACCATGGATCACGCCGAAACCGGCTCCGACGACGACTTCTCCCACCTGCTCGACGTCTCGCTGGAGGCGGCCGCGCAAACCGTCGCCGTGGGCGACCGCGTGAAGGCGGAGATCCTGACGTTGAGCGGCGAAGACGCCATCGTAGCGCTCGGTCCCGGCAAGGAAGGCGTCGTGGCGTCCGCGGAACTGGCCGGGCGAAAGACGGGCGAGAGCGTGGACCTGTTCGTGACCTCGGTCCGGCCGTCGGGGATACGGCTGTCGGTCCATCCCACCGACAAGAATATCGCCCAGGATTTGAAGGAAGCCTTCGAGAGTCATCGGCCCGTCGAGGGCCGCGTCGTCGAGACGTGCAAGGGCGGCGTGCGCGTGAGCGTGCGCGGCCAGAGCGCGTTCTGTCCGATCAGCCAACTGGACCTCAAGCGCGTGGAGACGGGTGCTGAGTTCGTGGGCAAGACGCTGGCGTTTCGCATCATGGAGTGGAGCGAGGAAGGCCGCGGCGCCGTGCTCTCGCGCCGCAAGCTTTTGGAAGAGGATCAGGCACGCGCCGTCGCCGAGTTCTTCGCGCGCAATCCCGAAGGCTCGGTGGTGGCGGGGGTTGTGGCGCGCCTGGAGAAGTTCGGCGCGTTCATCGAGCTTCTGCCCGGGGTGGACGGGCTGGCGCACATCTCCGAACTGGCCTGGTCGCGCGTCGAATCTCCGGCGGACCTGCTGAGCGTCGGCCAGTCCGTCGCCGCGAAGATCCTCAAGCGCGAGACCGTGGAGGGCCGCCTCAAGATCGCGCTGTCGCTGAAGCAGGCCACGGAAAAGCCCGCGGCCGCCCCGGCGGTCGCCGCGGTCGATCCGTGGGCCAAGTACGCCGCCGGCCAGGTGCTGGAAGGCAAGATCACGCGCAAGGAAGCCTACGGCCTGTTCGTTCAACTGGAGCCCGGCGTCGTCGGCCTGCTTCATCAATCGAAGACGTCCGAGCGCTCGGATTTCCGAATCGACAAGCAGAAAGTCGGCGACTCGATCCAGGTGCGGATCGGCGAGGTCAAGCTCGGCGAACGGAGAATCTCTCTGGAGCTCCCGCGAGATCCAGGAGAAGACGACTGGAAGAACCATCAAGAGTCGGGCGAGGCGCCGGTAAGCGCCCTGGCCGAGCAGTTCAAGGCCGCCCTGGCCAAAAAACAGCGGCGCGGCTGAAGCGCCGCACACACCCGCGCTCAGCCGGCCGCCGCGAAACGCTATAATGCCCTTCATGCCCACCGTCGCCGCCCCGAAGCTGGTTGTGCGCGCCGCGTTTTTCGACGTGGGCAACGTGCTGCTGCGCTTCTCCTCACGGCGCGTGCTGGCCAAGATCGCGTGCGCGGTCAAGCATCACCCGCTGAAGCTCGCGCGCTACCTGTGGACGTCGGACATCGGCGAGCGCATCGAGCGCGGCGAGCTGGACGGCGACGCGCTGTACGCGATCTTCCAGACGGAGCTGGGCTACCGCGGCAGCTTCGCGCAGTTCCGGGAGCTGTGGTGCGATCATTTCTCTCTGGACCGCGGCTCCCACGCCGTGTTCAAGGCCGCCGCCGAACGCGTGCCCACCTACCTGCTCTCCAACACCAACGCCCTGCACTTCGACTACATCCGGAAACGCTACGCATTCCCCCACCAAGTGCGCGGCTCCATCCTGTCGCACGAGGTCGGCCTGCGCAAGCCCGACCCCGCGATCTACCGCAAGGCGCTGGAACTGTCGGGCACGCGCGCCGGCGAGACGGTGTTCGTCGACGACCTCAAGCCCAACGTCGACGCCGCGCGCGACCTGGGCATGATCGCCATCCGCTTTCGCGGCGCCGAGGACCTGCGCCGCCGCTTCGAGGCCCTGGGCCTGGCCTAGCGGCGCGGTCCCGCCCCACGATGTTTCCCCTCGGCCATCTCGGCTTCGGACTGCAGGTCTCCAAGCCTTTCGACCGGAGCCGGCCGCGCCTGCCGCTGGCGCCGCTGCTGCTGGGCACCATCCTGCCGGACCTAATCGACAAGCCGCTCTACTACGGCCTGTCGACGCTGACCGGACGCCGCGGCGCGGCTCTGGGCCTGATCGCCGGCACGCGCAGTTTCGGCCACACCATCCTATTTGCCGCCGCGCTCGCCGCGCTGGGCCGCACGCGTCGCTCCCGCGCCCTCATCGCCCTGTCGCTCGGCTGCCTGACGCACCTCTTTCTCGACATCGTGACCGACGCGATCATCCGCGGCCCGGGATTCTCGATGAAGGCCTTTCTGTGGCCCCTGCTGGGACTACAGTTTCCCGTCTACACCTACCGCGGCTGGCACGACCATCTCCTGCACATCCGGGAGCCGTTTCTGATGGTTTCGGAGGCTCTGGGCGCGGCGCTTTTGATTTGGGAGTGGAACCGCACGCGGCCCGCTCGCTAGGACTTGCGGGTTTCCAGGCGCGTGATGCGCAGTTCGTGATCGTCCAGGCGGCGTTGGCCGGCCATGAACGTCTCGCTTTGCAGGGCGCGGTCGCGTCGGGCGGCCTGTATATCGGCCGTGAAGTCGTCCAACCGGCTGTTCATGACGCGGATATCGTCCTTGGTGGCCATCCGCTCGGCCATGTCGTCCATTTTGTCTTCCAGACGCACGAGCGTCGCGATCATTCGTCGCGACACCCCATAAAGATCGGTCGTCTTCGCTTCCAAGCCAGCGACCCGCGCGTCAAGGCCCGAGACTTTCGTATCCAGACCCGCCATTTTTTCGCCCAGACCTGAAACCGCCGCGACATTGGCGGCAAACCCGGCTTTCAGTTCCAAAACATCTCGCCTCGTCACGCTTTCCATTTTATCCCTCCTCCGTTCGTCACGCAAGGGTCCAAGGACCCACTTTATATACGAAGCAGGGGGGGATTTTGTTCCATCGAATTAGGACGGCAGAATTTCTTTTTTGCGGCCTTTGAGCAGGTCGAGTTTCGACAGCTCACCGGCCATCATCGCCGCGACGATCAGTCCGCCGCCGGCGGCGCGCGCGGGGGCGAACGTCTCGCCGCCCATGGTCCAGGCGAACGCGGCGGCGAACACGGGCTCCAGGGAGAAGATCAGGCTCACCTTCACCGGCGGGACCGTCTTCTGCGCGCGCATCTGCAGAAAAAACGCCGACAGCGTGGGTACGCCGGCTAGGAAGACGATGGTGGCGGCTGCGGGGCGCGCCACCGCAAACGAGCGTCCGCTCGCCGCGGCGTAGAGCGCCGCCAGCACTCCCGTCATCCAGAACTGGTGAAAGGCGAGCACCAGCGCGTCGGCGTCGGCACGCACGTAGCGGTCGGTGGCGAGCAGATGCGCGGCGTAGGTCGCCGCGGCGATCAACGTGATCGCGTCGCCGAAATTCGCGGAGCGGATGCCCCCGGTCAGGAGCCACAGCCCCGCCAGCGCCAGCGCCGACGAGGCCCATTGCACGCGCGTCGGCGGACGGCCCAGAAAGATGAGAAGAAACAACGGCACGAAGATCACGAACAAACCCGTGATGAAGCCGGAGTTCGAGGCGCTGGTATAGACCAAGCCGACCGTCTGCGAGACGTACAGCAAAAAAAGGAGAACGGCCAATATCGCGCTTTCTTTAAGATGCTTGGCCCGGGAAGGCCGGCTCAGCGCGAACGGCGCCAGCAGCAGGGCCGAGAGCAGAAAGCGCAGCGCCACCAGCGCCACGGGGTCCACGCCCGCCAGCGCGTCCTTGACCATGAAGAACGTGGCCCCCCAGACGGCCGCGCAGTAAACGAGGCTGAGCTCAGCCCAAGGCCGGGACACGAACACCTCGACGCAACGGGGTATTCTTGGCGCAATAGACCAAATTGACGAACGTCATCGCGCGCGTCATCGCGCCCACGCGGTTGTCGGGCGCCGTGGAGAACGCCGCGCGCTGCGCGACGGCCGCGGCGTCCACGTTGCCCTGAAAGGACACGTCGACGACCGCCGCACCCGGCTTGATCCACGTCGGGTCCAGACGGAAGGCCGGGTCCGGCACGGCCGTCACCACGATGTCGGCGCGGCGTACGCTGTCCTCCAGCGCCGCGCGCGGCGTCTTGTCGTAGCACTTGACCACCGTGGCACCCAGGTTCTCCAGCATCAGCCCCAACGGCTTGCCCACGCGCATGGAGTTGTTGACGATGGCCGCGAAGGCTCCCTCCAGGCGGATCTCCGGGTACGCCTGCAGAAGCTTAACGACCGCCTTCGCGGTGGCCGGGACCACGCACTTGATGCCGCGCACCTCGTCTAGGTAGCGCTTGAACTTGATCAAGTAGCCCAGGTTGGTGGAGTGCAGGCCCTCCACGTCCTTGAGCGGCGAGACCAGGTCCATCACGTCCTCGTCGTGCAGCGCCGAGCCCAGCGGGTAGAACAGCATCAGCCCCGTCGTCGCGCGGTCGGCGTTAAGCCGGCGCACCAGCGCCAGCAGTTCCTCTTCGCCCGCCGCTTCGTTCCCGTCGACCGCGATTCCCAGCCGTGCGGCGTCCTTAGCGATCAAGTCTCGGTACTGCCGCGAGGCGGGGTGGCGCTCCGGCCGGAACAGCACCGTCGCCAACCGCGGCTTGCGCCGCATCCCGGCGACCTCGCGCGCGGCCCAGTCGAAATAGCGCGAGGCGACGCCGCGGCAATCGAGAAGTTGAGCCATGTGGAGTGCGCTATACTATCACAGATGACTCCGCGCGCGCGCCTAGACGTCTGCCTCGTCGACCGCGGGCTTTTCGAGACGCGCGCCAAGGCACAGGCCGCGGTGATGGCCGGTCTTGTGCTCGTCGACGGACGTCCGGCGGCGAAGGCCGGCGAGCCGGTGGCCGAGGACGCGGAGCTTTCGCTCAAGTCCGCGCCCTGCCCCTACGTGTCGCGCGGCGGTCTGAAGCTCAAGGGCGCGCTGGACGCTTTCCCGGAACTCGACGTCCGCGGCCGCGTCTGCCTGGACGTCGGCGCCTCCACCGGCGGATTTACCGACTGCCTGCTGCAGTCCGGCGCCGCGAAAGTCTACGCCGTCGACGTCGGCACCGCCCAGCTCCATCCGCGGCTCAAGAGCGACCCGCGCGTCGTCAGCCGCGAGGAAACGCACGCGCGCCTCCTGCGCCCGGACTGGTTCGAGCCGCGCCCCACCTTGGCCGTCGCCGACGTGTCGTTCATCTCGCTGGCCCAAGTACTTCCCTTCATCGTCCCGTGCCTGGCCCCGCCCGCCGACTTGGTCGTTTTGGTCAAGCCGCAGTTCGAGGTCGGACCCAAGCTCGCGCCGAAAGGCGTCGTGCGCGATCCCGAGGCGCGCCTGGCCGCCGTCGACAAGATTCGCGCCGCCGCCGCGGCACTTCGCCTGATCGAGCGAGGTCTCATTGAAGCGCCGATCAAAGGTCCCAAAGGCAACGTCGAGCTCCTGCTTTGGCTTTCCGCCGCTTAACCCGATTATGACGACACCTTCTTCCATGAAAGTCCTGATCGCCGACGACGACGCCACCAGTCGCGCCCTGCTTCACGGCGCGCTGCTGAAACTCGGCTACGAAGTCGTCGAGGCCGCCAGCGGCGAGGCCGCCTGGGACGCCGCGCTGACCACCGGCGCGCGCGTGGTGGTCAGCGACTGGGTGATGCCCGACATCGACGGCCTGGAGCTGTGCCGCCGCCTGCGCGCGGACCCCAAGCGTCCCTACACCTACTTCATCCTGCTGTCCGGCGAGCGCGTCGGCGGCCCCAACCACGCCATGGCCATGGACCAGGGCGTCGACGACTTCCTCAGCAAGCCCATCGACGTGGAGGTTCTGCGCATGCGCCTGCGCGTGGGCGAGCGCATCGTGCGCCTCAACGAGCGCGTGCGCACACTGGAAGGCATCCTGCCCATCTGCGCCTACTGCCGCCGCATCCGCGACGAAAAAAACGGCTACGAAAGCCTTGAAGAGTACGTCTCCGACCGCACCCCCGCGCGCTTCTCCCACGGCATCTGCCCCGACTGCGCGAAAAAACACTTTCCCGAGCTGTCGACATGAGGGGCGGTCCTGTATTTGACGCCCGAGCGAACGCCTGTTACAATGGCGGAAGAATGCGGATTCTCCTGGTGCCCGATCCTTCTTCCCCGAACGGAATCGACGCGTTCTGCCGCGAACTGGCCGGGCGCGCGGGCGCGCGCGGACACTCGGCCGAGATCCGGCCCGCCTCCCAAGGTCCCGCCGACGCCGACGCCGTCTTCATCAACAGCCTTCAGCCCGCCGCGCTGGAGGCGGCGACTGCGGCCGGATGCCCCGCCGTTCTGCGCCTCATCGACGCCTACGACGGCGCGGCGCCCCAGACGCTGGCCGAGGTGCGCCGGCTTGCCGCGGGGGCGCGGCGCGTTCTCGTGCCCAGCCGCTACATGGGCTCCGTCGCCGAAAGCTGGGGCCTGGACCATTCGCGCCTGCGCGTGGCGCCCTTCGCCTACGACCAAATCTTCGCCCAGCAAATCGCCCTGGTCACCATGCGCGCCGCCCGTCCGTCCGGCTTCGGCCTGGTCACCGCGGCCGCACTCGACGAAAACTCCCGCACCGCCGTTGAGACCGTGCTGGCGGCGGTCTCGCGCCTGCGCCTGGACTGCCACCTGGCCGTGATCGGCGACGGTCCCGCCCGCGCGGGATTGACCGAGCGCGCCGCCGCGCTTGGCCTGGGCTCGCGCGCCAGCTTTATCGGCGAGCTTCCGCACCCCAAAAAAATGGAATACCTGCGCGCCGCCAAGGCCTACATCGAGCCGTTCGGCCGGCAGGGCTTCCCGGCTCTCGCCCTGCACGCGATGAGCGAGGGTTGCCCGGTGATCGGCGTCGACGAGGGCGTCGTGCCCGAACTCGTGCGCCGCGGAGAAAACGGCCTGCTCTTCAAGCCGGGCGACGCGGCCGGCATCGCCGAGGCGGTGGTGACCCTTGCCTCCACGCCCGGACTGTCGCTGCACCTGATCGCCGGAGGCGTGCGCACCGTCGAACGCCACTCCTGGGACGCGACCGCCGCCGCGACCTTCGACGCGCTCGAGGAATTGGGGGTGCGCGCCTGATCTGCGCCCTGCTGATCGACCCCGACGACAGCCCGGACTTTCCCGGCAACAGCGCCGAGGTCATGGGCCGGCCGCTGGCCGCCTATCCCCTGCTCGCCGCGAAAGGCTCGCGCCACGCCGTACGCCTCTACGCGCAGACCTCCTCTCCGCCGGTACGCCGCGTCGCCGCCCAGCTCGGCGCCGTCATCATCGATCCGCCTCCCGGCGACGCGCCGCAGTCCGAAGAAGCCCTGGTCGCCCACGGCTACCGGCAAATCTCCGAGGACCTCAAGTCGGAGAAGACGACCCCGGAGCTGCTCGTGATCCTGTTCGCCAACACCGGCGCGATCAGCAGCGATCTCATCGACGCGGGCATCGACGCCTTGCTTGACGATCCGTCCCGCGACTCCGCCGCCACCGTTTCCCGCTACGACCGCTGGAACCCGCGCCGCGCTTTCCGCGAGACCGCCGACGGAGGCCTGAGGCCCTACGCCGCCTGCGTGCCCGGCGCCGGCGCGCCGTGGTTTCCCGATTGGGGCGCGGTCATCGCGCGCCCGCGCGTGCTCGACGCGCTGCGTCCCGACGCCGAGCCGCTGTCGTATCTGGGAGCCAACGTCTTCGCCCTCAAGCAAATCGGCGGCGGCCCCGTCGATCGGCACTGGCAGGTCCCCAAGATGGAGTATTGGCTCAAGAAGCAGGGCGTGCGCGATAGCCCTCGCCCCGAACCACAGCCGAAGCCGCAGCCGCAGCCGAAGAAAGGCCGGCGCTGAGCGCCCGCGCGCGGCAAGACTTCCTCTTGACGCCTCAAACTTTGTCCCCTACAATCAGGAAGTATGAGGCGCGTTTGGATATTGGCGGCCGTCGCGGCGCTGTTCGGCGCATGCACCAGCGGCTCCAGCGGTTGCGACGGCGGGCCTAAGAAAGACTCCGCATCCAGTTCCTCTTTCAACGGCGGCGGCTCCAATCCCGGCGGCGGAGGAGGCGAGACCGTCTCTTTTCAAAAAATGGGCTTGCAGCGTCTGGCCGCCGCCCGCGTGGCCGCCTCCACCACGACGGCGCCGTCCATCGCGACGTCCACGACGGGCGCCTTCGCCGGGGCCGCGACGTCTTCGGAAAGCGGCGCGGCCGGTGCGTCGGCCGCGGCGGCGCCCGCGCAGACGATTCTTTGCGGTGGATTTCCGGGGCTACCCGAGGACTGCATGGCCAGCCCGCTTTTACCGGCAATCCAGGCACGCTGCTGTCCCAACGGCGCCATCCTGGCCTGCCGCGCGATCCCGGCCGGAGCCAAGCTCACCGTGCGCGGCTGCGCCGCCGCCGTCTCGCCTTAACGCCGAGGCTTTCGCGCCGGGCCCAAGCCCAGCCAGGGCGTCTCGCCGCGGCCGTCCGTCTTGTTGGCGCGGCGCGCGGCCACGAACAGCCAGGTCGACAGCCGGTTGAGATAGACGAGCACGCCGTCCGGGACCGGGCCGCCGGCGGCAAGATCCACGCAGGAGCGTTCGGCTCGACGCGCGACCGCGCGCGCCAGGTGCAAAGCGGAGCCGGCCGTGCCGCCGCCCGGCAGCACGAAGTGCTTGAGCGGCGCGAGCCCCGCGTCCCACGCGTCGATCTCCGCCTCCAGCCGCGCGGCGGCCGCGGCGGGCAGGCCGGAGTCGTATGGAACTGGAAGCTTGGCCGCCGCGCCGGGCGCGGCGGCCAGCAGAGCGCCCAGAGCGAAGCACTCCTCCTGCACGCGCGCCAAGCCCGCGTCCAACCCATCGGCGTCGCCTTCGCGCAGCGCCGCGCGCGCCACACCCAGCGCGGAGTTCAACTCGTCGACGTCGCCGTAGGCCGCGACGCGCGGATGGCTCTTGGGCACGCGCCCGCCGCCCAGAAGCGCGGTATCGCCGCGATCTCCGCCGCGCGTGTAAATCGCCATCCGCGCCGCCGTCTTAGAACGTGACGCCGAGGCCCAGTTGGCCGCCGGGGATGCCGTGCAGGTCGAGCAGGGCCAAGCGCAGGTCCAGCAACGGAAACGGCGTCAGATCGACGCCGGCGGCCAGGCGCGTGCCATTGGCCGTCGCAGACGTGCCCGCCAGTCCCGCCACCTGCGCCGCACCGACCGTGACCTTGGTCAGGTCGTAGCCGGCTTCGATGAAGGGCTTGATCAGCGGAAGATTCCAAGACGCGTCCGCGTTGAACGCGCCGTGCGCCGCGTTGAACGGCCCCGCGTTGACCTTGTCGCCGAAGGCGGAGACCGACACGTTGGGCAGGAAGGAGTCGATGAGCCCGGTGCGATAGAGGCTCTTGCGCAGACCGCCGCCGTAAATATTCACGCCGTAAGCCCCGACGCCGTGAACGATCAGGTCCGTGCCGAACGGCAGTCCGACGCCGGCCTGGACCATCGGCAAGGCGAACGAATGCACGCCCGAGTCGCGCAGGATCAAGTCGTTGCTGTTCGGGCGAGTCTGCAAGACGGCGTCGCCGCCGACCCAGAAGCCGGGAAACCCGTAGGTGCGGCCGGTGTCCACCACGGAGGCGCCGAGCAGTCCGCCCAGGTCGAGCGCGAACGGCTTAAGTAGGTTCGACTTCGCGTTTTGCTGGAAGCCCGAGAACGGGTTCGGCTGGACGGCGTGCGCGGACGGCGCAAGAACGGCGAGGGCGAGCAGGAGGGCGGTCGTTTTCATGCCTGGGATTCTGGCAAATTTATTGCCTTATATGCGCGAAATTCGCCTTGCGTCAAGCCGCTCGGAAAGCGCCCAAAGACGAAGCCGAAAGTTCGCGGCGACGCGAAAGGCGCTCGCGCAGGACGCCGCGCAGAGCTCTTTCGGGGAAGAGCCGGGCCGCCTCGACAAGGAGCTTGACCGCCCCTTCCGCGTCCGACGCGCGCACGCGCTCCGGCGCGACCGCGTCCGCGCCCCAGCCGTTGTGATAGTTGACCAGCGGCACGGCCACGCCCGCCGCCTCCAAGCCGAAGGTCTGATAGGCGGTCGCCTCACAGGTGCCTCCGGTCAGGCGCAGGCGCTGGATCTTAGTGCCGCGTCGGCGAAGGCGCGCGGCCGCGTCGTCAAGCAACGCGACCAAATTGGGATCGAACGCGCAGGCCTTGTCGCCCAAGCGGATGGTCGGCCCTTTCCCGGGCCGAGAGCCGGGCAGTTCGCGCGAGGACTCGATCGACAGGTAGGAGTCGCCCGGCGACAGCACGCCGGAGCGGATCATGTCCAGAGCGCCCACGAAGCCGACCTCCTCGGCGCGGTTGAGCAGGACGGTCACGTTCGTCTTGACGCGCGCGACGGCCAGACGGCGCAAAGCCTCCAGGCTCACCGCGCAGCCCAGCAGATCGTCGATCGAGCGCGAGGCCAGCCAGCCGTCCTTCAATTCGAACGGCGTCAGCGCCAGCACCGCGAACGCGGGCGTGGCGCCGCGGCGGGGCGGCTCGGTCCAAAAAATACGCCACGGCGCGCCGTCTTTTTTCGGACGCGGGCCGAGCGTGCCGCGCGCCAGCGGGACGTTGCTTGCGGCCCCGGAGGCGAAAGCCTCCACCGCCGCGCCGGCCAGCAGATGCGGCGGCAGGCCGCCCTGCAAAGTGGCGCTCGCGCCGTCCGGACGCAGTGCGTCGATGCGAAAAGCGGGATGATCCAGATGGGCGGCCAGCGCCAGCGCCGGACCTTCTGCCGCGCCGCGATAGGAAACGATCAGCCCGCCGCGCACCGCGCGCAGCGACGCGCGCCGCCCAAGTCGGCGCTCGATCCACTCCAGCGCCCGCGCCGCGACGGCTCGCTCCTGAAACGGCGCCGTCGGCACGGAAGTCAGACTGCGAAACAGTTCCAGAGCTTCGTTGGGCACCCGCGGATTATAGCGCTTGTCCGCTTCAGCGCGCATCGTCACCGGAAGAGGAGTCTCCGCCGTTGAAAGCGGCCGGCCCCTCGCCTCGGCCCGATCGATCAACCGGCGCTTCGCCTTCTTCTGACACGACTTGAGGAGGGAAAAACTGGAGACCGGCGTTTTCTTGGAGCCGACGTTCAAGCAGTCCGGCCCGGTTCGCGCGGCGACGGGCGACGCCGGAACGCCGAACAGCAGAAGCATCGCGATCAATATTTTCATGGCGCCGGCGCGGATCCGGTTACATCGACCCCGGAGAAGACGACGCGCCGCCGGAAGGGAAGTATTTTTTGTCGTCGTTGAAGTCATGACTGAGCAGATCTTTCTCGATCGACGGATCGATGTTCAAGTCCAACCCCTCGGCCTTGGCCGAGCGTCCCGCGCCTTGGAGAAGCTGCATCGTGCCGGGCGTCAGCTTGCCTCCGTCCTTGGCCACGGCGTCGAGCAGGGCCTGCATGTCCGGCGAGACGCCCCCTTGCGCCTGAATCAAAGTGGAGCGTATATCGGCGGCCATCGCCGGCGTGATCCCTTTGCCGCCGTCACCGGCCGCCGCGTGCAGGCGTGCCTGCAGCGCCGTGACCGCCGCCGCGCCGCCGGCGCCGACGCGCGACAAATCCGCGGGCGTCGCCCCGCCCAAAGCGCCCGGATTCGCCCCGACGGACGCCGCCGTCGGCGGCCCGTCCGAGTCGACGACACCGCTCGTCGCGAAAAATCGCCGCGCTTGCGCCCGCTGAAGGTCGTCAAGCGCCTCCAATTGGGACTCCGTCAAATTCCGACCGGCCAAACGCGCCTTTTTGAGCGCGTCCGCTCTCCGCCGGTCTTGGCACGCGCGCAACTGCGCGAACGTCGCCGGCGGCGCCCCCGAGCCCGCGTCGGACAGGCAATCGACCGCAGCCCGAACGCTTCGAGCCCCAACCGCCAAAAAGATAAGCACCGCAAGGCCCTTCATGCCGACAGTATGTCCCCGCAACCATCAAATTACAAGTGCGTGGGAGGGTAGTCCTTTCCAACTTAAATTCCGTTCAGCATGGGAACTTAATATGGAAAGGACTGACCCTCCCGTTTGGAGACGCCGCCTTGGGACTGGTAGAATAAAGGCATGTTGCCCGACATGCTCGACTCGCTGTTTAGACCGGCCGCGTATCGGCGCTTTTGCGGAGAACCCTCGGGACGCGCGGCCGCCTACGTCGCGTTTCTGTCGGTGATTTTCATCGGCGCGCTGGGCTTGTCCGTGAAGCTGCGCTTGGCCCCGTTGTTCGACGAAACTTTTACATGGCTGGAAACGTCGATGCCGACGCTGAGGGTCTCCAACGGCCTGATCACCAGCTCGACGCCCGGACCCGTGCGCATCGAGCATCCGACGCTCAAGGGAGTCGCCCTCGAGATCGACACGACGCGTAAGGACCCGATCACGCCCAAGGAAATGGTGGGCCTCAAGGTGCGCGCGTTCCTGACGTCGAACGCGCTCTACCTGGAAAACGACGGCGCGGTACAGGCTCTGGACCTCTCGCACGCGTCCGAGGACCGCCCGACGGTCATCGACGCGCAGGCCTACAAAGCCATGCAGCGCGCGTTCGACTGGGTGTTTTACCCGGCGCTGTTGCTGACGTTCTTCCTATTATTCGCCGCCTCGCTGGCGTTCTTCGCGTCCATCTACGCGCTTGTGGGGCTGCTGGTCTCCTCGCTGTCGGGCGCCGACCTGGGTTACGCCGCGCTTTTCCGCATCGCGCTGCACGCCCAGACCGCCGCGGCGCTTCTCCGCTCGCTCGACACGACCTTGCCCGTCCCCATCCCCGGACTGCTCATCGCCTCGCCCATCGTCAGCGCGGTCTACCTCTGGCTCGGCATTCGCGGCGCGGCGCGCCCGGGACCGGACGCGCCCGCGGCGCCGGCCCCTGAAGCTCCCCCCGCGGCATCCGCATGAAGCGCATGCTCGCGCCGGTCCTGGCGGCGGCCGCACTGTCCGCCTGCGATCTGCTCTCCGGCAACTTCCGCCTCGCCGGAACCGTCGACCTCTCCCCGCGCCTGCGCGCGCGCGCGCCGAAGCAGAACGCGATGCTCTTCGTCGTCGCCGAAAACGCCGGCGGTGTCCCGGTCGCCATCGAACGCATCGTCAACCCGGACTT
>JABEUV010000116.1 GCA_013044195.1 Elusimicrobiota bacterium | reverse complement strand
CCGGGTCCTTGAACTGGACGATGGCCGGAGAGCCGATGGTGTTGGCGCCCGGACCCGCGTTGCCCGCCGCGAAGACCAGGATATGGCCTTCCTGCGCCAGCTTTTTAACCAGGACCGAGTCCGGGCTTTCCGGATCGCCGTCGTCGGAGCCCCAGGAGTTGGAAATCACCAGGTTTCCGTCGTTGGCCGCGGCGGTCAGGGACTTGAGGATATCGTCGAGCGTCGCACCCCCGTCCGTGAACGTCTTGTAGTGCGTGAGGTTGCTCAGCCACGGCGCGTAGTTGAGGACCATGCTCGTGACCCAAGAGCCGTGGCCGATGTCGTCGGCGTTCGGTCCCGACGTGAAGTTCTGCACCTGCTTGACGCGCTTGAGCAGAGGATGGGACGTGTCCGCGCCGGAATCGACCACGCCGATCTTCGGCTGGACCGGACGGTCGCCGGTCAGCAGGCCGCGCACAATCTGAAGCGCGCGGCTCCACGGATTCATGTCCGGCGCGCCCCAGCGCGCGCGGGCGATCGCCTGAACGGCGTCGGCGCGCGTGATCTTAAGGTTCTCCGCCATGGTGACCGAGGCGCGCGCCGCCGGTGCTGCGTCCTGAGGCAAAGTCGGCGCGATGGGCGCGATGATGCGGCGCCGCTCGTTGGAGTAGACCTTGTGGCCCTGCAGGCGCAGTGCGGCGGCAAACGCCTCGGCCTTCGCCGCGTCCAGCGCGAACGTCGCGGCGTTGATACGGTGGTAGGAAGCCACGGGGCTGGCGTTGAAGGAGGCCAGCTCGTCGGCGGTGACGCCCTGCGCGGCCACGTCCGCCATCAGCGCGCCGTAGGTGCGCTGATAATTCTGCACGTAGTCGGGACGGCGCGCGTTGAGCGAGGAGAGGTGAAGATCCTTGCGGATGCCGACCGGACGGGACGGATCAAACACGACGACAAGCGTGGCGGTCCCGGGCTGCGGCGCGGCGGGCGCGACGGACGGCGGACCTCCCAGGGAGCCCAGCGCCAAGCTCAGCGCGGGAACCGTCGCGCGCGGCGCCGCCGCCGCGGAAGCGACGGAATGCGCCAGCGCGGGAACGAAGGCGGCCGCGTCGGTGACCGCGGCCGAGGGAGCATCGGTCAGACCCAGCGCGCGGCGCGCGCCCGTGAAGAGTCGGTCGAGAGCGCCCGCCCGCGCGCCGACGTCGCGCGCCACAGACAGCGCGCGCGACGCCTCCGCCAACGGCGTGGAAACGGGAGAGGCGCGAACGGCGGCGGCCGGGGACGCAGCCGGCGCGGCCATGGCGGACGCGGACGTCGGCTCGGCCGCGGCGGCGGAAGGTGCTTCGGCGAGCGCCGGCGCGAAAACGGCGGACGCGGCGGCGGGCGCGGCCGGCGCGGCGAGCGCCGCCGGCGCCGACATCGCGGACAACGACGCGGAAGCCGCGAGAGTCGGGACGCCCGAAAGGGCCGACGTCGGCGCGAGCGCAACGGGGACGACGCGCGCGGCCTGCGCCGCGCCGAAGTCCGCGCCCGCGGCGGCTTCCGCGGCCTGAGCCCAGGCGCGGCTGCCCGGAGACAGAAGAACCAACGCCGCGGCCAACACCGACGCCAACAACGTCCGGGCAACCTTCATGCGTCCATTATAGAGTCCGTTGCGCGCGAACCCTCGGGCCCTAGGTCCCAAGCAGGCCCCGGCATTAGTCCCAAAATACCGAGGGACCTTGGCCTGCCGCGGGCAGTCCGTCGGACCGGACGGCTAGAAAGAAAACGCCAGTCCGATCTCGGGATACACCTGATCGCACGACGAGTAGACGTTGGTGTTACAGGAGAAGTAATGCTCGAACACAAGCCCGCCCGTCGCGAACGCGCGCTCGTTGAGCGGAAACACCAAGCCCGCGCGCGCGCCGGACGAATTCAACGACGGATAGAGCTGGTCGTAGAACGTGCGTCGGTAGAACGCGCCGACATAGGGCTTGAAGCGCCACGGCGAGGCCAGATAGATGTAGCGGATCTGCGGGCTCACGTCGCCGATGGACGGCGACGACCCGAGCCAGGCTTCGCCCATCAGCCCCGCGCTGAGCCCGTCCCTGAGATAATAGGCCCCGCCCAACTGGAGCAAAAGATACTCGTTGCCGTTGAACACGCCCAGCCCTCCGCCCGCGTCCAACTCCACGCGCCCTTGCCGGAATAAATCCAGAACGTCTCCTCCGCCGGCGACCGCGCCCGCATCCGCGCGCGCCCACGACGCCGCCGACAACGCGCACGCCAGAATTGCCGCCACCGCTAGGAATCTCCGGTTCAATCGCGCCTCCGTTTGTCTTTGGGAGGATAGGCCGCGCGACCGCGGCTGTCAATACGCGGCGGAGCCGGGCGTCAGCGGCGCGCGATGATGGGAAAGGAGCGCAGGGCCAGGATCACGGAGGACACCGCGCACGCGACCAGCACGCCGGCGATGACGTAGAGCGCCGTCGAGGTGGCCAGCGCGGTCAGCATCCAGCCGAACAGGAGCGAACCGGCCACCGAGCAGGCCAGCCAGTAGAAGCTCATCGCCGAGTAGACCTTGCCCTGATCCTGCGGGTAGGAGCCCGCGATCACGCGCGTGCTCAAGCTCGACCACAGGATGCCCTGCGGACCGGACAATAAAGAAGAAATCAGCATCAAGCCGATCGACAGCGGCATGGAACCGGCAAAGAACATGCCCGCGTAGGCGACCCACGACGCGGCCAGCGCGAAAGCGGCCCAGCGGCCTTGGCGCTGAAGCGAGTCCATGCCGCTCTTGGCGTCCGCCTGCGTCTGCGCCAACAGCTTCGCGCCGCGATGGGCCGCCCAGCGGCGCACGTCCAGCGCGGCGCCGGTGGAATCAAGCAAAGCCGCGGCCTGCGCCGGGGTTATTTTCAACGCGCCCGCCACACCCGCGGCGGCCCGCGCGGTCACGTCGGTGCCGAGCGTCTTGGTGTCTCGCGCCAAGTCCGGCGTCTTCACCCACTCGTCCTTGTAGCCGTCGAGCACGTCCGGCAGGGCGGCGCGCAGGGCGGCGGAGGCATGGTCCAGGCTTGCGGCATCGAGCGCGGGCTGGTCTTCGGCCAGCGCGGAGCGAAACTCTTTTGCGGCAGGCGCCAGGGCGGATTGCGCGGGGTCCTTGACCAAGGTCATCGCCGCCGACGCCAGCGCCAGGCCCAGAGACGACGCGGCCAAAAACACGCCGAACGCCCCCGCGCCCGCATGCAGAACGTCGTTAAGGTAGCGCGTAAGCCCCGCGAACGTCAGAGCGTCGCCGGAGGCCGTCGAGATCGTCGTCGCGATGAGATAGAGGCGCAAGAACGGGTCGGAGAAGGCGACGCGGAAGCCCGCGATCAACTCGCGCACCGCGCTGCGCGCGGCGACGGCGCGCACCGGGTAGCCTTGGAAGTCCGTGGGCAGGCCCGTCACCGCGGCCGGGTCGGCGCCCGCAACCTCGACGAGCAGCGTCGGCTTTCCGTCGACGTCTCCGATAGAGACGCCCTTGACCTGCGCCCCGCCCAGGTCCGCGCCCTTCAGTTGCGCCAGCAGGGCGCGGCGCACGTCCAGGCGCGCGTCGCGCGGGATGTCCAGCCAGCGCCAGTAAAGCAGGCCGGTCAGCAGCAAGGTGGCCCCGAAAATGCCGTAGGCCAGCGCGTTGCCCATCAGCGGCGTCTTGAATATCGTCGCGATCCAGGCGATGAAGCCTCCCGCCAGCAGGGGAGCGATCACGCCGACCGCGTCGGTGACGATCGTGGAGATCGCGTTGGCGCGGTTGTAGTAGGCGTCGTCGTCGCCGAGGATGCGGTTGAAGGCGACCGAGGCCGCGTTCATAGTAGTGGCCTGCAGAAAGCCGGCCATGCCGACCAGCAGGGAGAACGCGGCGAAGCCGAAGTGACCCGTCACGAGGAGGATCGGCACCAGCGCCATCATCGCGCCGCGGCCCAGGTAGGCCCAGACGATCGTGCGCTTGACCGGCTGGCGGTCGACCAGCGGGCCGGTCATGAGGCTTGACGCCGCCTGCGCCCCCCAGTTCACCGCGCGGTTCTCGCTGAGCTTGCTGGTGTCGGACTTATTGGTCGCGATCAGTCCCGGCAAGGCGGTATATTGGAAGTTGAAGCCGAGCGTGACCAGCGCCTGACCCAAAGTGTAGTTCCAGAAGGCGCGGTTGCGCGCCGGATCGGGCAAGACGTGGATGAGGCCTTTTGCTTTCGTCCACAGGCCGCGCACGAAACCGGCTTCCGCCGGCGCCGCGGCAGGCGCCGGCGCCGACGCGGCGGCCGGAGCGGCGGGCACGGGCGACGCGTACACCGCCGGCTTCGACAAGGGCGAGGGCGAGGCCGGATGCGCCGACAGCGGAGAGGGCAGGCCCGCCTCGGCGGGCGCGGAGAGGAAACGAAGACCGCCGCCGGTGGAGCGGGAGCCGGTAAAAAGACGTTCGAGCGCCTGGGCCGGAGGTTCGGCCTCGGACCCGACATCCTCCGCGGCCGCGCGCAGACCGCCGACGGCGGAAGGCGCGCTGGCACGGGCGCGATCGGGGGTCGCCGCGACGGGCGCGGCGGACGCGAGCGGCGCCGACTCGACGGACGCAGCCGCCGCCGTCCGGGGCGCGGTGCCCGCCGCGGGCGCGGCGGCGGCCGACGCCGCGACGGGCGCGGCGGGACGCGGCGACAGCTCGAACGGACGCGCGCCGTGCGCGACGGCGGCCGCGGGAACGAACGCCCCAAGCGCGGGGGCCGACAGGGGCGCAAGCCCGGAGATCGGCGACGTCGGCAGAGCCGGCAGAGCCGACGGCGACACCGGAGCGGAGAACGCGGCGGAGGTCTCCGCGCCCGCGGAGGCGGCCTCGGCGACCTGCGCCCATGCCGACGGCGGGCACACGGCCGCGATCAACGCCCCGCAGACCAGCGCGCTCAGAAGCCGCTTCATTAGAACGATGTTAGCACCTGGCGTTCGGCTCATGCCTAGGCCAAGGTCCCACGGTCGCGGCGGCAAGCGTCCCGAATCCGCGTGGGCCGAAAGGCTCAGCGCGCGCCGCGCGCCGCGACGAACGCGTCCAGGACCTCGGGCAGGGTCTTGCGCGGGGTGTCGTAGCGGCAGAACAACTGCTCGTCGGTCGCGGCGACGGCCTTCGCCGCGGCGCGGGCGTGCGCGGCGTCGAGCGCGGCCAGAAATAGAACCTGCGGCCCGAAATAATAAGGCAGGCCGCGACGTTCCAACTCCGCGCGCCACCACGCGGGCGCGGCCGCCAGCATCGAAAATTCGCGCCCATCCTTGAGCACGGCCTCAACCACGCCGCAGCCGCCTTCCACACGGTCGAGCGCCGCCGTTGCCAAGCCCACGCGCGAGGCCGCGCTCGCCGAGGAGCGGTAATAGCGCAGCCAGAAGCCGCCCAGTTCCGCGGCCATGGCGGAGGCGGCGGCGCGCACGGTCGCCTCGTCGAGACGGCGCGCGTGGAGCACCGGCTGAGAAAAATGAAAGCCCCCCCGACTCTCGGCCGTCCACGCGGCGGGACGGTCGTAGCTGGCCGCGACGAACACCGACTCGCGGCCGACGTCCAGGCCCACGCGCACGCGCACTTCACCCGCGCCGGAGGCCGGCAGGGGATCAAGGAAGTCCAGCGATGCGATTCGGGGCGGAGGCATGACCGCGATGATACGAACTTCCGCTACGGTCGCGCCTTGTCCGTTTGAGGCGCGCGCCGCTCTAAGATGGTCGGCGCCAGGCCGGGCAAAGACTTCGGCGCGCGCCAGAACGCCGCGCCGACCAGCAGGTTGACGACGCCCAGCGCGGCCAGCAGGGCGGGATAGGCCGGGTTCAGGAAGCGGCTGGCGATGGTCAGCAGGGCGTAACCCACGGAGATGGCCGCGTTGAAGAACGCGCCCTGAAGGCCGCCGACGCGGCTGCTTTCGCGCGCCTGCGTGCTGCGATAGAGATACGTGTAGAGACTCACCCCGTTGGGCCCGCTGACCAGGCCCGCCGCCAGCAAGGCCAACGACATCGCCATCTTCACGGTCAGAAACGGGATCAGCGCCGGCCATGTCCAGACGACGAACGGCAGCCAGACCGCGGCGAAACCCACGCCGACCATTTTGATCCAGCCGCGGTCGGTCACGCGGCCCGCCAGCGCGATCAGGCCCGCCGCCGCCGCCGCACCCGCCAGCGCGATGGGCACGCTGCCGGGAAACATCTTGGTGAACATCCACAGTCCAGCCATCGCGACGACCGCGGCCTGAATAATCCGGTGCGCGCCGACGGTGTAAGAGCGGCCACCGGGCAACGGAATCTTCACGTCGGGAAGCTTGGTGCGGCCTGAGATGGAGATCATGCCGCCGAAAAACAGAGCGCCGAGAAACTGGCTGGTCAGCTCGATCTTGTGCGCGGACCCGGCCAAAAGCTCGGCGATATGAGGTGCGGCGACAAGGTAGAGCGGGTAGTACATCAGCGTGCTCAGCGCCAGCAGGGCCACGGTCTTGAACTGACGGCGGCGGTAGACGGCGCGCTCCGCGTCGGTGCGCGCGGCCTTTTCGCCTTCGGCGACCTCCCGCGAGGCGCCGGAGCGCAGAGCGCGGAACGCGTCGGTGCGCGTGATCCAATAGACCAGCGCGGCGGCGATGGGCAAAGAGGAGGCGAACGCCGGCTTCAGCCACGCGGCACCCGCGAAGTACGCGACGGCGGCGGCCAGCAGCGCGGCTTCTTTCCAGTAGCGCCGCGCGAACGCGGCCGCGCGCGACCGGAGGGGTTGCGCGGGCGCGGCGTCGGCGGCCGGCGCGTCCTGCATGAGCTTGATGTTCGGAATCGTCTTCCAGATCAGCGGAACGAGGGCCAGGTTGATCGCGGCCGCGCCCGCGAAGATGAGGTAGGGAGAAACGACGTCGGCCAGCCGCCCCACGCCCAGGAAAAGCCCCAGCACGGTCTGCACGGCCGGAAACATCAGCATGATGGCGCCGTTGA
Source organism: Elusimicrobiota bacterium (assembly GCA_013044195.1). Taxonomy (GTDB): domain Bacteria; phylum Elusimicrobiota; class Elusimicrobia; order UBA1565; family UBA9628; genus GWA2-66-18. The sequence goes on along the minus strand of JABEUV010000116.1, from coordinate 2,015 downwards.
TGTTGCCCAACTGCTTGGCCGGAAAGAGCACGCGCAGGAAGGAGCTCTGCGTGGTCATGATCGACGACAACAGCCAGCCCTCGGCCAGCGCGCCCACCAGCAAGGTTCCGAAGTTGACCACGCCGAAAAGGTGGAACAGCGGCAGGGCGCTCAGCGAGGCCACGCGCAGAAGAGTGTTGAGCGCCATCGCGTTGCGCGCCGACATCTTGCGCACGACCTGGCCCATCACATTGGACGCGGCGATGCCGGCCATCGGGCTCAGCGACATCAAGAGGCCGTAGCCGGGCCAGCCCACCACGGGCACCGCGACCGCGACGAACGCCAAGGTCACCAGCATGTAGGCGGCCATGCTCGGCACGCTCTGCAGGATCAGACCCGCCAGAGTCTTGCCGTTGATCGGCTCGTCCGGGCCGGGGGCCGGCGGCGACGGCGCGTCCCAGCCGATCAGCCGGCCCAAGCGCGCCGGTGCGGACGCGGCGAGCGCGCGCAGGCGGCCGAACCCGGTCGGGAGTTCGAGCGAGGCCTCGGGGTTGGCCGCGGCGGCACGCTGAAGAGAGCGCGCGGACTTGCGCGGATCCAACGGGAGGGCCGAATCGACGGCGCGGCTCTCAAGCGCTCGGGGCGTGAACGCCGCCGACAGCAGCGGCTCTCCCGGCTGAAGGCCCGTGCCGACGACGCTCAGCGGCACCGGTGCCGTCGCGCGCTCCAGGCCCGACGCCGCCGCGACGGCGGGCTCGGCCGCGGGCGCGGAGAAAGTCGTGACGGCGGGGGCCGCGGCGTCGAGGCCCAGCGCTCGGCGCGCGCCGGTGAACAGTTGCTCCAGCAGGCCCGCCTCTGCGCCGGCCTGCGCCTGTCCCAGTTCCCGGGCCGCGGCCGACAACTGAGGCAAAGCGGGTGTCGGCGCGGACGCGGGCGCGACGGCGACGGACGCCGCAGACGCCGTGCCGACGCCGGCGGCGGAAACCGGGGAAGCCGCGGCGGCCGGGCTTGCGGCGGCGAGCGTCGGCGCCGCGGGCGCGGCGGCCGGGCCGGCCGCAGCCGCGCCCGCGATCGCGGACGCAGGCAGCGCCGTCCGCGCGGGCGCGGCCGCCGGCGCGAGCGTCGGCGAAGCGAACGCTCCCGCGGCGGCGCCGACCGGGACGGCAAGCGCGGAACCCGCGGGCAGAATCGACGACAACGCCGGAGCCAACGCGGCCGCGGGCGGCAGGGCGGCAAGCGCGGCCGGGCCCGAGCCGAAGACCGCGGCGCCGGAAGCCCCCGCGCCGGAGGACGCGGCGGCCCCGCCCGCGAACACCTGAGCGGCGGCTTCATACGGCGCCAGCCCCGGCGCGAACGCGACGAGGAGCAGGGCGACGACGAAAGCGGCGGAGCGCCGGGCGAGGCTCACATGTGTACTATAAGCCGGGCCGAAAAAATCAGACTGGGTCCTCGGGGCCGAGGATCGACGGCAATGGTCCTAGAGACACGCCCGCCGTTATCGCATGAACCGGAAACTCATAATCTCTAATAATCGGATGCTCTTCCGGAGCGGAATCGGTCATACCCCCCAAACCCAGCCCCGAACATTATCTGCAGGCCATTATCGACAACACCAACCTCGTCGCGCACCTCAAGAACGCGGACGGTCGCTACATCTACGTCAACCGAAAGCACGAAGCGATCGCGCGCGTTCCGAAGGATCGCATCATCGGTCGCTACGATCGCGAACTTTTCCCGGAGCAGATCGCCACCCTCTTCCGAGCCCAGGATCAAGAGGTCATCGACAAGAAGAAACCCATCGAGTTCGACGAGACCATCCATCTGCCCGACGGCATGCTCTCGTGGATCACCGCCAAGTTCCCGCTCCTCGACGCGGAGGGCGAGGTCTGGGCCGTCGGCGGCGTCTGCACCGACATCACCAGCCGCAAGCGCCAGCCCGGCGCGCGCGCCGTCGTCGTCAGCGGCTACGCCGAAGAGCCCTGCATGGCCGACCCGCGAGGGGCCGGATTTGCGGCGGCGCTGGCGAAACCTTTCGG
>JABEUV010000115.1 GCA_013044195.1 Elusimicrobiota bacterium | reverse complement strand
GGGGAACGCGGACGCTGGCCTCGGTTCTGCGCGAATACGGCTATCGGACCGTTTGGGCGGGGACGACGGATGCCTACAACGGATATCCCGCGCTCCGCGGCGGCTTTGACGAGGCCGTCGCCCCCCGTGTGTGGAAGCACGATTGGAGCGGCGCGTTCTCGTGGCTGGAAAAGAATCACGACGCGCCGTTCTTCATGTTCCTGCACACCTGGTCCGCGCAGTCGCCCTACACGCCGGCCGACGCCGCGGCGCGCCGGTTCCTGCCGGCGTTCGATCCGGCCAAGAGCATTTCCTACGAAGGCCTTGAGCGAGAGGCGGCAGCGCGCGTGCTGCGCTCGCCGCAAAGAGTCTTCGCGCCCGCGGTCGTCTCCGCTCATCCGAATATCTTCGCCGACCCGGCGCGGCCGCCGGAATGGAGCGCGCTGGCCGAACTGATGGACGCGCGCGGAAGCGGGGGGGGCAAACATCCCAGTTCGTGGAAAGTCCTGGACAAGGTCTATTGGGACCGCTTCGACTTAAGGCAAGCGCGCGACCGCGCGTACGTGCGGGCGCTCTACGACGCGTCCGTCTACCAGGCCGATGAATCCATCGGCGAGCTTCTGCGGCGGCTGGAGAGCCTGGGCCTCTCGAAACGGACGCTGATCGTGGTGATTGCGGACCACGGCGAGGCGTTCGGCGAGCATGGAACCTGGCGTCACGGTCACGGCGGCAACGTTCACGTCGAGGCGTTGCGGGTTCCGCTGATTTTTGCGTTTCCGGACGCGCGCTTTCGCCTGCGCTCGGACGCCGTCGCGCAAAGCATCGACGTCATGCCGACCGTTCTCCAGGCCGTGGGCGCCGAGCCGCCGGCTTCGATGCAGGGAGTATCGCTGATGCCGATCATCACGGGCGGCCGCGCGGACTCCTCCGGCACGGCGTTCGCGTCCTGGCGAGGCCACTACGCGGTGCGCGACGCGCGCTACGCCTGCCTGCTGCGCGACGCCTGCGCGGCGTCGGGCGCGGTGCCGGAGAAGCGCTGCCTGAGCCTCTCGCTTTACGACCGCCGCGCGGATCCGGGTGAAACGCGCGACGTGCGGCTTCGTTTTCCCGCGGCCGCCGAAAAATGCGAGGACCTCCTGCTCCGGCGTTTGGCGGAGTAGGGCGCTCGGAAAGGTAAGATAAACACCGTTGAGCGGCCAGCCTCGCCGACGTGCCTATATTCGAATGCGCGCCGACCGCGCGCCGCGCCGCCTCATGCCGCGGCTCGCCGTGGTCTGCGGCGCGCTGCTGGTCGTGCTGGCGGTCGATGTCGCGCTCTGGTCGCGCTACGTCGGACGGCTGGAACAGAGGCGTCCCGCGGTCTCCTTCGCCGCCGTCTCCCGCCGTTCCGGCATTCCGGAGGACGTCCTCAATTCCGTCGGCAGCGTCGGGGAGTCCCGCGCCGGCCGCTTCACGCAGGCGTCGCGCCTCAAGCCGGCGGGAACCGTCCGCATCGGCGCCTTCGGCGATTCGTTCACCGACGGCTACGACGTGGCGCCGGGGCTAGATTTCCCGTCTCTGCTGGCACGGCGCCTGCGCGCGGCGGGCCGGCGCGACGTAGAGGTTCTGAACTTCGGCAATCCCTGGCACGGCCTGCACCAGATTTACCGCTTTTGGGAAACCTTCGGGCAAGGCTACGATCTGGACTACATTCTGGTCGGGCCGGCCGCCCTGCGCGTCGAGCGCGACGCGACGTTCAACCACGGCGAGGACGTGGAGCCGTATTATTTGCACGGCCGCTACGTGCTCAAGGGCGACGAAGCGGTCTTCGTCGACGTGAGCGGAGGTCCCGATTTCGGCGCGCGCTTTCGCGACTATTTCCGGTTTCTACCGCGCTGGGATTACTTGCGCTACGATCTAAGGCCGCCGGCATTCCTGCAGTGCCTTTTGCCCCGGCGCCGGACCCTGCGCAATCCGTTCTACTACTCGAATTCATCCCCGCGGCGCGAGTTGACGCGAATCGCCGGCCTTCTGCTGGAAAAAATATCCGAATCCGCGAGCCAGGTCGTCGTGTTCGACCTGGATGGAGAATTCTCTTCGCTGGCCGCGGAACTGTCCCCCAAACTGGTGCTGGAGACAATCCCTTTGCCCAGAAGCTTCCCTTATTGGGCGCGCAAGCATCCGACGGCCATGGGCAATGCGCTGATCGCGAAAGCCTACGACGACGTCCTGAGCGGACGCGATCCGGCCGGGTGGAGCGAGCTTGAATTCTCGCCGCCGCCCGCCGTCGCGCGCCGCGGCAAGCCCGCGCCACTGGACCGTTTTTCGAGCGCCGACTTGTCGCTGGGAGGCGCCGACATCGGCACTTTCGCCGACGTCTCGGTGTTCGGCGTCGACCCGCGCGTCGTGGACTTTCGCGCGCGCGGCATCCGCGCCCTGCTCGCGCTGTCCGTACCGGAAGGCAACACGCTCGACGCGCTCTATTTTCCTCTGGACTTCGATCTGCGGCCGGGCATGCGCTTGGAACTCGTGCCGGATATGTCTGCTCCGCAGCGGCGAATACCCGTGGGGGAAGCGGCTTTGTTCGATCCGCACGTCGCCATCGGTCAGGCGGGATTCGCGGCGGTCACGGAGGACCGAGCGCGGCGTCCGAACCGTGATCGGGCGCGCCGGCTCGTCGCCGCGCCGGACTGGCCGTCCCGACTCGGGCTCGAAGCCGATGCGCTGCGCTCCGCCGAGCTGCTGCTCGACGGCCGCGCCATCGGACGGGTCGTTCGCTCCCGGGACGGTCTCTGGGAGTTCGCGCCGATCGAGGGCCCGCTGATCGAGGCGGCGCCGCGGCCGTCTTCCTTCGCCGACGTGGATCGGTTGGGCCGCGCCGGTTCTGCGACGCTCACGCTACGCGGAGACGGAGAACTGCGCGCGGCGTTCGCGTCGTGGAAAAAGCGCGAGGTCCGCTTCCGCTGGTCCGAGGCGGGCCTGCGCCGCCGCCTATGAGGTCACGCCGCGGAGTGCGCGCCGGGGCCATCGCCGCGTTCGTGGTCATCGTTCTCGGCGTCGCGGCCGGCGCGGAGGAGATCGATCAAATCCTCGGTCCGCTGCGCTTGAAGGGCCGGCATCCCACCATGATGGGGCCATACATCTCGACCACGGTCCAGTTCGACCGGCCGGGCTGGATTCGGAGCTTCGGGGTACGTCTGCTGGACGCCGACCAGCGCCCGAGCCCCGACAACACCGTCTTCTGCCACGCGGTCTTTCGCGCCCCGCCGACGGCGATCTCTCTGGGCGGGGAGGACTATCAGTTCGGCAACAATCTGCCGCTGACCTCGGGCCAGGACACGATCGCGTTTCCGGCGGGGTTCGGCTTTCATGTGGACACGACCAGCCTCTATGTCGTCGAGGCGATGCTCCAAAGCCCGTACGATTCCATCGACGCAAGGTATTATTTCAAGGTCGCGTTCGACTTCGTCCCGGACGCGGAGCGCGTTCCGCTGCGCCCGCTCTATCACGTCAGCGTGCGAATCGGACCGCAGGAACGATTCTCTCGGCGCGGGCGTTCGCGGCGCGATGCCAAGCAGATGGCGCCGTCGGCACGCGAGGATCTGATGCACATGTGGTGGGTTCCGCCGGGGCGCCACGAATATAGAACGCGCTTTTCGTTGCCCGCCTCCGGGCGCGTGCATTTCGCGACCGTGCACATTCATCGCTACGGAGTCGCCTACACCCTGCGCGATGTGGCGACGGGGCGCGTGTTGATGACGGGGCGTCCCAAGGAAGGCTCTCAACGAGAGATGCTCGAAGTTCCGGTCTACTCCGACAAAACGGGACTTCTTTTGAAAAAGGACGCCGATTATGAGTTCTCCGTGGCCTACGACAACCCGCTCAAGGAGAACGTGTCGGCGATGGGCACGCTTCATCTTTTCTTCGACGCGATCGACGGCGCGGCGTCTAAAAACTAAAGTAGACGAAGGAGCCGGCGTCGCCCTGACGGAAAAATATCGCGGCGAGCGCGGTCGCCGCGACGGCCGCCCCAAGGAGGAACCCCGCGGACCAGGCGGCGAAGGTGGCCTCGAGCATTCGGGCGGCGGCGTCGACGACGGTTGATCCGGCGCACGCGCCGAACGGCCGCCACTCGCGATTCTGCAGACGTCGATAAAAGAGCGCCTCAAAAAAGAAAGTCAGCGCGACGGCCGGGTAGAAATGCTCCAGGAGCGCGGTCGGGCCGAACGCCGTCGGCGCCGCGCCGCCCAGAGGGCCCGCGAAAAGCGCGGCGATGTATTCCAGCAGCTTGGAAAGGCTTTCCGACCGGAAGATCACGATGCCGGCGATGTTGGCCCCCAACGTCAGCGGTATGAGGACCGCATGCCGAAGGGCGTCGGGCAGTCGACTCCAAAGACGTCCGATGGGGCTGACGGCGATGACGTCCTCCGCGACGAAAAGCGCGCGCAAATAGAAGCCCCAAAGCAAAAACGTCCAGTTGCTCCCGTGCCACAGTCCGAGCAGGAGCGCCGTCGCGAAAGCGGCCAGCGCCCATTGTCGCAGCGGCCAAAAGACATAGTCCCGCGCCCAATGGCTGAGAGTGATGTGCCAGCGCTCCCAGAATTCGGAAGGCTTTCGACTGAGAAAGGGACTCATGAAGTTCTCCGGCAGGCGCAGTCCCAGCATCCGCGCCGTGCCGCGCCCCATGTCCGTGTAGCCGCTGAAGTCGCCCCAGAGCTGAACGGCGAAGCCGATCGCGGCCCAGAGCAGCGCCGCACGTCCCCATTTCCCAGGCGAGACGAAGACCATGTCGACGAACGGCGCGACGCGGTCGGCGATCAGCATCTTTTTGACGAGGCCGCGCGCGAACAGCGCCGCGCCCGCGCCGAGGTCCTCCCGCGTCGGTCCCGACAGTTCCCGCAGCTGGGGGAGGAGCTGTCGCGCCCGCACGATCGGCCCCGCGATCATGTGCGAGAACAGCGAATGATAGAGCAGATACTCCGCGAAACCCATCATGACGATCGTCTCTCGCCAATAATCGACCAGATAGGCGATGCCTTGGAACGTGAAGAAGCTGATTCCCAGCGGCAGGCGCAGCGCGATGATCCGGCCGCCCAGAAACGCCGGGTCGAGCGTCTGCAGTCCGGCGACGATCCACGGGACGTATTTCCAAAAGACGAGATGCGCCGTCAGCGCGGCGACCGCGGTGAAGAGGAAGAATCCACGGAAGCGCGGGAACGCCTGAGCCAGGCGGGCGGCGCAATAAGAGAAGACGACGACCGCTAGAAAAACGAGAAGATCGAAAAGGCCGGCCCAGGCGTAATAGCCGAGGCTGGCGGCGATCAGCAGAGCCATGCGCGGGCTTCGGTCGCGGACGACGAGATACACGCCGAGCAGGAACGCGAAAAAGAGGAAGAACTCGGGGCGCACGTAACTCATCGGCCCTCGCCTCGGAGGATGTCCGCGGCCACGCGACGCGTGAGCTTCTCCGTGCCCCGCTTGTTGACGTGCGTGGTGTTGAGCCAATAGCGCCGCGATTCCGGGGGCGACTCGTAGGTGAAGTCCGTCGGGTCAAAGCCCATTTCCGCGGCGTCCGCGGCGTCGACGACCGCGGCGGGGGCGCGCGCGACCATCGCCCTCTCCGTGCGGGCATAGCAGGCCGGCGCGGTGGACAGTTCCAATCCCGTCGTGGGATCGACGAAGAGCAACGTGGCGGCGCCGAGCCCGCGCATCGCCTCCAGCGCGTCCTCGAGCCTGCGCGCCGCGTCGGAGAACTCTCCGCAGCCGGCGTCCGCCAGGTCGTGGAGGAACGGATGGGGCAATCTCCGGCCCTTCGTAAACGCGGCGAGCGTTTGAGAGGACTGGGCGACCTCCGTCGGAATTCTGAGGTCGAATTTCACAGCTCGCCGCGTCGACCGCTCCGCGCGGTCTTCCTGCAACAAGTTCAGCATCACCTGTGAGTCGTCGGTGCGGAGGGGCAGCAGGTCGTTCCAAGTCCACGGAAAGACGACGGGTCGATCCCAGGCCGCCAGGGGGCCCAGCGTCAAGTTTTCGCGATAGGCGAGCATGGTCGCCCGCTTGTCCGCCAGAATGTCGTCGTATTCGGGGGCGCGCGTGAAGCTGTTGCCCGGCGAATAACCGTAGACGACCCAGCGGGCGCGTCGCCCGGTGCCGGCCAGCAGAGCCGCCGTGTCTCGCGCGACTTCGGGTAGCATCGTCGGCGTCTCACACGAGAGCACGCGCGCGTTCGCCAGCGCGGGAACTCCGCCCGCGCGCAGAAGCTTTGCCAGGAGGTCGGGCGCGACGCCTTGCGCCGTGTCCGACGCGCCGAGGAGGATCACGTCGGCGCCGTAGCGGCGGAACACATCGACGCAGCCGATCCACGAGTAGAAGGCGGCCGCGCCGTCGGGCGCCGCGGCGCCGAGGCGGTCCGAGGCGACCTTGCTGCCGAACTCACGGGAAAAGTAGTCCTGCCACAGCCCCTCGTCCCGCCTCATGGAGTCCGGGTAGCCCGGGAACAGCGCAGAAAAGAGCTGCGGTGAAGCGAGGGGGTCGATCGCCGCGCCGGATTTGAGCCCGAGCGGCTTGGCGATGAACAGATGCAGGCTCTTGGCCACGCGCGGGCTCTCGACGTCGGGTACGGCGTCCCCCGGAGGCAGAGACGCGATGAACTCATCGAGCGCCGCCCGGTCCTGGCGCACGTGGCCCGCGCGCGGCGCGAAGAGCGTCTTTAGGCCCCAGGCTCCCGCCAGCAGCGAGAGGGAGCCGCCGAGCAGGAACGCCGTCCAAAAAGACGCCAGACTCCGCTTCCGTCCTTCGTCGTGGGGAGGGCGCGCGTCGTCGCTCATGCTTCGCCGCGACCAAGGAATCGCGCGAGCGCTCGCGCGTTCGGATATTCGGTCAGAAGATACGGGTCCAGCGGCCGTCCCGTCCGCTTTTCAAGCTCGCCGAACATACCCGCCAGCGTGACCGAATCGACTCCCAACGCCGTGAAGTCGGCATCGGCGTCGAACGTCTCGGCGGGGATGCCTAATTCACGCGAGAGGCGCGCCACGATCCAGCGTTCGAGTTCCGCCGCGTCGGGCTGCCGTGGAGGCGTATGGCTCATGGGGCGGCGGCCTTCGGCGCGGAGAATGCTCCCGCCAGAAAGAGTCTGCGACATTCGCGTCGGCGGATCTTTCCGCTGGTGGTCCGCGGCAGGTCTCCGCGGCGAACCGCGACGGCGGCGTACAGTTCGACGTCGCATCTCTCGGCGACCGATCGGCGCACCGCCGCGGGGACGTCGGATGCCGTCCCGGCGCCGCCGTTGACGGCGGCTCGGTCGAGCTCGACGACGACCGCCAGCTTTTCAACACCGCCGACTTCGATGCCGAAGGCGGCGCACCCGCCTCGGCGGACGGCGGGATGCGCCGCTTCGGCGGCCAGTTCGACGTCCTCCGGGTAGTATTTTCGTCCGCGCAGGACGATCATGTCCTTGAGCCGGCCCGTGATGAACAGCTCCGGGCCGCGAAAAAATCCCAAATCGCCCGTCCGTAGGAAGGGGCCATCTCCGTCGGCGGTGCGCGCCCGGAAGACGGCGCGTGTTTGTCGCGCATTTCCCCAATAGCCTTGCGCCACGCTCGGGCCGGACACCCAGATCTCTCCGACGCGACCCGGCGCGCAAACGCGCCGGGTCCGCGGCGAGACCACGCGGACCTTCTCTCCAGCAAACACGCGGCCGCTGCCGACAAGGGAGCGGCCGCCGATCTGCATTCGCGTCGCGGGCGGCGCGCCGCTGACGATCAAGGTCGCCTCGGCCAATCCGTAGCAAGGCCTGAGCGCCTCGGGCCGGAATCCGCACGGCTTGAAGCGGCGCGCGAAGTCCTGCAGCGTGTCCGAGCGCACCGGCTCGGCGCTGTTCCACGCCAAGCTCCACCGGCTCAAGTCGAGCCCTGCAAGTTCGGACTCCTCGACGGACTTCGCGCAGAGATCGTACGCGAAATTTGGGGCGCCGGAGATGACGCGGCCCTCGGTGTGCGAGACGGCGCGCAGCCAGCGGCCGGGGTGCTTCAAAAAATCGACCGGGTTCATCGCGCGGACGGGCATGCCGGCGTCGAGGCAGTGCAGCGCGCTCACCAAACCCATGTCGTGGTAGTGCGGCAGCCAGGTGACCAGACTGCGATCCGGGGCGGACTCCAGGAACTCAGTCAGGTAGCGGGAGTTCTTCAGAAAATTCCCATGGCTGATCATCACGCCGCGCGGAGAATGGGTCGATCCGGAAGTGTATTGCACGCAAAGAAGGTCCTCGGATTTCGCGCGGTGGGGGCGAAAGCCGGACGATTCTGCGCCGTCGAGAGCGTCGGTCGCCAGGACGACCGCCGCCGGAAGAGTGGAGGCGCCGAGCGCGGCGAATTCGCGCGCCAGGGAGACGGTGGTCAGAAGGAGCGAGGCCGAGCTATCCTCGCCGACGGCCCTTAGCCGCGGGGCGGCTCTCTTGAGAAGCGCCGGATGCGGCGCGGGCGCGGGAATGGGAACACACCCCGCATAAAGACAGCCGAAAAACGCCGGTACAAATTGCTCCCAGCGCGGATAGATCAGCAGCGCGCGGCGTCCGGGGTCCCCGCCGCGCGCCACGCGCGACGCGATTTCCCGGGCCTTCACGTCGAGTTGACGCCAGGTCAGCGCGGAACCGGGTTTCTCTCCATCCGTATAAAACGAAAAACCGAGGCGATCCGGCTCCGCGTCGGCCCTCCACAAAAGCAGGTCGACGAGCGTCTTGACGTCTCGTCCGGCGCGGCCGACCGAAGCTTTGATCTTCATGTGCGCGCAAGCGCCGTCGCGGCGCTCATGTCGGTAGTGTAGCAGGCGTCGCGTTCGGGCTCAATCGCCGAAGCCGCCATGCGGCTCAGTCGGCCGTCACGACGTGCGTGCCGGCGATATGGTCGTGCCAGGTTCGGCGCTGCGGGTCCCACAGCGCCCATAGATAGCCGAGCCCGGCCGCGTAGCCGGAGACCAAAGAGAACGCCGGCCGCAGCCAGCGCTGGCGTTTGGTCAACTCCGGGCCCTCGACGGAAACGACCTTAAGCTTGAGTATTCTTTTGCCGGGCGTGGCGCCGTGCCATTTCAGGAAGACCACTCCGTAAATCGTCCAGACCAGCGCGAACCCGGAAATGCCGATATGGCGGCTCAGCCAGTTCGCCGCGTCGTCGTCATCCTCGTCGCTGGCCGAGGCTTCTGCACCCTTGCCGTTATCCCGGGCGGTGACCGGAGGTTTGGCCGACTTCAGCGGCGTCACGTTGATCCCGTGAGCGTCCACCGCGACATTCGCGCTCCCGGCGGCGACGTGGATGCCGGTGTCGTCGAGGCGGACTTTGGTCCCGTTCGAGCCGGTGATGGTCATTCCCTTGACGTCGGTCGTGATCGCCGCCCCGTCGGACTTCGTCTTTTGTGCGAAGCGGCGATGGCGGCCGTGTCCGCCGAAGAGAACGCCGAGAATCAGGGAGCAGAGGATCGCGTCGATGCCCAGCGCGGCGGCGCGGCGCCACGAGGACGGCAAGGCGTTGCCGGCGGCCGGCGCGGGAGAGGCGGGCGGTACCGGCGCGGCAGCGACGAGACGCGCCTTCTCGCCCGGGGCGAAGCCGGAGGCGGCGGCGCGCGGCGCGGGCGCGGGCGGAACCTGGCCCACGCCCAGCGGCGTCTCGCGCCGGACCTTGTAGACGCGGACTTTTTCGGGGATGCCCTTGAGTTGGAGTTGGCCGATCTCCGACGAGGGGACTTCGGTCTTGTTCATCGCCAGGTAGACGGCCTCGGTGAAATACACCTCGCCGGCCTCGGCCACGCCCTCGATGCGCGCGGCGATATTGACCGGCTCGCCGTACACGTCTCCCTCCACGAGGTTCACCTCGCCGACGTTGATGGCGATGCGGATCTCGATGCGCTCCTGTTCGGGTAGCGGCGCGTTGCGCCGGGCCAGCGCCTCCTGCGCGGACACGCCGGCCAGCACGGCGTCGGTCGGGCTGTCGAAGGCCATCAGAAACGCGTCGCCGATGGTCTTGATCAGGCGTCCGGCGCGCGCCTGCAGGACGGGCAGGACCACGTCGCGGTGCTCGTCGAGCAGGCGCTGGATGTCGGCGCGACTGCGGTGCGAGGTCTTGTCCGTGAACCCCTTGATGTCCGTCAGCAGGATGGTCAGGTTGCGCGTCGTCGGGGCGGGCATGGTGAAGATGGTATCAAACCGGGCGCCGGGGCAAGATCGCCCCGTCGTTGGAGGTCCCGGGCGGGGTCAGAACGCGTTCGGCGTCACCGTCGTGTCGGGGATATCCAGATCCAAGCGTGATTGAATGGCCGGGAAATATTGATCGTAGCCCGCGTAATAAGACGCGTGCCATAGGGAAAAGTCGTCGAGCGTCACGAGGTTCGCCGCCGCCTGCGCGTCGCGTTTGGGATCAAGGATGGCGAGATACAGCAGCGCGCTGTCGGCGTTCGCGGCGTCGTCCACGCGATAGTCGGCGTCGGCCGTGTTTATCGCGTTCGAGAATATGTCGCGCGCGCCCCAAAAATTGATCCAGGTAGACACGTTGGCCGGCTTGGCGGACTGGGCGCCGTAATCTTGGGGGGGCAATTCCAGTCCGTCGAAGAGCTTGATCAGCGCGTCGGACGGCACCAGCGGAGACCCCAGGGTGATGAATTTGTCCACGCGGACCGGCGAGCCCCGCGCCGCCAAGTCGACGAGAACGTGGTGCAGCATCACCGTGCCCCAGCTGTGGCCGACCACGTAGAGAGGCTTATGAGCCGCCGCGGTCGCGGCGTAAATCCGGGGCAGCCAGGCCATGAAATGCGCCTCGGCAGCGGCGGTTTGCTCGACGTTGCGGTCCCAGAGAAGCGGCACCACCAGATAATGCTTGCCCGCGGTCGCCAGCATGCCGGTCAAGGCGTCCTCCAGATAAGCGTTGTTCGTCTTGGACGGCACCGAGGAGCCCAGACGGATTTTGTTCAACCGCGGGGCCGCGGCGGCCATCTTGCGCGCGTCATTCTTGAAAAGGCGGTCGAGGATGGCTTGCTTGAGCTCCGCGAAGTCCAGGCCGCACACGGTGACGACCACCGCGTCGTATCGCGGCACGTCCTGCGGGTTGAAATTGAAAGAAACCGGCGCGCCGGCCTCGGCGGCCGCGGCCGGCCTGCGTCCGGCGGAAAATAGCGCGATGGCTACCAGGAACGTTCCCTGCGCGAACTTGCCTCGGTTCATGAAGCCCTCCACAGTCATAAATATAGGTCATGCGGGCCGAAACGCATGGGCCAAAGGACCTGCCCACGCATGGGACCTCGCGTCGGCGCTGATGCCGGCACGGCGGCTACGCGAGGTATTACGCCCGTCGAGATTGGTATATTAGTCTCTCGCGCCGTCGACGGCGCGCCTTCCATCCATGCGCTACGAAAAAGTCACGCTCGGCGGGCTGGCCTACGAATTGGCGCCGAACGTCGTGTCGTCGGCGGCCTTGGAGCAGCGCGTGGCGCCGCTCTACGACGCCCTGCATTTCTCAACGGGCCAATTGGAAGCGCTGACGGGCATCCGCGAACGGCGCTGGTGGGATGCGGGGTTCAAGCTGACGGAGGGCGCGGCGCGCGCGGGCAAGAAGGCTTTGGCGAAGTCCGGCGTGTCCGCCGGCGCGCTGGGCGCGCTGATCTACGCGGGCGTCTGCCGCGACGGCTCGGAGCCGGCGACGGCGTGCGCGGTGGCGGCCCAATTGGGCGTTTCGCGCGACTGCGCGGTGTATGATTTGTCCAACGCCTGTCTCGGGGTCCTGAGCGGCATCGTCGACGTGGCCAACCGCATCGAGCTGGGCCAGATACGGGCCGGGTTGATCGTCTCCTGCGAGTCGGCGCGGGAGATCAACGAGAGCATGATCGCCTCCATGCTGGCTAAGCCCACGATGGAGCATTTCAAGCTGTCCATCGCCACGCTGACGGGCGGGTCCGGCGCGGTCGCGGTCTTGCTGACGGACGGGTCGCTGGGCGCGTCGGGACCCCGCCTTTTGGGCGGTGCCACGCAGTCCGCTCCGGAGCACTGGGATTTGTGCCGCTGGGACCGCGACTTCATGCGCACCGACGCGTCGGCGGTATTGAAAAGCGGCGTGGAACTGGCGCGCGGCACGTGGAAGAAATTCATCGACGAGCTGGGCTGGAACGCGGCTTCGGTCGACAAGACCGTTTGCCACCAAGTGGGCGGGCCGCACCGCGCGGCGGTGCTGGGCGCGTTCGGCGTGCCGTTGGAAAAAGATTTCGCCACGTATGAATACCTGGGCAATATCGGCACCGTGAGCCTGCCGCTGACGGCGGCGCTGGCCGACGAGCGCGGCTTCCTAAATAAAGGCGACAAAGTGGGCTTCCTGGGCATCGGCTCGGGCTTGAATTGTCTGATGCTGGGCTGGGAGTGGTGATGAGCGATTCTTGGAAGGCGTTGTATCCGTTCCAGGGCAAGCGCCTGGACCTGGGCGGCTATGCCATGCACTACCTCGACGAAGGCCAGGGCGAGACCGTGCTCATGCTTCACGGCAATCCCACCTGGTCGTTCTACTACCGCGGGCTGATCCAGGCCCTGCGTCCCACGCACCGCTGTCTGGCGCCGGACCACATCGGCATGGGCCTGTCCGACAAGCCCGGCACGGACCGCTATGTCTACACGCTTAAGTCCCGCGTCGACGACCTGGAGCGCCTCATCGACCGCGTGGCGCCGACGGGGCCGATCACCTTGGTCCTGCACGACTGGGGCGGGATGATCGGCATGTCCTGGGCCGTGCGCCACCCCGAGCGCGTGAAGGCGATCGTCGCGTCGAACACCGCCTGTTTCCGCCTGCCGCGCGAGAAAGGCCTGCCGCCCCTATTGTCCTTGCTGCGCGGCTCCGCGGCGGGTCTGGTCCTGCGCGGCAGTCGCTGGGCGCGCCGCGCGGTGCTGCGCACGTGCACGGCCAAGCGCCCGCTCTCGCCCGCGGCGGAGGACGGCTACCTCTCCGTCTGCGACGGCTGGCGCCAGAGTCTGGCCGTGCACCGTTTCGTGCAGGACATTCCTTTGGGAATCGCGGAGCCGGCCTGGCAGGTCCTGTCCGACACCGAGTCCAAGCTGGGACTTTTTAAGGACACGCCCATGCTGTTGACGTGGGGAATGAAGGACTGGGTGTTCGACGAGCACTTCCTCAACGGCTGGACGAGGCGTTTCCCGCTCGCCGACGAGCGCCGCTTCTACGACTGCGGCCATTTTCTCTTGGAAGACTCTCCCGAGGAGGCCGTCGCCATGATCGCGGGCTTCGTCGCCAAGCCCGTGGCCGCATGACCACGGCGCAGGGGCGGCCGGATGTGGCCGGCCGGTTCCTGGAGGTCGCCGCCCGCCTGGGCGACGCGCCCGCCTTGATCCACCGCGGACGGGCCGCGAGCTTTGCGGAACTGGCGGCGGAGGTGGAGCGCCTGGCCGCGGGCCTGCGCCGCGCCGGTCTTCAGCCCGGAGAGCGCGCGGCCCTGTTGGTCCCGCCGTCGCGGGATTTTTTTGCCTGCACGTTCGCGCTGTTTCGCGTGGGCGCGGTGCCGGTGCTCATCGATCCGGGCATCGGCTTTAAGAACATGGGCCGCTGTCTGGAAGACGCTCAGCCCGCCGCGTTCATCGGCTCACCCAAGGCGCATGTCGCGCGCTGGCTTGGCCGCTGGGCCAAGTCCGCGCGTCTCAGCCTTGTCGCCGACGGCAAGATCCCGGGACTGTGGAACACGCGCGAACTGCGCGGGGTCGGCGGACGCGGAGAATTTTCCGCGCCGTCCGCGCCCGCGGACGCCGCGGCCGCGATTCTGTTCACCTCCGGCAGCACCGGAACGCCGAAAGGCGCCGTCTACACCCATGGAATTTTTTCCGCGCAGGTGGAGCTTCTGCGCGAACTCTTCGACATCCGCGAAGGCGAGGTCTCCGTGCCCACCTTCCCGCTGTTCGCGCTGTTCGACGTGGCGCTGGGCATGACGGCCGTGATTCCAAAAATGGACTTCACCCGCCCCGGCTCCGTGGACCCGGCGGCGATCATCGGTCCTTTGCAGAAGCACCGCGCTCAGCAGTTGTTCGGCTCGCCCGCCTTGCTGGACCGCGTGGGCCGCTACGGCGCGCGCCACGGCGTGGCTCTGCCGCACCTGCGCCGCGTGATGTCGGCCGGCGCGCCCGTGCCCGCCAAAGTGCTGGCGCGTTTTAAAGAGATGCTCGGCGTCGGCGTGCCCATCCACACGCCCTACGGCGCGACCGAGGCCCTGCCCGTCGCTCTGATCTCCGTGCCGGAGATTCTCAACGAAACGGCCGCGATGACGGCCGAGGGGCACGGGGTGTGCGTGGGAAGACCCGTGCGCGGCATGGACGCGGACGTGATCACCATCAGCGACGGCCCCGTCCATACCTGGAGCGAGTCCCTGCGCGTCCGGCCGGGAGAGATCGGGGAGATCGTGGTGAAAGGCGACGTGGTCACGCGCGAGTACTTCCGCCTGCCGCAGGCCACCGCGCTGGCCAAGATCCGCGACGGCGCGTCCGTGCGCCACCGTATGGGCGATCTGGGTTATTTTGACGAGCGCGGTCGGCTTTGGTTCTGCGGGCGAAAATCGCAACGGGTCAAGACGGACGAGGGCGAACTCTACACCATCCCGGTCGAAGGTGTGTTCAACGCGCATCCAAGCGTCAAGCGCACCGCGCTGGTCGGCGTGGGACGCACGCCCGTCTTGTGCGTGGAGTTGGAGCCCGGCACGAAGACGCCGGAAGAGGACCTGACGCGGGAACTGCTGGCG
>JABEUV010000114.1 GCA_013044195.1 Elusimicrobiota bacterium | reverse complement strand
CGCGCGGCCGCGCGCTGGACGGCGTGCGGCGAGGCGTAGCCGGTGCACGACACCTGCACCAGCGCGCCGGGCGCGACCTCCCCCGCGGTAAACGCCGTCTCGGCCAAGCGCAGGGCCGTCTCCTCAAAAAGAGCCATGCGCGCCTCCAACGGCGGCCGATGCCACGGTGCCCCCGCCGAAGGCTTGAACAAAGTCATGCGCTCCCAGTCGCTTTGCACGTAGTCGACCACGACGCTGACGCGCTCCTCAATGGCCCCGCCGCGTCCCAGCCGCGCATACAACGCGTCGGCGCGCTTCTGCGCCGCGCCGAAGCCGCCTTCATGAACGCGCGCCAGCGCGCGCCTCAACCACGCAGCACCGTCGGACTGCGCCACGCGCACGCCGAAATCCAGCGGCCGAAAATTATGAAGGTACGCCCGCGGGGAAAGCGTCGTCACCCGCCCAGTCTAACAGGTTTCGAGAGGCATCGGGCTCAAATATGGGCAGGAACGGAGAGCACCGGAACTCGCGAGTGCCGCAGGACGCGCTCCACCGTGCCGCCCAGAACCCACGCGCTCAACAGCCGTTTGCGGCGCGCGGCCAGGACGACGAGGCCGTGACGGACCGATTCTTCAAGAATGGCCGACACCGGATCGCCGTACGCCGTCGCCACGCGCGGACGCGTCTTGTCGCGCGCGGCCGCCGGAAGACGCTCGATCAGGCCGCGCACCAGCCGACGCGAGTCGCCTTCACCACCGGCCTGCGCGCGCACGTTCAGCACCGTCAACCTCGCGCCCAGAAACGCCGCGGCCTGCGCGGCGAGCGCCAGCCCCGCGAAGGCATACGGCTCGCCGTTGACCGGCGCCAACACCGACGACACCCGGCGCAGCGGCGCCCCCACGGCCAGCACCGGGATTTCGGCGTCCCGCGCCACCGCCTCGGCGACCGAGCCCAACAAGGCGCGGGACAAGCCGACGCGGTGATGCGTGCCGAGAACCGCCAGGTCCGCGTGCCGGGCGCGGCGCAAGATGCGGAAAGCGGGATCGCCGCACTCGACGCGGTAATCCGAGCCGCCGGGCCGCCGCGCGCGCAGGCGCTCACGCAGGCTCTCCTCGTCGGCCTCGGTCAACTCGGGCGCGGGAAGACCCAGTATCGGCGTGATCGGCGGGTCGTAGACGAACAAAGATTCCAAGCACGCTCCCGGAGCGGCGAAGCGGCGCGCCCACGCCCACGTACGGCGCGAAGCCGACGTTAAATCATCGGGTACCAGGATGCGGCGCGCAGGGAAAATCATGAGCGGCTCTCCTTGACGGCGGGCATAAGCCACTTTAGCAACATTTCGACCCGCAACGAACCGACGGCGCGTCGCCGCGCCGACCGAAAGGCCCAGGCCCGATTAGGCCCATCGCGTTCCACGGTCGTCCTTCTTGGTCCCTGGCAAGCGTCCCGAGACCGAGATATACTCGTCATGGCGGCGGCATAAGAGACATAGGACCTCGCACGGAGGCGGAGATGTCGGGACGGGCACGGCGCGGAAACGGGAGGAGCCTTCTCAAGGCGCTCCTTCCCGTTTTTTTGTGCCTGTCGACCGCGGTCCCGAACGCCCCGTTCCTCGCTTCGGCGCTGGCCCAATCCGTCGAATCCGCGCAAGCCGCATCCGCCGCGACCTCCGGGGCCCAATCCGGCGCGTCCGTCACGGCCGGCGCGATCGCGCCGATCGCGCTTGCGCTTGCGCCGACGGCGCCGGTCGCGTCGCTGAACGGCGTCCAAACCGCCCTCGCGTCCGCCCTCGCGCCGGCGCTTGCGCCGGCCGCGGCCGCCGCGGCCGACGCACCCGCGCGCATCGCGGCTCTCGGCGCGGCCGCACCCTCCGCCGCGCCGATCACGGCCGCCTCCGCGGCCGACGCTCAGCCTCTCGGCCCTTCGCCGCGACAGCCCGCCGGATCCGCGATCCGGAACGCGGCCGCCCCGGCCGGCGCGCCGAAGGCCGCACGGGCGCGGCCTTCAGGCGCCGCCTCCCAGGACGGCCGGTTTCTCTTCGACGGCGACAAGACGCGCGGCGAGCCGTACGCGCGGCCGGACGCCGCGATGGGAACGCTCCCGGGACGCCGGACGAGCCTCGGCGAGCTTGCGCCCTCCGCGCAGGTCCAGCAGGTCTACGTGATGGGGTCTTTGCTCGACATCCAGGACTGGGACGCGTTCGGCGCGCAGCTCAAGACGCTGAAAGACAACGGCGTCGCCGGCATCACCAGCGACCTGTGGTGGGGAAAGTTCGAGAAGAACGAAGGCCGCTACGACTGGAGCTACTACAAGCGCTACGCCGACGCCGTGCGCGCGGCCGGGCTCAAGTGGGTCCCGATTCTCTCCTTCCATCGCTGCGGCGGCAACGTGGGCGATAACTGCAACCAGCCCGTGCCGTCGTGGGTCTGGAAGTCGGCAACGAACCCCGACGACATGAAGTTCGTCGACGAGAAGGGCTTCGTGGACGACGAGTACGTGGCGTTCTGGAACCAGGACGTCTATAAGCATTACGACGCCGCGATGGCGTCCTTCGCTCAGAACTTCGCGTCCGACTCCGACATCATCCCCAAAATCGAGCTCAGCCTGGGACCGGCCGGCGAGCTGCGCTACCCGTCGTACAATCTGGAGGCCGGCTGGAAGTTTCCCGAACGCGGCCGGCTACAGGCCTACTCAGCGCCCGCCCGCTCTGATTTTCGCCGGAGCATGACGGAGAAATACGGCGGCGACCTGGGCCGCCTCAACGCCGCGTGGGGCACGGCCCTGAAATCCTTCGACGAAGTCCAGCCGCCCGGCGACGGCGACCGTTTCTTCCGCGACGGGGCGAAGACGCCCTACGGCCGGGACTTCCTCGGCTGGTACCAGGGCGTGCTGGAGCGGCATCTGGACCGCATGCTGGAACTCGCTGGTCGGCGCCTGCATCCGACGTTCGGCGCCGGGTTCGGCGTGAAGCTGGCCGGCGTGCACTGGCTCTACGACAGCCCCGACATGCCGCACGCCGCCGAGCGCGCCGCCGGATACTTCGACTACGGCCGGCTGATCGACCGGGTCAAGAAGTTCGGCGCGGAACTGATCTTTACGTGCATCGAGATGGACGACTCGCTGGCCGCCACGGCGCCGTTCTACAGCGCGCCGCACGCGCTCGCCGCCCAAATCGCCGGGCTGGCCCGAAGCAAAGGCGTGCCACTGCACGGCGAGAACGCCCTACCCATCTCCGGCGAAACCGGCTACCGGAACGTGAGCGCGATGATGGCCGCCGGCTACGGCTCGTTTACGCTTTTGCGCATCGAGCAGATCGTGGACGCCGCGGGTCGCCCCACGGCGCTGATGGCGCCGTTCGTCCGCGACGTCGTGCTGCCCGCCCAGCAGCGCGTTGCGCCGGCGGCGAAGCGAAACCTGGCGGCGATCGCGACGGCGCCGGCGGCCGGCGCTGCAAAGCCGATCGCCGCGTGGCTGACGGCCGCGCACTACGGCGTCTTCGCCGCCGCCTGCGGCTGGGCCGCGAACTCCGTCTTCCTCTTCTTTCCGTGGGTGCAGATCGCCGAGAACCGGCGCAACATGCGCGCGCTCAAGGCGGGCGGCGACGCGGCCGCCCAGGCAAGTCAGCGCCTGGCCGGCGTCAGCGTCGGCTCGCAGTTGGCGCTGGTCGTTGGAAATCTCTTCAACTTCCCTTCGTTCCTGGCCAGCGGCAGCCCGGCGCTGATCGCCAACGCGCTGGTGGGCGCTGCGGGCTCGCTGATCATCCTGACCCAGCTGGCCGCGGCCGGGCGCGTCTCCCGCACGCGCTGGGCGCTGACCGTCGCCGCGTCCGTCGCCTCGGCGCTGGCCGCACCCCTGCTCCTGGCGCACGGGGCGGCCGTCTCGGCGCTGGGCATCGCGGCGGCCGCGGTGTTCGCGGCTTTCCCCCTGCCGCAGATTCTCCAGAACTCGAAGCTGGTCGCCGCCGCGCGCGGCACGGACGCGCAGGCCCGGGCGACGGCGCTGGAAAAACTGCGCGGCGTAAAACCTTTGTACCTGCTCGTCGGCCTGGTCGGCAACCTCCTGCTCGTGCCGGTGTTCATGGCGTCCGGACGCTGGTATAACGTCGTCGGCTGCGCGTTCGGCGTCACGGGCCCGCTGGTGATCCTGGCCCAGCTGGCGCGGGCCGGGCTGCTGCCCAAGCCGACGGCGACGCGCATCGCCGCGGGTGCGGCGCTGTGGTCGGTCCTGGCGATCGCGGCCTCGGTCTTCGCCGGAACCTCCTTCTGGAGATAGCCGATGAAAAAACCCGATCTGTCGATCTGGCAGATCGTCAACATGAGCGTCGGATTTTTCGGCATCCAGCACGGCTTCGAGATACAGTTTGCGCGCATGAGCTCGATCTACGAGAAACTGGGCGCCAAGCCCGACCAGCTGGCGCTGCTGTGGCTGGCCGCGCCGATGACGGGGCTGATCGTCCAGCCGATCATCGGCTACATGAGCGACAAGACCTGGATTCCGGCCCTGCGCATGCGCCGTCGGCCGTACTTTCTATGCGGGGCGGTCCTGGCGACCACGGCGCTGACTTTGATGCCTTCATCCTCGTCGCTGTGGATGGCGGCCGGCCTGCTGTGGGTGCTGGACACCTCGCTCAACATCAGCATGGAGCCCTTTCGCGCCTTCGTCGCCGACAAGCAGAACTCCGCGCAGCGACCCTCGGGCTACGCGATGCAAAGCCTGATGATCGGCCTGGGCACGATCGTCGGCAACTACATCGCCTCCATCGACATGAACAAGACGTTCCCCGCGCTCGCCGCGTTCGGAGCGCAGCCCATGGCGCTGTCGTTCTACGCCTGTGCTGCGATCTTCCTCGTCTCCATCCTCTACACGGTGGTCACGACGTCCGAGTATCCGCCCGACGACATGGACGCGTTCCGGAAGGCCTCGTCGCAAACCGTCGGGCAGGCGCTGACGGAATGGGCGAGCGAGACGCGCGACTGCTACGCCCACATGCCGCCCGTGATGAAGCGGCTGGCCGTGATCCAGTTCTTCACGTGGATGGGACTGTTCTGCATGTGGATGTACTACGCGGTGGCCGTGGCGCACAACGTGTTCGGCGCCGTCGACCCGCACTCCGCGCTCTACGAAAGCGGAATCCGCTGGGCCGCGCGCACGACGATGGTCAAGGGGATCGCGACGCCGCTGTTCGCGCTGTGCATCCCCGCCTGCGTGAAGCTCCTGGGCCGCAGCTTCACCCACGCCTTCGCCCTGCTTGTGTGCGGCGCCGGCCTGCTCTCGGTGCCGTTCATCCACGACCCGCGCTGGCTGTACCTCCCGATGGTCGCCGCCGGCATCGGCTGGGCCTCGATCGTCGCGATGCCCTACGTGATCCTCGTCGAGCATCTCCCGAAGGAGAAATACGGGATCTACATGGGGATGTTCAACATGTTCATCGTGTTCCCGGAAATACTCGTCTCGGTCGGGCTGGGCGGCTTCCTGATGAAGTTCCTGCACGACAACCAGGCGGCGGCCGTCGGCTTCGGCGGCGCCCTTCTGCTGCTGGCCGCGGCGATCACCCCCAGCCTGCGCGCGCTCGACGTGGACTGATCAGCGGACCGGGCGGCGGCCGAAGGTTTCCGTCATCTCCGAAAGCCTCATGCCGAGACTGGGCCATGCGCGCGGCGCGCCAGCGGGGTTCCAAAACCATCGCCAAAATCCGAGAAATTCGATGCGTTTCCCATGCCGGATTCACGGCGTCTCTATGATGACTTCCCCATTGCCGCCGCTGCTGACCTTATCGGAGCCGACACTAACAAGAGCTCCCGCCCCTCCCCCTCCTCCTCCTGGAGACAGGCCATTAATGCCGTCTTGATTTTGCGCCGCGCCAGTTCCGCCGCTTCCGCCGCCATTGGCCCCATTCCCACCCGCTCCACCAGTCGTATTAGTCCCGGGGCTTCCAGCACCACCCACGATGCTCCCGCTCCCACCAGGAGCAGGAGTGTTGGCAAAGGTGCTGCCCCCCGTGCCACCCTTGGCGGAGATAATGCCCATCCCCACGCTATTAATGACCAAACTCTCGCCGCCGTTGCTATTGCCCTTGCCGCCGGCGCCAACCACGACAGTGAACCCTTGCGCATCGCTGGAGTTGACTTGAATTGTTGTCTGGTTATATCCGCCGCCGCCGCCGCCGCTAACGCCATTGTAGTTGGTGCCGTCTTCACCCCCGCCGCCGCCGCCCCAAACTTTAAAAGTGAGGCTCTTCCCCATGGCTTGAGCTGGGAATCTATTGGTCCCAGAAGTGTACGTCGCAAGAACAGTTTCGCCACCGCCAGCGGTTCCGCCACCGGCGGTTCCGGCGCTGGAGCTGGAGCTCGAGCTCTTCTTTAAGCGTGGCGACCAGTAGGAAACTTTCATGCTCGCCGACCCCGCAAGCGCAACCGCGACCTCGGTCTCGATCGGCATATACCCGACCATCTTCGTGTAGAAGCCCGTGACCGTAGCGCCCGGCGAGAAGCGAAAGGCGACCACGCCGGAGCCTCGCAGCGGCGTTGGCGACGGCCAGCGAGTAATGGTGAGCGACCCCGATGTGTGGTGGGCCCCCGCTTTGCGGTGATACGAGGCAACGCAGGCTCCCAACGTGTATACTTTTCCCCCATTCGGGAAGCATCTGTTCACGTAGCCAATCGCATACTTGGGCAGGATATCCTGGTCATTGTCGCTGATCAGCAAGCAGGGATTGCGAAGTTCCATCGTCGTCCCCGCCGCGAACCGGCATTTCGGATCGGGAGAAAACGCGATCCTCATTCCGCTCGTAGGATCATACGACGAGCCGCGCGAGCTTGCTCCTCTCGCGGAACCGTTTATCTGTCCTCCCTGCGACTGTTGTCGATTAATCAACTGTTGTTCAGTGATAGAGTTGTCGCCTTCGAAACAACTGTAGCGAATGGCGTGGCCCAGGAAGGTGGCCGTGACATTGCTCGGCTCGCAGCCGTGGGGCGTGGCCTCGCCTTGCGAATTCGCCGCGCCAACCGGCAACGCGAGCGTCTGCGCCAACGAGACGAGAATGAACATCGAAGCGGTCTTCATATAGGCTTCCCTCCAGAAACTGTCGCCGCACGCCAACAAAGCAGGAGAAATCAGCTCACTTCTGCCGGCGGCCGCGCCAAAATTCGACTCATCCGGGCGCGAACGTGCCGACTGGGGGGATCAGCGGACCGGACGGCGGCCGAAGGTTTCCGTCATCTCCGAGAGCCTCGTGCCCGGCGCGCCGTCAAGCGCCCCCGGACTCATCCGCCAGCCCCAGTTTCCCGACGCGGTCCCGGGAAGGTTCATGCGCGCCTCGCTGCCCAGGCCCAGCACGTCCTGCACGGGGATGATCGCCGTGTCCGCGACCGACGACAGCGCCAGGCGGATCATGTCCCAATGGATGTCCCGCCCGTCGGTTCCCAGGTAGCGCAGGACGGCGGCGTGCTCGCCGCGGACCTCGTCGGCGGTCCGCGTGCTGGACGCCGAACCGGCGTCGTTGAACCAGCCCGCGACGGTATCGTTGTCGTGCGTGCCGGTGTAGACGACGCTGCGGCGCGGGTAACTGTAGGGCTTGTAGCTGTCGGCCTCGGGGTCGGTGCCGAAGGCCATCAGCAGGACCTTGAGCCCCGGGAAACCGCAGCGGTCGCGCAAAGACTTGACCTCCTCGGTCACGACACCCAGGTCCTCGGCGATCAACGGCAGTTCGCCCAAGACCTTGCGCGCCCGCTCGAACAGCGCGGCGCCGGGGCCCAGCACCCAGCGCCCGCGCTCGGCCGTCGGCGAGTCGGCCGGGATCTCCCAGTAGTTGTGAAAGCCGATGAAATGATCCAGTCGGACCGCGTCGAAACGCCCGAAGGCCGAACGCAGGCGCTCGACCCACCACTTGTAGCCGTCCTTGCGCATCGCGTCCCAGCGGTACAACGGGTTGCCCCACAGCTGGCCGGTCTTGCTGAAGTAGTCCGGCGGCACGCCCGCGACCTTGAGCCGGAGGCCTTTCTTATCCAGCCAGAACAACCCCGGGTTGGCCCAGACGTCGGCGCTGTCGTGCGCCACGAAAATGGGGATGTCGCCGATCAGGCCCACGCCTTTCTCGGCGCACAGTCGGCGCAGGGCGTCCCATTGGCGCGCGAACTGAAACTGAACGAAGCGGTGGAAGCGGATAGGCTCGTCCAGGCCTTTGCGTGCGTTCGCCAGCGCCGCCGGACGGCGCGCGCGCAGACCCTCGTCCCATGTCGTCCACGGCGCGCCGCCGTGGGCCTGCCGCAAAGCGGAGAACAGAGCGTAATCTTCCAGCCATTCCCTCTGCTCGGCGCAGAAGGACTCAAGTTCAGCCTTCGCCGCCGAGGACGCGCGCGCGGAAAAATTCTCATGCGCCTTGAGCAGACGCGGCAGCTTGAAGCCCTCCGCCGCGGCGAAATCCACGCGGTCGGCGGGAAAATCCGGCGCCTGCGCGTCGGCGCGCGACAGGAAGCCCTCCTCGACGAGCGCGTCCAGGCTCAGCAGCAGCGGACTGCCCGCGAACGCCGAGACCGCGTTATACGGCGAGCGGCAGCCGCCCGGCGGCGCGACCGGCAGCATCTGCCACCACGACTGCCCGCAGGCGGCCAGCGTCTCGACGAACTTCCGCGTCGGCGCACCGAGGTCGCCGACGCCGTGCGGCCCCGGCAGAGACGTCGGATGCAAAAGCAGTCCGCAACCGCGGGTTCCCAATTTCATCGTTCCGTCGGCATTGTCGCGGTTTTATCCGCGGCTGTCAATCAACGCGCCGACTCCGCAGCGCCGGTCAGTCTGCGGTAGAGCGCGACGTACGCGTCGAGCGCGGAACCCCAAGACGAGTCATTGCCCATCGCGGTCGCGCGCGCCGCCGAGAGAGAGGCGGGGCGGCGATAGGCGGCGATCGCGGCCTCGACGGCCTCGACGAGACCGCGCACGGAGAACTCGCGCATCATGATGCCATCCCCGCGCGAAGCGTCGAGGCGCAGGTCACGAACCGTGTCGACCAAGCCGCCGGTGGGGGTGACGATCGGCAAGGCGCCGTAGCGATGCGCGATGAGCTGGGACAGTCCGCACGGCTCAAAGCGCGAGGGCATCAGCAGAAAATCGGCCGCGGCATAGACCGCGTGAACGAATATCTCGTCGAACGGATGAGCCGCGACCTGACCCGGATGCCGCGCGACGGCCGCCGCAAGGCTCTCCTCCAGAGCCGCATCGCCGGACCCGGTCACGACGACCTGCGCTCCGCGGGCGACAAGCTCGTCGATGGACTCGAGGACGAGGTCGATTCCCTTTTGTGCCGCCAAGCGCGAAGCGACCACGAATAACGGCGCGCCCAGCCGTTGCTCAAGCCCAAGCCGCCGCTGGAGCCACGCCTTGTTCGCGGCCTTGCCCTCGGCGACGTCCCCGGAGCCGTAATTGCGGGCGATATGAGCGTCCGTACGCGGGTCGTTGAGCTCCGGGTCCAGGCCGTTGAGTATGCCGAGCACGCCGTCGGAGCGCGCGTTGAGCACGCCCTCCAGGCCCATGCCGAACTCGGATTTCTCCCGAATTTCGCGCGCGTAAGTCGGACTGACCGTCGTGACCGCGTCGGCAAGCGCCAAGCCTCCCTTCAGATAGCTGATGCCGCCCCAGTATTCCAACGGGCCCATGGGCGCCGCCTGTTCGCCCGAGAAGCCGGCGCGCGCGGCCGCCTCGATCGGATAGACGCCTTGAAACGCAAGATTATGGATCGTGACGACGGAGCGCGTCGCCGCAAAAAACGGATCGTTGCCGTAGGTCAGCTTGAGGTAGGCCGCCATGAGGCCGGCATGCCAGTCGTGCGCGTGCGCGATGTCCGGCTTGAAACCCAGAGCCCGTGCGGCCTCCAAGGCCGCGCGCGAATAGAACGCAAAGCGCTCGGCGTTGTCGTCGTCTGCGTAAACCGACGTCTTGCCCTGGTAGGGGCCTCCCGGACGGTCGTAATATCCCTCATGATCCAGAAGCACGAGGTCGACGCCGCCGACCTTCGCCTTCCAGAGACGGGCGGTCTCGTTGCGGCCGCCCATCGGAACCGAAACCTCGCCCGCGCGCGAAAGCGCCACCCCGTCCAGCTTGAGCGCCCGGTATTTAGGCAAGACCAGCACGACGCGATGGCCGCGTTCGGCCAAGCCGCGGGAAAGCGCGTCGACGACGTCGGCAAGCCCTCCCGTCTTGATGAACGGCACCGCCTCGGCGCCCGCCATCAGCACGTTGAGCGGGCGACCGCCGTCGAATAAAGCCGCGGCCTGCGCATGCGCCGCGCCGACGGATCCGCCGCGTCCATAGGCGGGAACCGCCGCGGCGGCCGGAGCCATTGCCGCACCGCGCGCGCCGCCGTCTTCAAGAGCATTCGCGACGGAGGCCGCGGGGTCCGTCGCAGCCGCCGTCGGGCCAATCGCGACGGACGAGGGAGAAAAAATGGGAGCCGTGCGCGCGGGCGCGGCCGCCGCCAGCGGTCCGGCCGTCGGCAGCGTCGGGGCCAACGCGGAAACGCCCGGCGCCGACGCGGCCAGCCGGACATCGGCCGGAACGTCGACCCGCATCTGCGCGGCGGCTCCACCGGACAGAAGAATAACGAGGCCGCCGAAGAACAAATTGATCCGCCGCATCGTGTTTATATTTTACATGGATCGCCGACGGCGCGGCAGAGTCCTCAGGCCCCCTTCAACGGCGGCCATTGGGCCTAGAAACCCTCGTCCGCCGGATCATGTTGAGTCGCGCGAACAAGGAATTCCTATCCATTCGACGTTTATGAAGTCCTGATTCTGGGCTCTTTGACCCCGCATGAGGGCCGTTTTCGGCATGGCGCACCGGCCTGCGTACAATTACGATAGTAAGCGCCGAGGGGATTTCAATGCGCCGGGCGGAGGGTGATGATGTTCGGGGAAAAAAGTCCGGGGAACCAGGATTCAAGACGCGTGACGATCGTCGTGGACCGGAAGGCCTGCCTGTTGCTGGCGGCCCTTGTCGCCCTCGGCGCGGCGTCGGGCGTGCTTTACTCCCAGCAGTTGACCATGACGGCGACCTACCCCATCCCGGCCGGCGTCTACAATCAAATCGTCACGACCGGAAACTCCGGCGCGACCCCGGCCGACACCACCCTCAATCGCAACGCCGGCAATACCATCCTGGTTCCGCCGACGAACGCATCCGGAATGGTAGGCATCGGAACGACAATTCCCGTCTACCCTCTTGAGGTCACCGGCTCAATCAAATCGTCTCGACAGGCTAGCATTACCCACAGTCTGCCCGGCGACCGTACCGGGGTGACTTTGGGGAATAACGGGAATGACCATCCGAAACTTGAATTTAACGTGTCGGACGACTCTTGGAGATTCTGGTTTGGTGTAAATGACGTTCAACTTCCGAGTGAGAGACTCAGTCTCTATGCTGGCCCCCTGAACAATAACGCAACGCAGGAAGCCGTAGTTTTTGGAGGAAATGGCAACGTCGGAGTGGGTACCAATGCACCCGCCTCGCGGCTCTCCGTCGCCGGCGGCGTTCAACTGGGGGATGACACCGCCGCCTGCACCGCCTCCAAGGCGGGGACGCTGCGTTGGAATTCCTCCAGCGGCGCCGCCGAAGTGTGCGATGGAGCCGCCTGGGGTTCCCTTGGGGGAGCCGTGAGTGGAACGCAAGGCGGCGATTGCCCGGGCTGGACTCCGGTCTTTCCGGCGACGGCGTGCTTTTGCTGGGGCGGGGTATACACGTTTATTTGCGAGCCGACGGCCTGCGCTCCCGGCTGGGTTCTGAATATGCAGACTTACGAAAACGGCGGCTACGGCGCGCACCTGAACAGGTGCTACAAAAGATGAGGAGGAGGATGACGATGCGTAAACCGGGGCGGTTCGTTTTGATCGCGGGATTGTTTCCGGCGACGGCCGGATTTCTTACAGCGCAGACGTTCGAGCCGCCGCAAATAACGGCCGCGCCGGAAATGATCGAGATGCAGAAGGTTCAAGAGCGGATCATGAAGGCGGCGGATCCGGAGTTCTGCGTTTTTCAGGAGCGGCTGCGGGAGGCCGAGGCAAAAATCGCCGAGGTTTCGGCGGGCTTCGTCAGGGGCGACATCGACAAGGACGAGGCGACGTCGGACATGATTCCGTTGCTGCAGCAGGAGCGGGACATCCAGGAAAATCCGGAGTTCCAGGCGGAGCAAAGGCTGTCGCAGGCGATCTTCTCCACGCCGGAGTTCCAGAAGAAAATGGAGGGCGCCATGCGCGCGTTCGAGAAAAGCAAGAAAAAACGGGCGGTGAAGCGTTGAGATGGGCCTGTGACGCGCTCGTCCGGACGCTCAACGCAAAGCGCGGGTTTCCAGGGCGGAGATGCGGCGGTCGTGGTCGTCGATGATTCCGGGCAGGAGGGCGGACTCCCGCCAGAGGGTCTCCATGCGGGAGACGGCGGCGTCCATCGTCTTGGCGACGTCGCCGCGTAGCGCGCGCATCTCGCCGCGAAGGTCGTCGCCCAGGCGGTCGACGCGGGCGTTGGTCTTGACGATCTCATGGGCCAAGCGCCTGGTGGACGCGGCGATGTCGGACTTCAGTTCGGACTTCACGGCGGCGAGGTCGGCCTTCGTGGCCGGGGCGGAATCGGAACCAAGATCGGACATAAGCGGATGATACCTCCTGAGAATATGTCGGCGCCAGGGTCGAAAGGCCCAAGGGCCGTCCTTTATATACGCGCGAGGGGCGCAAAAAGTTCCATCGCCGGCCGCCGCCGAAGGCGCGACGCGGGCCACCTGCTCGTCGAGGTCGTCGTCGCGATGCTCCTGCTCCTGGTCGCGGCAAGCGGCGTTCTGAGCGCGCTGGTGACGGACCGGCAATCGGTGGGAAGAACGCAAAGGCGGGCGGCGGCGGCGCAGGTCGTCCGGCGCGTCTCGCAGGCGCTGAAGGCATACGTGACGGCCGACACCGCCTTGGTCGCGGGACCGGGCGTCGCGCCCAACGGCTGGGGGCTGCCGGGCGACGCCTG
Source organism: Elusimicrobiota bacterium (assembly GCA_013044195.1). GTDB lineage: Bacteria > Elusimicrobiota > Elusimicrobia > UBA1565 > UBA9628 > GWA2-66-18. The sequence continues at coordinate 49,798 of JABEUV010000114.1, read as the reverse complement.
CGGCTGCTACGCGCTCCAAGCGGGAGCGCACCCGCTCAGCGCCGCCGCGTGGGCGCCGGAGCTGGCGGCGCTGGGAGGGGCGGTCTCTTATACGGTGACGACGACGCCCACGGCGCTGGGGCCGCAGCCGACCGTCGCCTTCAGCGTGACGTGGCAGGAGCCGCCGTGAGGCCGCGATGAACTTGATGGAAGTCGTCATCGCGCTGTCGCTGGGCGCGACGGTGCTGGCCGCGGGAATGGACGTCCTGACGGTCTCGGTGCGCCAGCAAATCGTCGACGTTCGACAAACGCGCGTGCAGGGCGACGCTTACATGGCCTGGCGCGCCGTGGAGATGGAACTGCGCCAGGCGACCGAGGTCGATACGCCGGCCGCGACCGGCCAGACGTCCGACTTGCTGCTCGGTTGCCTGAACTACGACCAGAGGCTGGGCCCGATGGACCCGGCCGCGACCGTGGAAGCATTCCAGTTCTGCGAGAGCGGCGGGGTCCTTTATTTTTACCGCTCCCCCGGCTGTCCCATGCCGCCGACGACCTGCGCGGCCGCGGGCGGCCTGGCGATCGCCGCGGGAGTGTCCCACGACCCGGCATCGCCGTGGTATTTCTCGCGGCCGTCGGCAGGCGCCGTCCGATTCGCTTATCTGGTCTCGGCGCAGACGGGACCGCAGACCCAATCTCAAAGCGTCGACGAGACGATCGCGTTCAACGCGGCGGCCGGGACGAACCAATGACGAAAGCTCCGCGCGGCCAAGTGATGGCGTCGACGCTCGTCGTGATCGTGATTCTGTGCCTCATCACGGCCATGACCCTGCGCTGGCGGCTGCAGGCCGCGCGGGAAACCTCCGGTGCCGTCGACCGCGCGACGCAGGACGTCTCCGCGCAGTCGGCGCTCGATCAAGTGGCGGCCGCGTGGGCGCTGGCGGGCGCCAGTTGCGCGTCCGCGGCGGGGGTGGCCTGCGCGGGCGGCGGCTGCTCCTGCGCGTGCGCGACCGCCGCAGGCGTCACGGTCGCCGCCGCGCCGTACGGCGCCGGCGCGGCCTGCCAGCTGACCGTCGCGCCGTGAAGAGCGCGGCGGCATTTGAGAGAATGTCCGGGCGGCGGTATTTCGGAGGAGCAATGGAAGATTGGGGCCGTTTCGGATTGATGCTGGTCAACATGCGCGAGGAGAGGGGATTCGCCTCGGCCAGGAAGTTCTACAGGACCGCCGGCGGCGCGGGGCACTTCGGCTGCACCTACCGCCATTACGCGAACGTCGAGAAAGGCCGCTGCGGGCCCAGCGAGCGGCTCCTGGCGGCGGTGTGCGCGGCGCTGGGGTTTCGCGAGGACCTGGACTCGGCGCGGCGCCTGCTGGAGGAGTACTTCCGGCAGAAATTCCCGGCCGATCTCATGGACCTGCTGCGCTCCGCGTGGCTCAAGGGCGGACACAACCAAGAGCCGGATATCCAGAGCGCGCTCGTACGGCACGCCCGGGAAAACTCGCGCCCGATTTCCGCGCAGCAGGTGCTCGCCTACTGCTCGAGCCCGGCGGCGTACGGCGTTTATGAAATACTCTCCAACGACCTGCGGCGCTGGAGCCCCGGGGATTTGGCGGGCCTGCTCAAGCTCGACCCGGAGAAAGTCCGCAAGGCCGCGGAGCAGTTGAAATCCGCGGGCATCCTCAAGCGGGACGCGACGGGCCGCTTCTGGTGCCCCGGGCCCGAAAAAATCATGGTCTCCAATAACACGAACGATCCGCGTCTGGTCCAGGCCTACGGGAAGCTCACGGGATTGTGGCGGGAACTGCAAAAGCCGAGCGGACGGCGGCTGTTCTGCAAATCCTACGTTCTGCGCTGCTCGCTGAGCGAATTCCAAGCGTACAGCGTCCGGCTGAGCGACGCGTTCCACGGGTCCGCGATCCTGAGGACCTGCCGCAAGGGCCCCGACACGGCCTTGGTCGGCATCGAACTGAATGCTTTCAAGTTTTTTGATTTCTGACGCGCTAATCACCCTCCGCGCCGGACGCAGACATCGATTCTTCGATCATCCGATCCAGACTCGCGAAGTCGAAAGGCTTGCATACCACCCGCACGAGGGGGTCGGGGACGAGTCTCCGCGCAACCCAATCCGGCGAGGCGGCGCTCATAATAATCACCGGGATCGCCCTGGTTGATTCGCCGGCGCGCAACAACTCGACGAAACAGGCCCCGTCCATCTTCGGCAGAAAGAAATCGAGCAGGATCAGGCGAGGCGGCCGGGCGACGCGCAGCCAAGTCAATGCCTTTTCGCAAGACGAGGCGACGGCGACCGCATGCCCGCGCTCACGGCAATGCCAATCGAGCAAATCCAACACGTCGGCATCATCGTCGACGACAAGGAGGAAGGCCATGCCCTTAAGAACCGCGCGGCGTTCGCAGCGCCGTAGGCCGCCGCCTTCTTGCGCGGAAGATCGCCTTGTTCAGGAAAAAAACAAGCTCCGCAGCGATATCATCCACCGGCACGCCTTCCCTTGCCCGTTCCGCCGCGATCTCTCCCGCTTCTTCATGGACGCCGCCCAAGAATTCCGCCAGGTCGCTCTCGCCAAAACTCGAGGCCGAGGCGTAGTACAGCTCAATCTGTTTCTCCACGACGCGCGTCGCCGCCGCGAATGAACCCCCCTCGCTGGGTAAAAGCAGACACCAAGAAGATTTCGGCATTATTCAGACTCCATTTGCTTCACCCGACAGAGCGCCCTCGGACCGCACCGGGGGAGCAACTCCGGCCCCCCCGAATCGCTTGCTATTATTGTGATCTTATCGCGCTCGGCGCGCCATGCCGAAAACAGCCTTCACGAGATGTCAAAGAGCCCAGAATCGAGTCTTCATTATCATCACATGGATAGGAACGCCCTGTTCGCACGCTCGAACGTCGCGGCCGAGATGGTCAGGACGGATATTGTCGCGTTAAGAATGGAGGCTGAACCGGTCGCGGCACCCGCGGCGCCGCGCGCGCGCAACGGCGGCGTCGTTAAATCCTACGCCAGCGCATATTTGATCGGCCGGTTCCCTGCTAGCCTTTGACCAGCGGCGCATTCGCCGCGAGGAGGACGACATGGAGCAAGAAGTGCTGGTCGACGTGAGATCGATGCCGCCGCGCGAGAGGCACCCGAAGATTTTCAAGGCCTGGGAAGAGCTCCCCGTCGGGAAAGCGCTCAAGCTCGTCAACGACCATGATCCTAAGCCGCTTTTCTACGAGTTCAGCGCCGAGCGCGCGGGCGAGTTCGAGTGGACGGCCGTCGAGAAGGGTCCGGAGCAGTGGTCCGTGCTGATCAAGCGCGTGGCGGCGGGCTCGGGCGCGGCGGCCCCGGGCGCCGAAACGGCGCGTCCGGCATGGGCCAAGCCCGACTCGGCGAATGTCGTCGACGTTCGTGAAGATCTGCGCGCGGGCTTGGAACCTTTCCCCAAGATCATGGCCGCGGCGACGCAGACCGCGGAGGGCGGCGTATTCGTATTGCGCGCGATTTTCGAGCCGCGCCCGCTGTATCAACTGCTGGGCGGCAAAGGCTTCGAGGCCTGGGCGGAACGCCTCGCCGAGGACGACTGGAAGGTCTATTTCCACAAGAAGGCCGCTCGCTCCGGCGGCTGCGGCTGCGGCGGTCACGGACACTGACGAGGAATAGCTCGCCTGGGCGCCTTCCGCCGGCTTGTCTCGTCGGAAGGCGCTCAGGTCCTTAGCCCGGAAGGGAATTGATATCATCGAACTCGTGGATTCTTTTCTCGCCAAAATCCCCTTCCTGAAAGGCCTTGCGTCCGCGGACCTGGAGCGCGTTTCTCGGGCGTTCGTCCTGCGCCGCCACCCCCGGGGAGAGACGATCTTCTCGGAGGGCGCGGCGGCGGACGCGGCGTACCTGCTGCGCTCGGGGCTGATCAAGGCGGTGAAGCTGTCGCCGAAGGACGATCCGGTGATTCTCGAGATCATCGTTCCCGGGCGTCTCTTCGGGATGATGCCCGCTCTCGACAAGCGGCCTTACCCCGTGAACGCCGTGTGCCTTCAAGACAGCGAGGTCTACCGCATCCGCACGGCGGACTTCGACGAACTGCTGCGCCGCCATCCGCCGTTCTCGCAGGCCGTCTACGCCGAGGTCGGCGATCACCTGCGCCACTCCCAGGCATTGCGCTCCATGGTCAAGGAGCCCGCCGAGCGCCGCATCGGCTACATCCTCTGGATGCTGTCGCTCTCTCTTGGTCCGGAACTGCGCCTGGGCCGCGAGGAGGTGGCCGAGATGGCCGGCACCACCGTGGAGACGGCGATCCGAGTCCTCGGACGGCTGCGCGAGGCGGGCCTCATCGACGCGCGCTGGAAGCGCATCAAAATACTCAAGCCCGCGGCGCTGCGCGACGGCGCCGGCTGACGGCCGCTTAAAAAACCTGCGCCGGCGCAGGTTCCCCACCGGCGACGAGTGCTACTCTAAGCTCATGGATAAGCCGAGCGAAGGAAAAACGGTGAACCTCGACGTAAGCGACCTCGAGCCGCCGGAGCCGATGGTCCGCATTCTTGAAGCGGTGACGGCGCTGGGACCCGAGGACCGTCTCGTCGTGGAGCATTTCCGGGAACCCGTGCCGCTGTATGCGCACCTGGACGCGGCGGGCTTCGCGCACGAGATCATCAAGCTCGCCGAGAACCGCTATCGCCTGACGATCCGGAAATCGCGATGAGCACGGCGTCCGCCCCGCCCCTCAATCTCGCCAAATCCCCGCCGATCGACCTGCCGATGCGGCACTTCGCCGCCGCGGCCGTCGCCTTCTGGATTTTCGCGGCCGCGTTCGCGTGGGGAACGGACCGCTTCCTGGACTTCGGCTTCCGGGCCGAATGGGTCCTCGGCCTGGTTCACGTCCTGACGTTGGGCTGGATCACGATGACGATCTTCGGGGCGATCTGCCAGCTTTCGGCCGTGCTCTGGGAAACGCCTCTGGCTTGGCCGGAGGCCGCACGTTGGGCATGGTGGGCCTTCATCCTGGGGCTCTCTGGCTTCGTCGGGGAGCTGTGGCTGGGCGGAAGCCGCTATTGGATTGCGGCGGTCCTGCTCGTCGGGTCCGTCGGAGTCTATCTCGCCTGCTTTGCGCGCACGATGATCCTGGCCCCCCGTCTGGACTGGACGGCGCGCCACCTCGCCGTCTCGATTTCGCTCCTCGCCGCGGTGATCGCGCTGGGGTTGATGCTGGCCTGGGACCGCGAACGCGGCATACTCTTTCATGATCCGCACGGCGCGCTGATCGCGCACGTTCATCTGGCCCTCGTGGGCTGGGTGTCGCTGACGATCGTCGGCGTGTCGTACCGACTGGTCGCGATGTTCGCGCTCGCGCACGTGGACTCCAAGACGCCGGGGAGGCTTGCGCTGGTCCTGACGCTCGCGGGCCTCGCCGGGTTGACGGCGGACGGTCTATTCTTCGGCCGCCGGCTGCTGCCCCTCTGGGCGTGCCTGCTCGCGGCGGCCTACGCAGCCTACGCCTGGCAGATGCGGCGAATTTTTTCCGCGCGCAACCGGCGCATCGACCCGGCCCTCGCCTACACGCTCCTCGCCTTGACCGGCGGCGCGGTCTGGGTCTTGCTCGGCGTCGGGCTTGCGTTCGGGTTTCTGCGCGACGACGCCAACATCCTGGCCGCTTATATTTACGCCGCCCTCGTGGGCTGGGCCACGCCGTTCATTCTGGGGCAGGTCCACAAGATCGTGCCTTTCCTCGTCTGGCTGCACCTGTTCGGCAGCCGCCCCTGGACTGCGAAGAGCCCTCCTCCCAAGATGACGGAGTTGGCCAGCGAAAGGCTTGCCTGGGTGGAATTTTTCGCCATGGTCCCCGCCGTCGCGCTCGGGACCGCGGGCTTCCTGATGGGATCACAGACGCTGCTGCGCGCGGGATCCTTGTTCCTCCTGGCGACCGCCACACTTTACGCCGTCAACACGGGACTGAGCCTATCGTTTCTCATTCGGGAGGGAGCATGGACAAAGACAAGCGCGCCGCGCTGACCGCCTTGGGTTCGGTGATCGACCCCGAAGTGGGACTCGACGTGGTGACGATGGGCCTCCTGTATGGACTGGAGGTGACTCCGGCAAGCGTGGACGTGCGCCTGACGCTCACGTCGCAAGGCTGCCCGCTGGGCCCCACGATCATCCAGATGGCGCAGGACGCGCTCGACGACGTCGCCGGAAACCGCGCCGTCTCCATCACGCTCGACTGGGACCCGCCCTGGTCTCCGGCGATGCTCTCCGCGGAAGGACGCCGTCGGCTGATGCCCTAGCCGCGGCTCTTTTCGCGGATGACGTCCATCACCCGCGCCGCTTGCGCGCCGGCCAGGACGCGGTCGCACGTCGGATAGAGAATCTGCTCTTCCTTCATGTTGTGCCCGCCCAGAACCTCCAGCATCGCGGCGGTGGAACGTTTCGCGCCGGCTCCGTCTCCCGCGGCAAGCCGCTCAAGGGCGTCCCGCTTGTCCTTGCGGATGAGTATGTGCTCTTCAAGCATGACGGCGATGGGCCCGTGCGCCAACGGGGGCGCCAGGCGCGCCGCCGTCGGAAACAGGATCTCCTCTTCCCAGACGATGTGCCGCTCCAGCCTCCGGTCGAACTCCGCGAGAATCGGCAGGGCTTCCTTGGGCCGATCGAAATCGACGGCCGCCAGCAGCGCGTCGATCTCGTCGTGATCCTTTTTAAAAAAATCCGAAATCATTTCGTCAGCCATTGCGATTTCTCCTTTGGGACTTTATTCTCCCGCGTGAACCGTCGGCAGCGTCCAGCGCCCGTCGGGGCGCACGACGTGCCGCAGAGCTAGACCGAGATTCCAGGCGTAGCCCGCGGCCGCCGCGGATAGGCAGAAGCCGGCCGCCCGCACCAGCCCGCCGCGCTCCAACCATAAACCCGCCGTTCCCAGGGGTGCTGCGACGGCCAGCGCGAAGAACTCCGCCCACGCCAAGCCGCGGCTGGTCAGATCGTCGATCTTGGGAACCTTGACCGGCGGCGTCCAATCGCGCGGGCTGTAGACGTGCAGCCAGACCAAAAACGGCGCGATCTTGTGGACCTGGGCCAGGATCATCGGCGTCACGCAGCCGACGAGCGCCGCCCAGACGTAGGCCGCGCGCGCCGGCGCCGCGTCGGCGAAGCGTCCGAACGCCAGCCCCAGGCCGAGCGCCGCCCATAAGACGCCGCCGGCAAACGACAGCAAGGTCAACGCCAAGGACGGCTCAAACGACGCGCCGCCGCCAAACAGCGGTCCCAGTTGGAGCGCATACAAAACGAAGCCCGCCGCGATCAGGAGCGCCCAGAGCGGCATCAGCCGACGGCCGAAGAACAAGGCATCAAGCGCGAGCCCCGCCAGACCCAACTGCGTCAAAGCGAAGCTCGCGCGTCCCGCCCAGCGCCCGCGGACCTGGCTCAGCGCGACCCACGGAATCAGGCGGCGGCCCGCGCCGTAGATCGCCGTCGCCACGAAGCCGATCAGCGCCATGTGCACGTGCGCGATCAACGCGCCCTCCGGGTCGCCAAACAGCAGCCCGCGCTCGCGGTCGTAGGCCAGCAGCACGCCGGCCGTCGCCAGCGCGGCCAGCCAACCCAGCGCCGCGGCAAAATGAAGCCACGTCTCATCGCGCTTTCGCGCGCGCGCGTGCGTGGCGGCCAGCGCGAAAAGCTCCAGCGCCAGCCCGGCCGCGGCGGCCGACACCGGGACCCAATAGCGCTCAATTCCGCCCCACAGCGCGCCGACATACGCCGCCGCACCCAGCGCGAAGAGCCACCAGCCGGCCGTCGCGATCCGCGGAAACGCCAGCGGCGTCTCCCCGTGCGTCGGCAGCATCTGGCACCAAGCTCCTAGAATGGTTTGCGCGACCCAGCCCAGCGTCAAGACGTGCACCAGCCCCAGCGCGAAGCGCGCGTTGAAATCAAAACCGACCAAATCCCCTCCGCGCCAGGCGACACCGCCCGCGAAGACCAGCAGCGCCGCGGACGCCAGCGCGAAGTGGCGTAGAGGCAGCCACAGAGGCGGCGCGGTACGCAGAAAAGGCCCGCTGCCCCGGAACGCCGCCGGCTTAGGCGCCTCGCCGTTCACACGCGACCGTCGCTCGCGGCCGAGCGCAGCTCCGCGAGAAGCGCCTCGGGGTCCACGCCGTGCGCGCGCGCCGCCATTCCTACCGGATGCACGCCGCCGCAGCACAGGTCCAGCCCGCGCGCGACCAGCACCGCGCGCGCGGCGGGCCAGCGCTCCAGCGTCTCCAGCACGGTCAGTTCCAAAGTCGGCTCTTCTTTTTCATTTACCATGGGTTATACCTCAGCAAAGCGGCGCAGAACACGATGGCGAGCATCACCAGCGCGTTGATTTTTCCCCAGAAAGCGGCGCGACGGGCCAGCGCCGCGCGCGCCGGGGGCGTCAGGTTGCCGCGTGTGAGCGCCGGCCCCCAGGACAACGAGTGGATCAGGCTCAGCGCGACCATCAGCGCCACGAGCGTCAACTTGACGGCCAAAATGCGGCCGAACGGCCCCAGAAAAACGTCGGGCGTCGCGCGCAGTCCCCACAATTTCCAAAGGCCCGTCGCCAGCAGAACCGCCCAGGTCCCCCACTGCACGGCGTTGAGCCGCCGCCCCAACGCCTCGTAAACGGCCGAGCGCTCTCCAACGGAAAGCTTCTCGCTCAGGACCGGATGCACGACCAAAGACGTGAACAACGTCCCGCCGACCCAGAGGATCGCCGCGGTCAGGTGCAGCCAGTGAACCGTCGCGTCGGCCCAGGACATGTTATTTCGCCGCCCGGCCGGCGGCCACGCGTCGGCGCGGCGCCAGATCGGCGAGGGTCAACGACGACATCGCCCCACGCAGTTGCGCCTCCGCAGCGACGCCGGCCTCGTGCAGCGCGCAGACGGCGCCGCCGCCGCACGGTCGATCCTCGATCAGGCAGCGCCCGTGCCGCCGGTCCGACGGCTCCAACGCGTCGGCGACGGCCGCCAGACTGGTCTCCGCGGGCGAACGCGCCAACCGGTAGCCGCCGCCGGGACCGCGCCGAGATTCCAGAAGGCCGAACTTGGCCAGACGCTGGAATATCTTGGACAGCGCGGCCTCCGGCAGGCCGCGGCGCCGCGCGACGTCGCCGGCACGCTGGGCCCGCACTCGCATCCCCGCCAGCGCCTGAAGCGCGTGGCGCACCGTCGTCGACAGGCCGGTAATCCGGATTTTATTATCCGGAATAGGACCACTCAACAAACGCATTCGCTTCCTCACCTTAAATGACGTAGCAACGATTCGGCCTTAATTCCGATCTTACGTCGGGACCGAACGCGGTTCACCGGCCCCGCCGCCCGCGTCGAGGACGCTCCGGATATTCTTCAACAGCGCCTCGGTGGAGTACGGTTTGGCGAGGAATCGTATCGAGGGGTCGCAGAGAACTTGAGACTTCTCAACGTCCGACGAGTGTCCGCTGGAAGCCAGGATGACGAGCGCGGGGTTCATTGCGCGCAGCGCGGAAATCAGCGCCGCCCCGCCCATGCCGGGCATGGCCATATCGGTCAGCACGGCCGCGATGGATGGGCCGTGCTGAGCGTAGAGCGCCGCGGCCTCCCGCCCGTCCGCCGCAAGCATCACTCGATAATCGTAAGATTCAAGAATTCTCTTGAGCAGGTTGCGGATGGCGACCTCGTCGTCGACGACGAGAAGCCTCTCGCCGCGTCCGCACGGAAGCTCCGCCGCGGAGGAACCGCGCGCGGTCGGGCCGAGCGGGGCGGCGGGCAAATAGACGAGAAATCGAGATCCTCGCCCCGGCTCGCTTTCCAGCGCGATGGCGCCGCCGTGACTCTTGACGATGGCAAGCGTGGTCGACAAGCCCAATCCCGTGCCTTGGCCGACGCCCTTGGTGGTGAAGAACGGTTCAAATACTTTTTCGCGATTTTCTCGCGGAATCCCGATGCCCGTGTCTGAAACCACGAGAAGCACGCAGTCGCCGGGAGCCCCCCCGCCCAGGCGTTCGACATCCGTCACGCTCAGACGCACGTTGTCGATGGTCACCGTGATCTTGCCGCCCGCGGGCATGGCGTCGCGCGCGTTGACGCAGAGATTCAACAGCACCTGGTAGAACTGAGTCGGGTCGCCAAGGACGCTCCTGACCTCCGGCGCCGCGGCCAACTCGAATTCGATCGTCTTGGGGAAAGTGTCGCGCACGATCTTGCGGATATCTCCGGCCGCGACCAACGGATCCACGGCGATCCGGCGGCCTTCGACGCCCCGGGAAAAGGTCAGCACCTGTTGGACCATGTCCGCCGCATGCTGAACGCAACCCTCCAAAGTGTCGATCAGTTCTTTCGAATCCAAATCGGGAAGCTTCATCCTCAGCAGCTGCAGGGACATCATGATCGGCGACAAGCTGTTGTTTAGATCATGAGCAATGCCTCCGGCCAGCGTTCCGATGCTTTCCACTCGCTGCGCGCGCAAGGCCTGCTCCTGCAGGCGACGCCGCTCTTCTTCGGCGCGTCGCAGCTCCGTGATGTCCACCAAAGTCGCGACGCGGTGTTGCACTCCGTTCAATACAAGTATGTTCGCCGACATCAGCACCTGCAGCGGCCGGCCGTCCCGCGCCGTCATTTTGACCTCGACGTCGCGCATGGCCGCCCCCGGCCCGCGGCCTTTTTGAATAAGCCTTTCCAATTCTTGCGGCGGCAGGATCCCCAGATCCGCGAGGCTGCGGCCCGCCATCTCCCGACGCGCATATCCGAGAAACTCCGCGTAGGCCTCGTTAACGTCCACCATCCGACCGAACATGTCGCCGATGGCGATCTTCGCGGGGCTGGATTCGAAGAGCTGAGTAAACTTTTCCTCGCTCTCGCGCAGCAGGCCTTCGGTCCGTTTTCGTTCGGTGATATCCTGGCATGTCCCGACCGCCTTAACGAAGCGGCCCGACGCGTCGGCGAACACCCGCCAGCGCTCTTCGACCGTTTTAATGCGCCCGTCGGGTAAGAGAACACGGTGTTCGATCACCCGCGCGGAATCGTCTTTGAGCGAATCCCCGAAAGCTTCGTCCACGCGCGCGCGGTCTTCGGGATGCACCATGGCCAGAAAGGCTTGATGCGTGGGCCGGAAAACGGCGCCGTCCGTTTCGAAAATACGGTGAGCCTCCTCGGACCATTCCGCGCTTAGGGTCGCCAGATCGGTCTCCCAGCTTCCGATCTTGGCCACCGCCTGGGCTGCGATCAGGCACGCGCGCTCCTTCTCCAATTGGCGCGTCAGAAGGCGAAGTTCGTCTTCATGGGCGCGCACGACGTTCGAGGCATTGCGAAACGCGGAAGCGTCGCGGAAGCTGACCACGGCGCCGGTCATGGCGCCTTCGCCGCCGCGCAGAGGCGCGCAGGTATAGTCCACCGGAAATCCGCTACCGTTCTGACGCCAAAAGAAATCATCCGACACGCGCCGCAGACGCCCGTCCTGCAAAGTCAATGTGATCGGACACTGCTCGATCGGGCACGGCGTTCCGTCCTCCCGGCGCGAATGAACGATCTCGTGTCCGCGCCTTCCAATCATCCCGCCGCCGAACATATTCACGGCATGAGCGTTTTCATAGACGACCAGACCCTCCATGTCGAGCACATGGATGGCCTCTCCCACGCATTCAAGAATCTGCTCCATCAGCCTTTCGTGAGAGCGGTCTGTCATGCGGTCTTCCGGAAGCAGGAATCCCTCAGCGCGACCAGCGCCAGTCACGGATCTCGGGCAGGTCCTCGCCGCGCTCGGCGATGTAGGCCTTATTGGCCGCCAGCTTCTCGCTCCACGCGCGGCGGTGAGCGTCGGCGCGCGCGGAGAAGCGCGGCACGCGCTCGACGGCATCGATGGCCAAGCGGTAGCGGTCCATGTCGTTGCGCGCGGCCATATCGAACGGCGTCGTCGTCGAGCCCTCTTCTTTGTAGCCGCGCACGTGAATGTTCGCGCTGTTGGGGCGGCGGTAGGTCAGGCGGTGGATCAGCCACGGGTAGCCGTGAAAGGCGAAGACCACCGGCTTGTCGCGCGTGAAGAGGTCGAGGAATTCCTCATCGGACAGGCCGTGCGGGTGTTCCTCGCGCGGCTGGAGCTTCATCAGGTTGACGACGTTGACCAGCCGCAGCTTGATGTCCGGCTCGGCGGCACGCAGCAGGGCCGCCGCGGCCAAAATCTCCAGTGTGGGCACGTCGCCGCAGCACGCCAGAACCACGTCGGGCTCCCCGGGGTCTCCCGCGAAATCCCAGATCCCGACGCCGGCCGCGCAGTGCGCGGCGGCCTGGTCCATGGTCAGCCACTGCGGCGCGGGCTGCTTGCCCGCCACCACCACGTTGACGTAGCCGCGGCTGCGCAGGCAGTGGTCGGTCACGGACAGCAAGGTGTTCTGGTCCGGCGGCAGATAGACGCGCACGACTTCGGCTTTCTTGTTGACGACATGGTCCAGAAAGCCCGGATCCTGGTGAGAGAAGCCGTTGTGGTCCTGGCGCCAGACGTGGGAGCTCAGCAGGTAATTCAGCGAGGCGATGGGCTTGCGCCAGGGCAGACCGCGCGTGACCTTCAGCCACTTCGCGTGCTGGTTGAACATGGAGTCGATGATGTGGATGAAGGCCTCGTAGCAGTTGAAGAAGCCGTGGCGGCCGGTGAGCAGGTAGCCTTCCAGCCAGCCCTGGCACATGTGTTCGCTCAAAACCTCCATGACGCGGCCGTCGTGGGAGACGGCCTCGTCGCCGGGCAGGATCTCCGCCATCAGACAGCGCTGGTCGACCTCGAAGACCGCGTTCCAGCGGTTGGACGCCGTCTCGTCGGGGCCGAACACGCGGAAAGTGCGGCGGTTGGCCTTGAGCACGTCGCGCAGAAAGCGCCCCTGCGCGCGCGTGGCTTCGGAGTCCGCGGCCCCCGGGCGAGGCACGTCGACGGCATACGCGCGATAGTCCGGCAGGCGCAGATCGCGCAGGCGCAAGCCGCCGTTGGCGCGCGCGCTGGCGCTCATGCGCCGAACTCCCTTAGGCGCCAGCGCGGCCAACTCCGCGCGCAGGCGTCCGCGCGCGTCGAAGAGCTCCTCCGGCCGGTAGCCCTTCATCCACGACTCGAGCAAAGTCAGATGCTCGGGCTTGTCCATGTCGCCCATCGGCACCTGATGGGCGCGAAACGTGCCCTCGATCGGCCGGCCGTCGACGACCTTCGGTCCGGTCCAGCCTTTCGGCGTGCGCAGGACGATCATCGGCCAGGCCGGGCGCACGGAGCGCGCGTGCCGCGCGCGCGCGGCGCGCTGGATCTGCGCGATCTTGTCGGCGCACGCGTCCAACGCGGCGGCCATGCGCTGGTGGACGCGCGCGGGAACGTCGCCGGAGACGATCACCGGGTCGTAGCCGTAACCGCGCAGAAGGGAGAGGAGCTCGCTTTCGGGAATGCGCGCCAACACCGTGGGCCCGGCGATCTTGTAGCCGTTGAGCGCGAGGATGGGCAGCACCGCGCCGTCGCGCCGCGGGTTGAGGAACTTGTTGGAGTGCCAGCTCGCCGCCAGCGGACCGGTCTCGGCTTCGCCGTCGCCGATCACGCACACCGCCAGCAAGTCGGGATCGTCGAAGACCGCGCCGTAGGCGTGAGCCAACGCATAGCCCAGCTCCCCGCCTTCATGAATCGAACCCGGCGTTTCCGGCGCCACATGGCTGGGAATGCCGCCCGGAAACGAGAACTGCTTAAAAAGCCGACGCAGGCCGTCCTCGTCGCGCGTGATGTGCGGGTAGACCTCGCTGTAGGTGCCTTCCAGGTAGGCGTTGGCGACGGCCGCGGGGCCGCCGTGGCCGGGACCGGCGATGAACAAAGCGTCCAGACCGCGCGCGCGGATCAGCCGGTTGACGTGAGCATAGATCAGGTTCAAGCCCGGCGTCGTGCCCCAGTGGCCCAGCAGGCGAGGCTTGACGTGCGCGCGCTCCAGCGGAACCTTGAGCAGGGGGTTGTCGAGCAGATAAATCTGCCCGACCGACAAATAATTGGCCGCGCGCCAGTAGGCGTCGAGGCGCGAGAGTTCCTGATCGGACAGCGGTTTTCGCGCGATGGTTTTCATAGCGGCTCCAATCTAGCAAAACGACGTCGATCGAATCACACGCACCGCGGCGTCCGGAGCGCGCGCGGCCGAGGCGTTGCAACCTCCATGAACGACTTAGGCCGGGCTCATAGGGAGGGCACGCCATGACCACCGCGACGCTTGAGAAGACCGCCCCGCCGTCCGCGCGCACCCAGTTGTCGGTCGACTTTCCGCGCCAATACCAGACGATCGTCGGCATGACCTACACGTTCCGCATCAGCGCCCCCGAGAGCGCCCGCTCCGTCGAGATCGCCGTCGACCAAGGCGATTGGCGGCCGTGCCGCCCGGCCGTCGGCTACTGGTGGTTCGACTGGTCGGGCTACGACGAAGGCGAGCACGAGGCCGTCGCCCGCTTCGTCACCGCCGAAGGCTTCGCGGTCAGCGCGGAGCCGCACGAGTTCGTCGTGCGGCGCGACGATCAGTTCGCGTAGGACGGCCGAGAAAGCGCGCCGAGGCGTCTGCGGCCCGCGCCCCGGGAGAATCCTTTCGCGCCGCGCGGCATCAATACAACAGTACCTCGGAGGCCACGCCATGATCGAGAAGACTCCGCGCGAGAGCGCCTCGCGACGACTCGCCGTCGGCCGTTTCCCGCCACGGCGGATACTCGCCGCGGCCGACTGCCCCTGGAACCGCGCGGACCTGCGCCGGCTCTGCGAAGTCGTGGAGATCGCCGTCGCGGCCGACCCGGCGGACGCCGTCCTGCGCGCCGCCCGAGACCGGCGCGCGGACCTGGTGGTCATGGGCGCGCGGCGCACCCAGTCCGCGTTCGGGACGCTGTTCAGTTCAACGACGGAGCGGGTCATGCGCCTGCTCGACGCTCCGCTGCTCGTCGTTCCCAGCCCCGAAGCCTGACCCGGAGACGCCGCGGGCGCGCCTTCCCGGCCGACGGCCGTCAACGCCGGCCGTCGAGATAATCCACGGCATCCTCGCGCTCCAGCTCCAGTTCGCGCTCCAGCCGTTTCACCCGCTCGTCGACGCGCCGCGCGAGCGCCCGCGCCCGGGAACGGCCGGCGGCGTGCGCGTAGCGCGGCCAGATATTCTGCTCCTCGATTTCGAAGTGACGCCTCAGCCGCGCGGTCAGTTCCCGCGCGCGCGAAGAAAAATGCTCCCACGAACCGGAGGACTCCTCCAGCATGCCGCGGATCTCGTCGCGCAGGACGTCGATTTCGGCGTGCTCGCGGCTCGACTCCGCGGCGGCCTGAGACGTCCCCTCGTCGGACGAGTCCGGAGGATCGGCGAAAGCCTCCGCCTCGATCTCCTCGTGGCGCTCCAACGCCGTCAGAAAGACCAGCAGGTCGACGCGGGCGTACGCGCGCCCCTCCGCCTCCGTGCGGGACAACGTCCGCTCGATGCGGTCGATCATGCGTAAAAATACGCGATGCTCGTGCGCCAGCGCCGCGATCACGCTCATAAAGCCCCCCGCGACTGCAGATTCTCGTGGAATTCCAGATGCTTCTGCACGTCCTCGGCGAGCCTGGAGACGACGCCGCGCACCGCATACACGTGGCGGCCGTCGCAGAGACCGGTCAGCGCGCCCAACAAACGCGCCTCGTTTTCGATCGACTCGCGTTGGCGGTCCAAGGTGCCGGCGTCCTCCAAGTCGCCGCGGGACGCCAGCGTCCGCGCCAGGGCGCCGTCTTTTTTGCCGTGGCGGCGCAAGGCCTCGCGCAGACGCCGCTCCCGGGCGCACAGGCTGCGCACATCCACCCGCGTCTGGTCGTCCCAGCCCACGCCTTCGGCGCGGCCCAAAAGCGCAACCAGCCGGATCAGCCGCGCGCGCACCTCCGTGCGTCCGTCCGCCCCGACGTGAGTCGCCATGGCGCCACCTCCGGACCCGTCGAAGAACAAGGGCGCAACGGAAGCGCCTGAGTTATAATTGGCATTTTCATTGCATTCACAATCAATGCCGTCCGGAGGAGGGTTATGTTGCGCTTTCCACCTCGCCGCATCCTCGTCGCCGTCGATTTCTCCGACGCCTCCGCGCGCGCGTTGCGCGCGGCCAAGTTGCTGGCGCGTCGTTGCCATGCGTCGCTGGAAGCCGTCTACTGCGAGGCCCCTCTCACCGCGGAGCTCTTCGCCTACGGACCCTACGCGGAAGACCGCGAAAACCTGCGACGCACCGTCCGAAACCTGCGCTTGCGCGTGACCGGCGACCTGCCGCTGCACGCGGGCTACGGCGAGCCCGCGACGCTGATTGCGCGCGTCGCGCGCCGGCGCGGAGCGGACCTCGTCGTCGTGGGCACGCACGGACGGCGCGGGCTCCTGCGCGCGTTACTCGGTTCGGTCGCGGAGTCGGTCATCCGCGAGTCCCCGGCGCCCGTGCTCGTGGTGCGTAAAAACTTCCGCCCGCCCCGGCGCGTGCTGGCGCCCATCGCCGAGGACCGCGACGCCGCGCGCGGATTGCTCGCCGCGGGGCTTGTCGCGCGCGCGTTCAAGGCCCGGCTCGACGTCCTCCACGTCATCGAGGATCCCATCTTCGGCACGAATCCGGAACGCCTGCTTTCCGCTCGTCTGCGCCGCCTGCCGAAGAACGTGCGCCGCGACACTCATCCGACGGCCGAGGTCAAGCTCGGCCGGCCCGTCCCGACGATTTTAAGGGCTACGCGCGGTCGTGATTTAATGGTTCTTCTCGCCCGCCCCAAATCGCTGCTCGGCGACATGGTCCTGGGAACCACGGCCGAACGCCTGGCGCGCTTCTCTCCGATTCCGGTACTCGCCATTCCCGCCGCGGCTTCGGGAGGCGGCCGTGAGTGAAAACGCCGCGGCGCTGTTGCCTCTATTTGATCAGCTCACCGACGGCATCTGCCTGTCCGACGACAACGGCCGCATCCTTTATCTCAACCCGCCCGCCGAGCGTCTTTTAGGCTTCGGTCTCGATCAAATCGGCGAGGCGTCCCTCTGCGACCTTCTCTGCGCGCGCCTGACGTGCCCGGACGGAGACGACTGCGCTCGCGCCTGCGCGCTGAAGAAGGCCGGGAGCTCCGCGACGGCGGCGACCTTCCAAGGCCGCTACGGCGCCAAGCCGTTCTTCGCGTGGCGCGACGACGCGATCTCCCGGGTCGATGAGCGCAAAAGCCTGCGCGTGCGCTGCCTGAAGACCGCGACGGCTTGGCTTGACCGCGCGCATCCGGGCAAGCGGCTGACCATCATCGAGGACGCCACGGCCCAGGAGCGCCTGGAGACGGAGCGCGCGGATTGGCGCCACATGCTCGCCCACGACCTGCGCAATCCGCTGACGAGCATCCAAGCCGTGCTGGCGTCCCTCCAGGACGACGCGCAGGGCGGCGCGCCGGTGACGCTCGACGCCGAGAACCTGCGCATCGGCGTGGCGAACTGCCGCCGCATGGCCGAACTCCTCGACCTTTACCTGGACGTCGCCAAGCTCGACGCGGGACTGATGCCGGTCGAGGCGCGGGAACTCGACGGCGCGGAGGTCGCCGCGCGCTGCGCGGCGGACCAGGAGCCGCTGGCGCGCTCGCGCGGCGTGTCGCTGACCGTGCGCGCGACGGACCCCGCGCGCGTGCTGGCCGACGAATCCCTCTTGGAGCGGATTCTACAGAATCTTCTCGACAACGCCATAAAGTATACGCCGGAAGGAGGCCGCGTGGAGCTTTCTCTGGACGCGGCGTCGCCGGACGTCATTCTTTTCCATGTGACGGACAATGGTCCCGGAATCCCCGAAGAAGAGCTTCCGCTTCTCTTCGACCGCTACCACCAGGCGCAGGCGCGCCGGCAAGGACGAACGAAGGGCACGGGCTTGGGCTTGGCTTTCTGCCGCCGCGCCCTGTCCGCGATGAACGGAGACATCCGCGTCGAGTCGACGCCGGGCGAAGGCAGCCGCTTCTCCGTCCTTCTTCCCAGGGCCGTCGCGAAGGAATTTCCATAAACGCCGGAGACATCATGCGCCGCCGCGTCGCCGCGGTCCATCCGAAGACGACCTTGCGCTTCAGCGCCTTCCGCGAAAAAATCCGCCGCTCAAGAATAGAAAAATTTGCATAATTCCTGCGCGATGCACCTTAAAAAACCCTTGTTCGGACGAATCGTTGCGTAACGATAGTCGACCGCTCGCCGTATGCGGCGGCAAGCCCGTATCCAAAGGAGATCATTCATGAGTCTAAATCGTCACAGCGCCGCCCGGGGCGCGCTTGTCGCCGCCGCCCTGGCCGCCGCCTGGATCGCTCCGCCCGCGATCAGCCGTCTGATGCATCGTTGCCCCGTCCGGCCCGACGGCGTCGATCAGGCCGAAGCCCTGCCTTCGTTCGCCCGCAAGTACAAGATGTCCTGTTCCCAGTGCCACGCCGGCTACCCCGTGCTCAACGCCTACGGCCGCCAGTTCAAGATGAACGGCTTCGTGCGCGAGCGCGACGGCAGCGACGGCGTGCTCAAGAGCCAGGACGGCAGCCTGTGGACCGAGGCCATGACGCCGTGGGCGGTGATCGTGCGCGCGCGGCCCATCGATAACGGCCACGGCAACATGTCCAGCCAAGGCGCTCAGATGGGCGGCACGGCGGGTCCGAACCCGAACGGCTTCCAGTCCCAGCCGATCAACGACGTGGACGCCTTCATCGCCGGCGGCGACGTGGCGCGCCACATCTCCTACCTGGGCGAGCTCGACGCCAACGCGCCGGGCGGCTTTACTCCGGGCATGGGCGACATCCGGCTGGGCTGGCACCCGTTCCAGTGGATGAACGTCATCATGGCGCGGCGAAACTTCTTCGCCGACGATCCGTATCAGACCATCGTCTCCAATGAGACGCCGACCATCGCCAACCGCGCCACCGACCTGCTGATGCAAGGGCAGGGATCCATCAGCGGCAACACGATGCTGACCATGCAGCAGTTGGTGGGCGTCAACGGCCAGGTCAACCTGCGCGGCGATTCGTTCCTGTATTATGCCGCCGGCGCCTCAAAGGACAGCAACACCGGCGTTCAGGGCAGCGCACCGACCAACGGCAACATCCGCCTGGCGCTCGACAACGGCAACGGCATCATGATCGGAACCTTCGGTTCCTACGGCCAGGAGCGCCCCACCGCCGCCGGCGGCCTGGGCGGCAATTTCCTGCCCGGAGGCGTGGGCAACGGAACGGAGCTTGAACAGTTCCAGCGCGGCGGCTTCGACGCGCTGTGGGAGTACAACGGCTTCGCCGCGCGCGGGGCCTTCCTGTACAGCCACGACTACGACAGCGTCTATCAGCTCAACGACACCAACAAGGCCGCCTACGCGGAGCTTGCCTACTACTACAAGCGCCACGGAGAAGACACGCCGTTCCTGGTGCCGCTGGTGCGCGAGAACTGGCTGACGACCTACAACGGTACGCAACAGTTCAACTACGTGACGGCCCAGTTGGCGCACTACTTCACGCCCAACCTCAAGGGCTTCATCGAGTACTCGGTGGACACGAAGCGGGACTACCAAAACAGCACGGTGCTCTACCAGCCGACGCTGGCCGCCAACAGCGCGACGCTGGCGCCGCTGGGCGACCGCGTGTCGGTGCAGTTCGAAGTCGGCTTCTAACTCGTCGTCCGTTCGTCAGACGGCCGGGCGCGTCGTCGGCGCCCGGCCGTCGTGCGTACCGGCCCCCTTGCAAGGACCCGACATCCGGGCTACGCTAAGGCGTATGGCCTTCGAATCGACGGTCGGCCTCGCGGCGCTGGCCGCTCTGCTGGCCGCCGCCTGCGCGGCGCTCGCCCGACGGACGTCTCGACTTCGCCGCGAGGTCGAGGCGCTGGAGCGCGCGCTGATCGCGGAGAAGAACCGGCCTCCGCCGGAGGCTCCCCCGCGGCTTTATCAATCCCGCCAAACCGCGTTCGCTCTGCTGTGGTTTCCCGAACTCAGCATCGACGAGCGGCGCAAGCTGATCGTTTCGGTTTCCGCGGGGGTGCCGCATTGCTCTAAGTGCCTGCGCCCGATGAAGCTCTCCAGCGGCGTCGTCGACGGCCGCTCCGCCGAAGAATGGTCCTGCGCGGTCTGCGGCGACCGCCGGGCGAACACCGCGGCCGATTTCACCGTCGCCGAATCGATCGCGTCGCAGGCCGTGCGCGAGTTCCTCGCGCTCCACGCGGGGTATCGGCCGGGGCCGGGACTCAAGTCGGACGCGCCCCAACAGGCCTGAGCGGCCGCGACGCTCAGCGCGAGCGCAGGAGGTCGAGGGCGGAGATCACGCCCAACGCGCACCCGTCGCGCGTCACCAGCACGCGCTGGACGCGGCGGCGCAGCATGTGCCGCTCGACTTCCTCAAGCGCCATGTCCTCGGGCACCAAGACGAGCAGGCGCGACATAAGCTGGCCGACACGGGCGGGGGGCCGCGTCTGGCCCGGGTCGCGGTCCGGCTCGGCGTAGAAGTCCGCGGCCCGCTGGGAACGCTCGCGCAGGTAAGCGGCCAGGTCCGACTGCGACAGGACTCCGGTCAACCGCCCTTCGGTGTCCACGACCGGAGCGCCCGCCTGCCCTCCGTCGAACAGGCTTTTGGCCGCGGTCCAAGCGTCGTCGGATTCGCGCAGGACGAGCGCCAGCGGGCGCATCGCGTCGCGCGCCGTGGCCGTCCGTCGGGGAGCGGATTCAGGATTCAGAAAGCACCCCCGACTCGCGCGTCAGCGCATGGCGCACCGCATTGACCGTGCGCCGCGAGATGTCGATGCCGCGCTCCACCTTGAAGCGCCGCGCGAAGTCCGCGTCGGTTTTATCGGGATTCTCGCGCAGCCATCCGGAAAGCAGTTCCTTGAGAACCCGGCGCTGCCCCGGCACGAAAGAAATCATCGGCACCTCCGGACCCCAAGGCAGGCGCAGCGTGCGCCGCGCCAGAGCGCGGCTGACGGTGCTCGGCGCCAGGTCCAGGCGGCGGGCCAGAAGGCGCAGGCTGACCGGACGCAGGTCGGCGGGGTCGCGGCTGCGCAGGAAATCGGCCTGGATCGCCGAGAACGACTCGAGTATGCGGAAGATCGTGCTCTGGCGCAGGTTCAACGTTTCCAAACGCTTGAGCAGGTGGCGCAAGCGCCGCCGCTCCGGCCCGGTCAGGTTGCCGGAGGACTTCCAAGACTCGATGTCGTCGTAGCGAACCTGATAGAGCCCGCGCGCCCAATACGGCGAGGCGAATTCAAAGACGATCTTGTCCCCCTCAAGCGCGAGCCGCGCCAGGCACGCCGCGCCGGGCTGGGTCGGAGCGACGCGCGGAGCGCCGGCGAACTCGGCTTGCGCGCCGATCTCCAGAAGCAGATCGTTGACGCGCGCGACCTCGCTTTCGCTGAGACCCGTGCGCTTCGCGATCTCAGGCAAGGTCGCGGGCTCGTCGCCGTGCAGGAAGTAGCGCTCGAAAGAGGCGCGGCCCATGCGACGGATCAGCGGCAGGACGTCGCGGCGCGCGTCGAGACTGCCCTCCACGTCCACGCGCTGGCCCGCGCCGATGCGGGACTCATCGACTCCGTAGAAGCTTGAGGACAGCCGGCCGCCGGGCCAGCGCCGCCGCCGGATGGCGGACGGCAGTCCGTCCGCGCCGTAGTGAAGGCGCCGGAACAGCGGGTCCTTTTCGACGCGCTCGATCTCGCGCGCGAACTCGCGCTCCGGCATCTCAATCCAGTCCGCCATGCGCAAGCGTCCCAAAACCGCCAGCTTCTGCTGCGCGCGAACGCCCATTTCTTGTCGCATTTTATTCTTGGTCTTGCTTTCGCGAAGCGCTACAATATAAGCACGAACCTCATATTGAGTCTAGCAACATTATGACCAATCCTGCGACGAGAGCTTCCCCGCAGGACGAACATGCCCTGGCGCTGACGCTCTACCAAGCCTTCCGCCGCTCCAACGACGTCATGTTCTACTGCGATCGCGACGGCGTCATCCGCGACGTCAATGAAGCGTTCGTGCGCCACTACGGCTGGTCGCGAGAGGAGGCCGTCGGTCAAAACCCGCGCCTGATCCGCTCCCAGCGCACGACCGACGAGACGTACAAGGAAATGTGGGGCCGCATCCTCGATCCGAACCTCGGCTTTTGGCGCGGCGAGTTGGTCAACCGCGCGCGCGACGGCCGCGAGGTGCCGATCGTCTTGACGATCACGGCCGTACGCGACGAACGCGGCGAGGTCGTCGGCTACATCTCCAACGGCGTCGAAGTCGGCGAATTGCGCAGCCTGCAGGAGCGCGTCGCGCAAGCCGAGGCGCTCGCCCAACTCGGGCAGATGGCGGCGGTCGTCGCCCACGAAATCCGCAACCCGCTTGGCTCGATCACCATGGCCGCGCGCCAGCTCGCCAACGAAAACCTGCCGCGCGAGGACCGCGAACTCGTGCTCCAGATTCTGCGCGACGAGGGACGCCGCCTCAACGAGACGCTGACCAATTTCCTTGCCTACGCGCGGCCGCGCAGCCTGCGCCTGGAGCGCGCCGACCTCAACGTTCTGGTCGGCGACGTCGCCCGCGTCGTCGCCGAAGGGCAGCCGGACGTCCGCATCGAGACCGCGCTCGACGCGGGGCTCGCCCCGTTCCGACTCGACTCCGATCAGGTCCGCCAAATCGTCTGGAACCTGGCGCTCAACGCCGCGCAGGCGGTCGCCGGCCAAGGTCGCGTTCGCCTCTCGACGGGGCGCCGGGAGGGCTTCGTCCTGCTGAGAGTCGAAGACGACGGGCCGGGCGTCGCCGAATCCTCCCGGGACGAATTGTTCCAACCGTTCAAGACCACGAAGTCGCAGGGAACCGGCCTGGGCCTGGCCATCGCCGACCGCATCGCGCGCGCGCACGGCGGGCGCATCGAGGCCGGCGCGTCCGAAATGGGCGGCGCCGCGTTCACTGTTCTTCTGCCGACGGCGCAGGCCTGACTATGGACGAAAAAAAGATACTTCTCGTCGAGGACGACGGCGCGCAGTCGGCGCTGCTGGCGCTGGAACTCAAACGCCTGGGCTTCCGCGTCGAAACGGCGCGAGAAGCGCCGGCCGCGTGCGCGCGCGTCGAAAAAGAGCTCTTCGACGCGGTCGTCACCGACCTGCGCCTGGGCACCGGCGACGGCCTGACGGTGCTGGCGTCCGTCAAGTCCAGCCAGCCCGAGACCGGCGTCGTCGTGATCACGGGCCACGGCTCCATCGACAACGCCGTCGCCGCGATGAAGGCCGGCGCGTTCGACTACATGACCAAGCCCGTGGAGCCGGAAGAGCTGGCGCTGTCGCTGCGCAAGTCGATCGAGCACCGCGACCTGGTCGGGGAGGTGCGCCGCCTGCGCGCCGAGGTGCGCGAGCGCCAAGGCTTCGCCAAGATCATCTCCGCCAGCCCCGCGATGGAGCGCGTGCTGGAGCTCGTCGCCAAGGTCGCGTCGACCGACGCGACCGTCCTGGTCACCGGCGAATCCGGCACCGGCAAGGAACTGGTCGCCCGCGCCATCCATGAAAACTCCCCGCGCCGCGACGGCTCCTTCGTCGCGATCAACTGCGGCGCGCTGCCGGAAGGTCTGCTCGAAAGCGAGCTGTTCGGACACGTCAAAGGATCATTCACGGGCGCCGACCGCAACAAGCGCGGGCTCTTCGAGGAAGCCTCCGGCGGTACTTTGTTCCTCGACGAGATCACCGAGACGACGCCCGGGCTCCAGGTCAAGCTCCTGCGCGCGCTCCAGGAAGGCGAGATCCGCCGCGTCGGGGACAATCACCCGGTGAAAATTTCCGCGCGCGTGGTCGCCGCGTCCAACCGCGATCTGCTGAAGCTGGTCGCCGAAGGCAAGTTCCGCGACGATCTCTACTACCGCTTGAAAGTGTTCCCGATCGCCATCCCGCCGCTGCGCGAGCGCCCCGAAGACGTCCCCATACTGGCCGAGTCGTTTCTGAAGCGCGCCCGCGTGCGCACCGGTTCCAGCGCGTCGCGCTTCTCGCCCGCGGCGATCAAGGCCATGGGCGCCTATGCCTGGCCGGGAAACGTGCGCGAGTTGGAGCACGCCGTCGAGCGCTCGCTGATCATGGCCTCAGGCCCCCGCGTGGAGCTTGCCGACCTGCCGCCCGAGATCGCCGCCGTCTCAGCACCCACCCGCCGGAAGAAGTCCAGGGCGGCGTAAAACGATCGCGGCCGTCTCGTTGCCACACGGAGAAGCTATGGTGTTTTATGAATTTGAGGGCGGCTTGTATCTCAACATCACCAACCGTTGTCCGACGGCCTGCTCTTTCTGCGTAAAGACGCGCTGGGATTGGAGCTTCCGCGGGCGCGATCTGCTTTTGCCCCACGAACCTTCGAGGCGCGAGATACTGGACGGCCTCGAAGCCCGCCTGGGCCCGACGACGAGCTACCGCGAACTGGTCTTCTGCGGCTACGGCGAACCGACCCAGCGTCTCGACGTTCTGCTCGCCGCCGCAAGGCACGCCCGACATCTGCGACCAGACATCTCCGTGCGCCTCAACACGGTGGGGCTGGGCCGACTGATCTGCGGACGGGACATCGTCCCGGACCTGCGCGGCGCAGTCGACCGAGTCTCCGTCAGCGTGAACACCGCCGATCCCGCGCAGTGGCTGACCTTGCACCGTCCGCGGCCCGAATACCGCGCGGCGGGCTTCGCCGCGGCCTGCGCCTTCGCCGCGGACTGCGCGGCGGCCGGACTGCGTACGCGCGTCACCGCGGTAGACCGCCCGGACGTCGACCTCCCCGCGGTCGAAGCACTCGCGCGTTCTCTCGGCGCGGAATTTTTCCTTCGCCCTCAGCTGGAAGATCTCGGCGCCTCCACGCAAGCACGGCCGGTGCGGCGCCGCGGCCGTAACGTTGCATAAACAACAAGCGTGCTAGCTCCCAAAGACGCCGTCCTTCCGCCGAAGCCGTTCGATTTCTCGTCGGCCCCGTTGCTCGTCATCTGGGAGACCACGCGCTCATGCGCGCTGTCCTGCGCCCACTGCCGCGCCGACGCCGACCTGAGCCGCGACCCGCGCGAACTGTCCACCGACGAGGGCTTCAAGCTGATCGACCAGGTTGCGGACATGGGTACGCCGATCCTGATCCTCTCCGGCGGAGATCCCCTCGTGCGCGAGGACCTCGAAGATCTGGTGCGGCACGCCAAAAGCCGGAAGCTGCGCGTGGGCACCATCCCGGCGGCGACGCCGAACCTGACGCGAGAACGCCTGGCCTCACTCAAGGACGCCGGCCTGGACCAAGTCGCCTTCAGCCTCGACGGCGACACGGCGCGATCCCATGACGAGTTCCGTCGCGCGCCGGGCGCGTTTGCGCGAGTGCTGCAGGCCGTCGAGTGGAGCCGGGAGCTGGGCCTGCCCATGCAGATCAACACCTGCCTTGGCGCATGGAACATCGGCTCTTTCGAGAGCATCGTCGATCTGGTCTCCTCCCTGCCGATCGCGTTCTGGGAAGTGTTTTTTCTGATTCCCGTGGGCCGCGGCGCGGCCCTGGGCGGCTTGACGCCGGAGCAGTTCGAAACTGTTTTCGCGCGCCTGCGACGTCTGTCGCTGGAGAAGGAATTCGTCGTCAAGCTCACCGAGGCGCCGCATTTCCGGCGCTACCTGAAGGTTCTGGAGGCCGCCGCGGGAAGCGGCGCCGCCGAGCGCGTGGAGCGCGCCGTCGCGCGGCCCGCCAGCGTGCGGTCGGGACTGCGCCTGCCGGACCGCGCGGTCAACGCCGGCGACGGCTTCATGTTCGTCGATCACCTGGGCGGCGTCTGCCCCTCCGGCTTCCTGCCGGAGGTCCGCGGCAACGTGCGCGACGGCAGCCTGGCGCGCCTTTACCGCGAGGACGCGCTGTTCACGGGCCTGCGCGACCACGAGCGCTTGGGCGGGAAATGCGGCGTCTGCGAGTACCGCCAATCCTGCGGCGGCTCGCGCGCGCGCGCGTGGGCGACGACCGGCGACGCCTGGGCCGAGGATGCGTCCTGCGCCTACGTTCCCGCTTCGCCGCGCTGAATCCGCGCTTGCGCCGCTTGGCCCCATAAAACACTTCCGCCCGCCGTCTCAATTCGACGGCGGGCGGAAGACTTTTCGGCCGAACCCGAAGGCGCGGCTGTCCGCTAATGTTTCTAGTTCTTCGCCCCGGCTCCGGCGGACACGGCCTTCGCGTCCGTCTGCGCCGCGGAGGGATTCGCAACGGATTTCTGACCCGCGCTCGTGCTGGCCGCGACCTTCTTTTGCCCGGCGTTGTAAATCAGGAAATCCGCGATCTGCTTCTGCGCGTCGTCACTGATGCCCGAGCGCGGCTTGCGGCGCATCTTCTCGACGGTGGCCTTCCAATCCTCGGGCGCAGCGACGCTCGTGTTGATGGGTCGCGCCAACGTGTGGCAACGCGAGCATTTCTCGGAGAACACCTTATAGTTCTCCTGCTGATCCTTGGGATACTTCGACACGTCGATCGAATCGGGGCCGTTGTCGGCCGGAAACGTCGGGTCGTCGGCTCGCGCCGCGCCCGTCCACAGCAGGGCCGTCATGGCGGCCGCGACGATCAGAATTTTATTCATGTCCTCTCCTCAGCGATTTACGTCTTATCCGCGTCGACAATCTCTTATGCAACAAAAGAGCCGGGGGGCTTCCATCTTCCGCCGACAAACGGCGCGCGATGTTCTAGTATCTGCGCATGTCGAAGCGGCTTGCCCCTCTTTTTTTCACGACCGGGCTCATCATATCGGCGCTGGCCCGCGCGGGCGCCGCGCCAAGCAACCCGGACCGCCCTCGGTTCGCCCGCGTGCGCGCCGGCGTGCGCGATCTGCCCGCCGCCGTCGACCGCCTGAGCCGTCTGATGGGCTGGACGCCGACCTACCGCGGGGACGACCGCGTGATGTTTTCGACCGACACCGCGCCGCTGGAGCTGGACGCGGCGACCGCGGACTCCCTGGCGACCATCGTCCTGTCCGTGGACGACGTCGACGCGCGATACCGCGAACTTTTGAAGCGCGGCGCCGTCTCCATGACCGCCCCCGCCGACCGTCCCAGCGGTTGCCGCGAAGCCTCCGTGCAGGGCCCCGGGGCCTTGACCCTTGAGCTTGAGGGCCCCCTGGCCGCACCGCCCGATTTCTCCTTCACCGAACTGCGCGCCGGAACCGGAGAGGCTCCCGGACCCGAGGACACGGTCAAGGTCCGCTACGTCGGCACCCTGAGCGACGGCACCGTGTTCGACGGCTCCCACCGCGCCGGCCTGCCCGCGATGATTCCGCTGGCCTCCGCTATTCGCTGCTGGTCCCAGGCCCTGCCGCGCATGAAAGCCGGCGGCCGCGCCCGTTTCGTCTGTCCGCCGGAGATGGCCTACGGCCGGGAAGGCCGTCCGCCGAAAATTCCGCCGAACGCCGCGCTGACTTTCGACGTGGAGCTATTCGGCGTGATGCATTAGGCCGCGGGCGCCGCTTCACGCCGCAAGCGGGCCTTGTCGAGCTGAAGAACGCAGTCGGCCGCGGCCTCCCGGACCACGGCCTCCGCTTCCTTTTTGACCCCGGCCTTGCGCTCCATGCTGCGCGCGACGACGTCCTTCAAGTCGTCCAAGCCGTAGAGAAAAACGTCGGGCAAGCCCGCGCACTCCGGGTCCACGTTGCGCGGCAGGCCCAGATCGATGAGAAAGATCGGCCGGTGTCGCCCGGCCAGGCGGCGCTCCAACTCCGCGCGCTCTAGAACCGGCCCGGAAGACGAAACGGAGAAGACCGCGGCGTCCGCATCGGCGAGCGCGCGCAGGCCTTCCTCGAATGTGGCGGCTTGGCCGCCGATCAGCCGCGCCAACTCTTCGGCGCGTTCGCGCGTTCGGTTGGCGATCAGCAGGCGGTTGAAATCCTTGGCCGCAAGATGGCGGCAGACGGCCCGAGCGGCCTCGCCCGCGCCGAAGACGACGACACGTCCGCCGTCGCGCTCGCCGAAGATGCGGCGCGCAAGCAAAGCCGCGGCCCCGCCGATCGAATGAATGCCATCCTGAATGCCCGTGGCCGCGCGCGCGGCTTTGCCCGCCGCGACGGCGCTCTGAAAAATACGATGCAATTCCGCGCCCGCCGCACCCGCGGCGACGGAGGCCGCGTAGGCCTTGCGCACCTGGCTCAATATCTCGGTCTCGCCCAGAATCCAGGACTCCAGACCCGACGCCACTCGAAACAAATGCGCCAGAGCGTCCTCTCCCGCGCGTTCGTCGAGATGGCGGCGCGCCTCAAGGCCGGCGCGCTCGATGAACCACGCCGCCGTACGCGCGCGCGCCGCCGCGGGATCGGGCGACCAGCCGTAGACCTCCAGGCGGCTGCACGTCGACAGCAGAACCGCCTGGGTCAAGCCCGCCTCGACGCGCAGGCCGCGAAACGACTCCTCCAGCGACGAGTCCGCGCGCACCAGGCGCTCCCGGCACTGAACGGAAGTCTCGAGATGATTGAGGCCCGTCACGAAAAACCGCGCATCCATCGAACTTTCACGTAGCAACGTACATGCCGACGCCCGGCGGCCGCTACGCGGCGAGCAAGGTATCGGCGGTGCGCAGAAGCTCAAGCAGGGATTCATCGCTGCGCACGCGCCACAGCTTGCGGCGCAAGGTCTCGTTGGTCACCAGCGAGGCGATGCGCCGCAGGATCTTGAGCTGGACGACCGGAGACTCCGCGGGGGTCAGAACGAGAAAGATGAGGCGGATCGGCACGCCGTCGGGAGCGGAGGAAGGCTCCGGCTTGGCGTAGCGGCCCACGGCGATCATGGGTCCGGGAAGCCCCGGCAGGCGCGCATGCGGCACCAGAACTCCGCGCCCAACGGCGCTCGCAAACGCGCGCTCGCGCTCCCAGACGGCCGAGAACGCCGCAGGCGCGTCCAGTTCCGGGCGCGCCGCTTTCAGGCGCTCGACCAGACGCGCGATCGCGCCGCCCCGGTCGCCCTGGGGCAGGTTCGCATCGACGGCCGCGCGCTCAAAGAGCAGTCCGTCGGTCCAGTCGCGCGGATGGGTGAATTCGTCGCGTATCTCGCCGACGATCTCCTCGAAAACGTCCTCAAGCGTGAGCACGCCGGACACTCGCCCCGTCGCATCGCGCACCAACGCCATGTGCGCGCCGCGGTCGGGCATGGTCTTGACCAGCCGCTCCAACGGCTCGGCCTCCACGGTCTCGAATAGATCGCGCCGCAGGCGGCGCAGATCCGGCTCTCCGACGGTCTCGCCGAGCACCAAATCCTTGATATGCACGAAGCCGATCGACGTGTCGATGTCCCGCTCGCACAGCGGATAGCGCGTGAAGCGCTTGTCGCGGATGACGGCCAGGTTCTCTCTCCACGGCCGGACCAGGGACAGGTAAGCGATCCTCTCGCGCGGACGCATGGCCTCGACGGCCTTCGCGGTGCCGAAGTCGAACAGATTTTCAAGAAGAAAAAGGCGTTCCAGCGGCAGTCGCCCCTTTTCCTGCGCCTCGCCCAGCAATACGCGCATCTCATCGAGACCGACGACGCGGTCCGCCTCGGTGGCCGGCTTCAGGCCGAACGGCGCCAGCAGGCCGCGCGAAGCGGCCGTGGCCAGACGGATGGGCAGGCGCAGGGCGCGCGCCAGCAGCTTGAGCGGCCGCGCGCCGACCAGCGCGACCGTCTCCGCGAACTGCGCGGCCAGGGCGCGCGGCACCAACTCGGCCAGAAGCAACTGGACGGAGGCGAGTGCGGCGACCGCCGCGGCAAACGACAGAGCCCGGATCGATGCCGGCGGCAGGACGACGGCCCAGCGCGACAGCCAGGCGCGTAGGACGGACATCACGTCCGGCTCGGCGACCGCGCCCAGCGCGATCGCGATCGCGGCTAGACATACCTGCATGGCCGCGATGTGTTCGTCGAGCCGGGCGAGCACGTCCTGCACCGCCGCCGCGCGCGGCGAGCCGCGCCGCGCCAGCAGTTCGATGCGGGCCGGCCGCACGCGCATCAGCGCGAACTCCATGAGCACGAACGCCGCGTTGGCGCCGATGAGAAGGGCCGTGAAGGCCAGGATCATCGGGCCGGGGCCGCAGAGATAGGAGGTGTCTTCTTCGGCTTGCGTATTTTAATCAGCACACGATGCGGCGCGTCCCAGAAAACGCGCTTGAGCACGAGAAACGGGAAACCGCCGACCGTATAAAATATCTGCGAACCGCCGTTCGCGCCCGCGGCCACGCAGTCCTTGTAGCGCCGCCGGTAGTCCGCACCCGGGGATACCTTTTGGCCGGCAAGCTTCACCGGACAGAACAGTGCGCCCACGGCCGCCGCGGGAAGGACGGTCATCACGCCGATGAAGCTGGCCGCGTTGTCGACCACCGGGCCCTCGTTCTTGTAGCGCTGAGACGGGTCGGTCTCGGTCTCGGTCTCGGTCGACGACGCGGCGGTGGGCGCGTCGGCGAGCGCCCGCACGGGCGCCGCGGCCAGCAGGCACGCCAGCGCCATCGCGCCCGGCCTCATGCGACCGCCTCCAGACGCCGCGCCTCGGCCTTAAGCCCCTGCAAGTCCACCTTGCCCGAACCAAGCAACGGAAACTCCGCGACCGGGTGAAAGTTCGCCTTATCCGGCAGCCACAGCTTGGGCAGACCGGAGTCCAAGACCTTCTTGAGCACCGCGTCCAAATCAAGTTCACCCTTGTAGAGCACGACCAGCCGCTCGCCGCGCTTGTCGTCGGGCACGGCCGCGACCACGAACGCGGGATCCACGGCGCCCAACGCGTCCTGCAGAGCTTCCTCGACGCGGATGTGCGGCACCATCTCGCCGCCGATTTTTGAAAAGCGCGACAGACGGTCGGTCAACGTCACGAAGCCGTCCTCGTCGATCTTAGCGATGTCGCCGGTGACGTAGTAGCCGTCGCGCAGAACCTCGCGCGTGCGCTCCTCGTCGTCGAGGTAGCCTTTCATGACGTTCGGGCCTTTGACCAGAAGAAGGCCCGGCTCGTCGGCGCCCAACTCGCGGCCCGTGTCGGGATCGACCACCTTCATGAACACGCCCGGCAGAGGGCGGCCCACCGTGCCCGGCTTGGCGCCGACCTGTTTATTGCCGGGCCAGTCGATGTTCGGGATATTGACGGCGGCCACGGGCGACAACTCCGTGGCGCCGTAGCCTTCAAGCGGGGTCAACCCGTACTTCTCCTGAAAGGCGCGCGACAACTCGTCGCGCAGCTTCTCCGCGCCCGCGATGACGTAGCGCATGCTCGCAAACTGCGCCGGCTCCACGCGGCGCATCCAGGTCAGCAGGAAGGTCGGCGTGCCGATGAGAATGGTGGCGCGGCGCTTCTCGACCAAAGAGCCGATCACCCGCGCGTCGAGCGGCGTGAAGTGATACGCGGCACTCATCCCCACGCACGGCGGCAGCCACAAGGTCGCGGTGAAGCCGAACGCGTGGAAAAATGGCAGGACTCCCAGCATGCAGTCGTCCAGGCCCAACGGGTAGACCTGTGCGACCGCCAGTATGTTCGACAGCACGTTGGCATGCGTCAGCACCACGCCCTTGGGCACGCCGGTCGAGCCGCTGGTAAACAAGATCGTCGCCGGCCGGTCCAATGAGCCGCGCGCCCGCGCGAAGACCGTTCGTTCCAAGATCGCGGTCGGCGTCAGCAGGAACGCCGCCGCGGTCAGCGCCTTGCGCGCGCCCGTGATGGACGGTGCGACGTCCTCCAGATAAATTTTGCGCCCGCGCGGCTCCCAACCCAGTTTTTCGGCCACACGGCGCGAGGTCACGACGGTCTTGACGCCCGCCTTGTCCAGGCACGCGTCGACGACGTCCTTGGACGCCGTGTAGTTGAGATTGATCGGGACTTTTCCCTCCAGAGATAGGCCGAAGTTCGCCAGCGCCCCGGGCACGGACGGGGGCATCAGCACGCCGACGCGCTCTTCTCCCGTGAGCAGCGCCGCCAGCGCCCGTCCTAACAGGTGTGCGCCGACCAAGGTCTTCAAGCCGTTGAGCACGACCCCGGTCGAATCCGAGATGCCGCCGCGCAGCGGATGGCGCTTGGCCTGACGCACGAAGACGATGGGCAGGGGCGGGGAGTCGGCCAGACGAAGGCCGAAGGCTTCCGCGCTGAGCTCCAGTATGGCCTGGCGCACCGCGAACGCCCCGGACGTCGACGGCAGGGGCTTGCCGAAGCTCACCGTCACCGGATACGGTATGCGTTGCGGTCTTTTGAGCAGGAGCTTGCCTCCGGAAAAGCTGAACAGGCTGCCCCAGACGCGGTCCAGATGCACAGGCACGATCGGGACCTCCACGCCGTCGACCAGGCGCTCGAAACCCTTGCAGAAGCGCTGCATCTGGCCATGGCGGGAGATGCCGCCCTCGGCGAAGATGCACACCGCCTCGCCCGACATCATGTAGTTCTTGGCGCGCTCGAAGGACGCTTTCAGGGCCTTGGGACCGTCGCCGCTGGAGACGGGGATACAGCCCATGGCCTTGAAGAAGCGGCCGATGACCGGCAATTCGTAGTAGGAGCGCAGCATCATGAAGCGCACCAGGCGCTGGTTGGACATCGCGATCAGGATCGCGTCCACGAAGGAGACGTGGTTGGCCACAAGAAGCACAGGGCCATCGATGGGTACGTTTTCGCGGCCGACGACCTTAATTTTATAGATGAAGTTGGCGAACGGGTACGCGACCAGACGCAGGAAAAAATCCGGCAGGCGCACCAACAGTTCGAAGGCCACGAAGGCCGACATCGCGGCGGACACAAGGAATATCTGCGCCGGGTCCAGATGGAACTTCGCATCCAGCGCCCAGTAGACGCCCGACGCGATCAGTATGCCGACGAAGGTCAAAAAGTTGCCTATGGCCAATATACGCCCGCGCTCCTTGGCCGGGCTGCGCTGCTGAATGAAGGCCTGCAAGGGCACCGCGAAGAAACCGCCCGACAGGCCGAGCAGGATCAAGTCCAGCACCACGCGCCGCGGCGAGGCGGAGGCAAAGCCCAGGTCGAAGGCGAACGCGACCAGGCCCAGCGCGCCCAGCGGGACCAGCCCCAGTTCGACCTGTCCCTTCGACAGCCGCCCCGCCACGAACGAGCCCGCGCCGATTCCCAGAGACAGCACCACCTGCAGGCGTCCGCACGCGGCTTCGTCCAGGCCCATCAGCCGCGAGCCGTAGACAAGCAGGTTCATCAAAAACAACGCGCCGATAAACCAGAAGAACGCGGTCGCGTACGTGGCCAGGTTCAGGCTGGGCAGTCGCGCCAAGTCGCGCAGATTGGCGTAAGTGCGCGAGACGATGTCGAGCTTCAGCCGGGTCTGCGGACGCAGAGCCGCCGTTTTCGGCACGACCAGCGCGGCCAGGAGCCCCACGACGGCGACCAGGACCAGCGCTGCGGCCGCGACGGCGGGATGAGCGTGCAGGCGCTGCTCCAGCGCCGTCGCCGCGGCCGTGCCCAGAACGATGCCCAGGAAGGCCGTCATCTGCAACAGGCCGTTGGCCTGGGACAAGTCCGCGTCGCCCACGAGTTCGGGCAAGATCGCGAGCTTCAGCGGGCTGAAGAACGCCGAGTGCACGCCCATCAGGAAAATCAGCGCCAGCAGGGCCTTGATGCTGCCCGTCGCCAGCGCGGGCACGGCCAGCGCCAGGAGCACGACTTCCGCGGCCTTGAAGAATACCAGCAGGCTGGACTTCGACCAGCGATCGGCCGCGTCTCCGGCCACGGTCGAAAAAAGAAGAAAGGGCAGTATAAACAGTCCGCCCGCCACCGCGATCAGCCGCGGCGCGCCGGCGGGATTTTCCACCATCGCCAGCAAGGTAACGAAGGCCTTAAACGCATTGTCGTTAAATGCGCCCAAAGCCTGCGCGGCCAGGAATGCCGAAAACCGCGCGTCCGAAAACGCCGCGCGCAATTCCGGCGCCTGCGGCACGGCGCGCGCCGCCGCTTCGGCTTCAGCCACGGGAGTCACGCCGGGAGTATAAGAGGACCAAACCGCCGCGGTCAAGACCTGACAAGAGGGTCAGTCCTTAACTTGTTAAGTTGTTTCCCGGGCAAACAACTTAACAAGTTAAGGACTGACCCTCACGTCACGCTCAAGGGCGGCGCGGAGGTCGAGGCCGACCGAAGGCCGCCTACTTCGTGGCCAAGAAACCCAATACCCCGCCAAAAATGGCCCCGGCGATGCCGCCGATGGCCGTTCCGATGATCGGAAACGCGCTGCCGTAGGCCATGCCCATCATGGCCCCGACTCCGGCGGTGGTCATCACCTCGCCCATGCGGGCGCCCTTGTCGTCTCCTCCCATGCCCGTGAAGAGTCCCGCGCCGATCACCGCGCCGATAATACCGCCGACCACCGGGCCGGCGATCGGGATGGCGCTGCCGAAGCCGACTCCAAGTAAGGCTCCGGCCGCCGCTCCCATCGACAACGTTTTCCAGTTGGCCTTGATGACGCCGGGCATCGAGCCGACTTTCTTCATCAGCGAGGAGGGAGGAGGCGGCGCGGGCGCGTCGCTCGTGATGTGGGACGAAGAACCATTCACCGTCAGGACCGTGGGCCCAATCTGGCCGCCAGGTCCTCCGGGCACTCCGGAATCACCGACGGAGGCGGTCTGTGTTCCGGTATTGTCGAACATCGCGCCCGCTGACACCTGAGCGTCCTCCATACTCTGCGCCTGGACGCAGGGAGTCGCGGCGAAAATCAGCGCCAACGCCGCGCCGCAACAGCCCGCCGCTTTCAAGGTCTTCATCGAGATGACTCCTGGCGCAACATGGAAACAGTATGCCCTCTCCAGACGTCCGCCGCCAGGTCCTGCGGACCTAGACGAATTTGCCTCTTGTGCCCAGGACGCCGGAAACTTGCCCCTGGCGCGCTCGGCCGCGTCCTGTTATATTCCAAGCATGAGGCCGCCCGCCGCGAGTTATTTCCTTATTATGGCGCTGTGCCCGCCGGCCCACTCGGGGCCGGTCGATCTCTCCGTCACCGAGGAAGCGCCGTCGGCCCCCGCAACCGCGCAGGACGCGGCGCCGACCGCAGTTTCGCTGTCGCTATCCGCGCCGACGGCCGCGCCCTCCGCCGCGCTCTTGGCCCCGGCCGTGCCCTCCGCGACCGCGGCTCTTCCCGCCGCAGCCGCGCAAGAAGAGCCGGCGGCCGCGCCGGCTACGCCCGCGGCGCAGGCCGCGCACCCGGCCGCGGGACGGCCGTCCGTCTCCGGCGACGCAGCGACGCAGGCCGATCCCGGCCGGGCTCTGTTCGACGCCGAGGCAACGACGCGGCCAAGCCTCTGGCAGAAAGCGCGCGCTTTATTTCCCCGCGGCGCGTCGGACGCCGCGCCGCGCTCCGGCTCGACCGTCCGCGCCGGCGGCGCGCGCTTCGTGCTGGACCGCTCTCTGGGGCGGCGCGCAGACGCCGAGCTCTGGACGACGCGGACCGGGGATTACACCGCAGCCCTGCGTCCCGCCACACCCGCCGCCGCGCGCCAGGCCGCGCTTTTTCAAGCGCTGAACGCCGCCGTGCCGCCGCTGGAAACAGACGCGACGATCAGCCGGGACGGCTCCGTGCTGGTCCGCGCGGGCGCGCGCGAGGAAAGCGCCGCGGAGGCCATCTCCTTCGGCTTTCGCGATTCGCAGAAGCAGGGCTGGGCGGAACTGGCCGCGAAGCTGATCCGCGGCGGCGCGACGGCGGACCTGGCCCCGGACAACCTCGCCTTCAACCGCTGGCACTCGCGCTGGGATCTTCTGTCGTTGGACGGTCTGTCTTCAGGGAAGCCCGGCGACGTCCTGGCCCAAATGCTGACGTCGGCCGCCCGCGCCGCCGGCGTCGACGACGGACAATTCCTGGCCGGCGTGCGCGGACGCCTGGGTCCAGACTCCGCGGACTGGACGCGCGTCGCAGACGCGCTGAGCGAGCCGCGCCTTTCGCAAGCGCGCGCGGCGCTGGACGCGCACGACCGCGCCCTGCCTCCGCCGCCGCGCGTGGCCTACGACCCCGACCCCGCACCCGCGGCGTTGACCGACCGCGCGGTCGCCCCCGCCGAGATCGCGCGCGTTCTCGGCTACGACCCGCTGACGGTCAAGGCTCCGCGGCGACTCCTCCATACCGACGATCCCGGCAAGCTCAACACGCAGGTCTTCGCCGTCGAACCGCCGGGCCGGACGCCGGTCGTCGTCAAAATCGCTTCGTGGGACATCGTGCGCCGAGAGCTGGCCATGCGCCGCGTCGTGCGCCGATTCTTCGGCCGTTATTTCGAAACGCCGTCGGCCTTCGGCGTCAAGCGCGGCGGACAGTCGTATCTGGTGATGGAACTGCACCCGGGCCAGCGCGCCTACGCCCACTCGCCGATGACGCCGGACCAACGCGCGGCGCTGGCCGTGCTGGCGCGCGGCTTGGGGCTGGGCGACATGAACCAAGGCAACGTCCTGTTCTCAAACGGTCGCCGCCCGGCGCTCATCGACTTCGAGCAGTCCCTGCACCTGATTTCCCCCGTCGCCTCGCGCATCCCCGACGAGGGCATCGCGCAGGAAATGCCGTGGCTGACGCGCCGAACGCCCAACCGGATCGAGGATTTGGCGCCCGCGATCCGCGAGTGGCGCCGCGTCCTTGCCGAACCGGCGACGCGGGCGGCGCTGAGCGCGGACTTTCAAGCGGCCGGATTTTCTCCCGAGGAATCCGCCGCCTTGCTCGCCGTCGTCGACCGCAACGCGTCCCGGCTCGACTGGACGCTACAAAACGACGTAGACTTTGTTAACCAGTTCGTCCGGACCCCGGCCGGAAGCACCCCAAGGAGCGCACCATGAGAGATTTTC
The DNA here is from genome assembly GCA_013044195.1 of Elusimicrobiota bacterium. Taxonomy (GTDB): domain Bacteria; phylum Elusimicrobiota; class Elusimicrobia; order UBA1565; family UBA9628; genus GWA2-66-18. The sequence continues at coordinate 13,189 of JABEUV010000114.1, read as the reverse complement.
TGCGACGTTTCGCCGCCGCCGCCCTCGCCGCCGTCGTCGCCGTCGGACCCGCGGCGGCCGAGGTGGAGCGCTACCACGGCGGCTCGGTGGTCTCGGAACTGGTCACGCGCCTGCTGGAGCAGACGCACTACGCCCACCACCCGATCGATGAGGCCACGTCCCAGCAGTTCCTTAAGATGTACATCGACTCCTTCGACTACAACCACATGATCCTGGAGAAGTCCGACGTCGACGAGCTCACGGCGAAATACGGCTCGACGCTGGGCGGTCTGGCCAAGAACGGCGACGTGGAGGCCGCCTACGAGATCTACAACCTGGTGCTCAAGCGCCTGGAGGAGCGCGTGGCCCTGGTCAAGCGCCTGACCTCCCGCGACTTCGACTTCACCAAGAACGAGAGCGTGGTGCTGGACCGTCACGACGCGCCCTGGCCCGCGACGCACGCCGATCTGGAGAACCTCTGGCGCCTGCGCATCAAGCACGAGGTCCTTCTCGAGCGCATGTCGCGCATGAAGGCCGCCGAGGCGAAAGCCGCGGCCGCATCTGCCGCCGCGAAGGCTCCCGCCCCCCGCGTTGCGGCCGTCAGCACCACAACGGTCTCCACTCCGGCCGTGACGACCATCAGCAGCGCGACCGCCGCCCCCGCGGTCGCCGCCGCTCCCGCCGTCAGCAGCGCGACCGCCGCCGCTCCCGAAAAGGAACTGTCGATCAAGGAGACCATCGACACGCGCTACGAGCGCCTCCTGCGCAGCTATAAAGAGTACGACGGCTCCGACATCCTGCAGGACTACCTGTCCGCGCTGGCCCACGTCTACGACCCGCACTCGGACTACCTGGCCGCCGCGCAAAAAGAGAATTTCGACATCAGCATGAAGCTGTCCTTGGTGGGCATCGGCGCGGTGCTGCGCTCCGAGGACGGCTACGCGAAGATCGTGTCCTTGGTTCCCGGCGGGCCCGCGGACTCCAGCAAGAAGATAAAGCCCAACGACCGCCTGGAGGCCGTGGCCCAGGGCGACGGTCCGTTCGTGGAAGTGGTGGGCATGAAGCTTGACCGCGTGGTCGCGTTGATCCGAGGAGAGAAGGGCACCATCGTGCGCCTGCGCATACTCCCGGCCAACGCGCTGGACCCCGCGGCGCGCGCGACGGTCAGCCTGGTGCGCGACGAGATCAAGCTCACCGATCAAGAAGCCAAGGCGCGCCTTTACACAGTGCCGGTCAAGGGCTCGCGCCCGGCCAAGATCGGCGTTTTGGACCTGCCTTCTTTTTACGCGGACATGCGCGGCGGCGAAGACGCCAAGAGCCTCACGCGCGACACCGCGCGCCTGCTGGCGGAACTGCGCCGGCGCGGCGCCGACGCGATCGTCGTCGACCTGCGCGCCAACGGCGGCGGCGCGCTTTCGGAAGCGGTCTCGCTGAGCGGCCTCTTCATCAAGGAAGGTCCGGTCGTCCAGGTCAAGGACGCGCGCGGCACCATCCGCGTGCTGCGCGCCAGCGAGGACGCCGCCGCCTATCCGGGCCCGCTCGTGGTGCTGACCTCGCGCGGCTCCGCGTCGGCCGCGGAGATCTTCACCGCCGCCATGCAGGACTACGCCCGCGGGGTGGTGGTCGGCGACAAGACCACCTTCGGCAAGGGCACGGTGCAGTCCGTGCTGGAGCTGTCCGACTACCTGCCGCCCGCCTACCAGTCGATCAAGCCCGGCGCGCTGAAGCTCACCGTGCAGAAATTCTACCGCGTCTCCGGCGGCTCCACGCAGAACCGCGGCGTGATCCCCGACATTCATCTGCCCTCGGGCGGCGACGTCTCGGAAATGACCGAATCCGCCCAGCCCCACGCGCTGCCCTACGACGAGATCGAGCCCGCCGACTACACGCGCTCGAGCGCGGTCGACGGACGCGTGCCGGCCCTGGAAAAGGACTCGGCGCGGCGCGTGGCCGCCTCCAAGGAGTTCCGCTGGATCAAGGAGGATCTGGAGCGCTGGGAAAAGCAGAAGAAGGACAAGGCCCTGTCGCTCAACGAAAAGACCCGCCTGGCGCAGGCCAAGGCCGACGAGGAGCGGGAGGCCGCGCGCAAGAAGGAGCGCGCGGATTCCAAGGTCAAGCCTTTGGCCTTCGACGAGATCACGCTCGCCACGCTCGACGGCAAGAAGCCCGCCGTCGCCTCCTCGACCGCGGCGGCCTCCGCCGCCGCCGCGACCTCCGCCGTCGACCCTCTCGACGACGAAGACGGCCCCGCCCGCGCGCCGGACGCGCCCGACGCGGTACTGGAGGAGACTTTGCGCATCGCCTCCGACCTGGCGGCCATGAACGCGGCGGCCCCGTCCACCGCGTCGCGGAACTCGGGACATACCGTCGCGCAATAAATAATACTCGGTCGGCCACGATCTTGCGCCGTCGTTGATTCGCCCGCAAACGAAATGAGATTTTCGTTGCTTCTTGCGATCCTCGCGTTCCCCATGATTTGCACCGCGAAGCCGCCCGTCGACGCGCAGTCGCGGATCGATGTTTTCGTGAAAGGACAGCCCGGCGGCGTCGCCGTGGTCTGGGTGGACGCCGACGGCGCCTCTTTTTTCCAAGCGGGCAGGTTCTCCAAGGATGACGCGCGGCCCATTACGCCCGACACGCAGTTCGAACTCGGCTCGGTCACGAAGGTGTTCACCGCCCTCTTGCTCGCCGAGAGCGAGCGGCTCGGCAAGGTCTCGCGTTTCGACCCGGCCGCGAAATACCTGCTGCCGAAGAGCGACGCCGCGGCGCCGCCGCTGAACAAGATCACCCTGCTCTCGCTTGCGACGCACAGCGCGGGCCTGCCCCGTCTGCCGTCGGATTTCAGCACGGCGCTCTCAAGCAATCCCTACGCCGGGGTGGACCGCGCCGCGCTCATCGAGTCGCTGCGGCGCGACGGCCCGGGCGCTCCCGTCGGACGGGCGATGGCTTACTCGAATTTCGGAGCGGCGCTCCTGGGCGAGGCGCTGGCCGATGCGTGGGGACAAACCTTTCCCGACGCGCTGCGCGAACGCGTGCTGCGGCCTCTCGGCATGGACGCGACGATCGTGGCCCTCACCGGGACCAAGCCCGCGCCCGAGCTTGCGCCCGGCCACGACGGCGGCAAGCGCGCGGGGAACTGGGAGTTCGACGCTTATGCGCCCTGCGGCGCGCTGCGCAGCACGACGCGCGAACTTGCGAAATTCCTCAAGGCGGCCATCGGCGGCAAGGACGCGCCGCTGCACGCCGCGTTCGCCGCGGCGACGACGCCGCAGCGCGCGGCGGACGAGATCGGCGGCTCGATCGGACTCGGCTTTCTAATCACCGTCGACCCAAAGCGTCCCGTCATCTGGCACGACGGCGGGACGGCCGGCTATCGAAGCTTCGTCGGCTTCACGCAAGCCGGCGGCGGCGCCTCGGTTGCGGTGCTGACGAATCAGAGCGCGAGCGTGAACGAACTCGGTTTTGCGTTGCTCGACGGCAAGCCCCCGCACCGGACGCCCAGCGTGGTCAAAGACGCCGCCGGCTACGTCGGCCGCTACGCGCTCACCCCCGACTTCACATTGACCATTACAGAGTTCAGCGGCGTTCTTTTTGAACAGGCCACGGCACAGCCGCGGCTGGAACTGCGCCAAATCGGACTTGATCGGTTCGCCATATCCGGCGCGCCGGCGGAGCTTTCGTTCGAGCGCGACCATGCCGGCAAAGTCGCCGCGCTCGTTCTGCATCAGAACGGTCGCGACCAACGCGCGTTGCGCGACGAACTTCCCCCGATGCCGAAGGAGGTCGTCCTGCCCGCGGAAACCGTGACCGAGTATGCGGGCCGCTATGCGCTGAATGCGAACTTCGTCCTCGCGGTCACGACGGAAGACGACTCGCTGTCGGTGCAGGCCACCGGGCAGGGAAAAGCTCCGGTGTATGCGTCGGCCAAGGACGAATTTTTTTACAAGATCACGGATGCGCGCCTGACTTTCGAACGCGACGCGGCCGGCCGAGTCACAAGCCTCGTACTGCATCAGGGCGGCCTCAATCAGCGAGCCCCGCGCCTTCCATAAACGCATAAGCCTTATGACGCGAACAGAGCCGATGCGGTCATTCCATCCGACTATCGCGGCGAAACGGCTCTTTCTATATTTTCTCGCATCAATGTCCGTCTCAGGTTGCGCAGGCGCGCCTTCAACTCCCGGGACGTTGGCCGGAAAGAATATTGCGACCGTCGAAGCAGGAGGGGAGCTTACGGCGATCTTCCGCATCGACGGCAAAGCACTCCCTGGATTTTAGGCATGCCGAAGAAGAATCGGACGTGCAATCATTAATATGATGAAAGCCGCGCGGCGCGCGGACGGAGGCCCCTTATGAATCCCGATCGCTGGACTTTGAAGACGCAGCAGGCGTTCTCGGACGCGCAGGAGTCGGCGCGGCGGCGCGGCCACCAGGAGCTGGGCGAGGAGCATCTGCTCGGCGCGCTGCTGGCGCAGGACGGCGGGGTCGTGGGCGAGGTGCTCAAAAAAGCGGGCGCGGACGTCAAGGCGCTGGCAGACGAGACGGAGCGCGCGCTGGTCAAGAAACCGCAGGTGTCCGGCGGGCGCATGCACGCGTCGCCGGACCTGGACGCGGCTCTGGCCAAGGCCGAGGAACGGATGGCGGCCATGAAAGACGAGTTTGTTTCGGTCGAACACGTTCTCCTGGGCTTGATGGACCATGGGAAAAGCGCGGCGAAAATCTTGTCGAAGAACGGCCTGACGCCGGACAAGATTTTAGCCGCGTTGACCCAAGTGCGCGGCTCCCAGCGCGTGACCACGCAGGAGCCGGAGGCGTCCTACCAGGCGCTGGAAAAATACGGCCGCGACCTGACCGCGGCGGCGCGGCGCGGAAAGCTGGACCCGGTGATCGGCCGCGACGCGGAGATCCGCCGCGTGATCCAAGTCTTGGCGCGCCGGACCAAGAACAATCCTGTTTTAATCGGCGCCCCCGGCGTGGGCAAGACCGCCATCGTGGAGGGCCTGGCCCAGCGCGTGGTCGCCGGAGACGTGCCGGAGGGAATCAAGGACAAGCTGGTCATCGCTCTGGACCTGGGCGCGCTGGTGGCGGGCGCCAAGTTCCGCGGTGAATTCGAGGAACGCCTGAAGGCCGTGCTGAAGGAAGTCGCCGCACAGGAAGGGCGCGTGATCCTGTTCATCGACGAGCTTCATACGCTGGTCGGAGCGGGGGCCGCCGAGGGGGCCATGGACGCGGCCAATCTGCTTAAGCCCATGCTGGCGCGCGGCGAACTGCGCTGCGTGGGGGCCACCACGCTCGACGAGTATAAAAAGGGCATCGAGAAGGACGCGGCGCTGGAGCGCCGCTTCCAGCCGGTCTACGTGGGCGAGCCGTCCATCGAGGACACCGTGGCGATCCTGCGCGGCCTCAAGGAGCGCTACGAGGTCCACCACGGCGTGCGCATCCGCGACGCGGCGCTGGTCGCCGCCGCCACGCTGTCGGCGCGCTACATCCCCGACCGCCAACTGCCGGACAAAGCCATCGACCTGATCGACGAGGCCGCCAGCCGCCTGCGCATGGAGATCGACTCTTTGCCCCAGGAGCTCGACGAGTCCGAACGCGCCATCCGCCGCCTGGAGATCGAGGCCACCGCGCTCAAGAAAGAAAGCGACGCGGGAAGCATCGCACGGCTGAAAACACTGGAGAAGGAGCTCAAGGGCCTGAAGGAAAAGGCCGCGGACCTGCGCGGCCATTGGACGAAGGAAAAAAATCTGATCACGGAACTGCGCAAGATTCAGGAGCAGGCCGAGGAGTTGAAGGCCGAGGAGAAAAAGGCCGAGCGCGTCGGCGACCTGGCCAAGGCCGCGGAAATCCGCTTCGGCCGCGTTCCCGAGATCGAGAAAGCGCAGGCGAAGCTGCGCAAAGACCTGGCCGTTTTACAGAAGGAGCGCCAACTGCTGAAGGAGGAAGTCGGCGAGGAGGACATCGCCGGCGTGGTCAGCCGCTGGACCGGCGTGCCCGTCGAACGACTATTAGAAGCGCAGTCGGCCAAGCTCCTGCGCATGGAGGAGAAGCTTCACGAGCGCGTCGTCGGCCAGGACGCCGCGGTCAAAGCCGTGGCCGAGGCCGTGCGCCGCGCGCGCTCCGGGCTGTCGGACCCGAACCGTCCCATCGGCGTATTCCTGCTCATCGGCCCCACCGGCGTGGGCAAGACGGAATTGGCGCGCACCTTGGCCGAGTTCCTGTTCGACAGCGACAAGGCCATGATCCGCCTGGACATGTCGGAGTACATGGAAAAGCACGCCGTGGCCCGCCTGATCGGAGCGCCCCCCGGCTACGTAGGCTACGACGAGGGCGGCCAGCTCACCGAGGCCGTGCGCCGCCGCCCTTACTCCGTGATCCTGCTTGACGAGATCGAGAAGGCGCACCCGGACGTGTTCAACGCCCTACTGCAGGTCATGGACGACGGCCGCCTCACCGACGGCCAGGGCCGCACCGTCAACTTCACCAACACCATCCTGCTGATGACCTCCAACGCTCCCAAGGACGAGCTCAAGAGCCGCTTCCGGCCGGAGTTTCTCAACCGCATCGACGAGATCCTGGAATTCGCCGCGCTGGACCGGGCGCAGTTGCGCCGCATCGTCGACGTGCAATTGGCCGCGGTGCGCCGCCGCCTGAACGAGCGCCGCGTGACGCTGGAGGTCTCCGACGCGGCCAAGGACCTGCTCGCGCGCGAAGGCTACGATCCCGCCTTCGGCGCGCGCCCGCTCAAGCGCGCCATCGCGCGCCTGGTCGTCGATCCTTTGGCGCGCCTGCTGCTGACCGGCGAAGCCAAGGACGGCGACGCGGTGGCCGTCGACGCCGGGGAGAGCGGCCTGACGTTTCGCGCGGCGCGGCGCAAGAAAGAGGACGCCGCGGCCTGAAGTTTTTCTCCGCGCGTTCAGCGCGCCGCGGTCTGCTGATCCTCGCCGCGGCTCTGGCCGCGCGCGCGGCCCCGGCCGCGCCCGTGCGCCTGGCGCTGATCGAAGACGAGCCCACGCGCCTGACCCAGCGCCTGGAGCGTCCGCTGGAGCGCGCGCTGCGCGCGGCCGGCACGTACGCGGCGCTGGAGTCCGTCTCCGAGGTGTCCTGCTCCTTCGCCGGACGCGACCATCAGTTCGTCCTGCCCGCCGGCTCCGCAGCGCCGGAGGGCGCCGGCGCAGCGCTCGCGCTGGAATCCGAGTCCGAGGTGGCCTTCGTCTATCCCGCCAATCAGGACCTGGCCGACGCGATCACGGCCGCCGCCGCCGACCCGGCGACGTACCGGCGGCCGTACTCGGCCAGCCTCTCGCCGCACGACGCCCAAGCCGCGACCGCGCGCCTGGACGGCGGCGGAACGCTGCTGACCGTGCGCGCCCTGCTGGACCAGCCCGCGTCGGGACGCTGGCGCACGGCGCTGGCCGCGCATTATCGGCTGCGCTGGAAAGGCGCCTTGGAGGACGTCTTCGTGCTGAGCCGCACCTACGGCGGCCTGGGCCGACTGGCCGCGGCGGAGGAGCGCGAAGCGGAAAACGGACCGCTGGTGGGCGTGGCACGCGGCGGAACGTTCGGCTCGCCCGCGTCCGACGCGTCGGGACGCGCGGAGCTGGGCGCCCTGGAGAAAGCGGGACTGAAATACACGGCGGTGTCGGGCTCCGAGCTGGAGCACTGGAAAGACCTGGCCGACTACCGGCGAGAGCGCCCCGACGGCGTAGCGTTCCTGTCGGCGAATATCTTCTACTCGACGGCCGCGGCCGCGGCGGCCGTGGGGGCATCAAGCGCGACAATCGCGTCGACGTCCGCGGCGACCGCCCTGCCGCCATACGCGGTGTTCGAGGCCTCGGGCACGCGCGTGGCGCTGGTGGGCCTGACGCCGGCCTGGGCCGGCAAACTCCTCTCCCAAGTCGGCATCTCCGGATTGACCGTCGCCGATCCGGTCTCGACGCTGGAATCCCTGATCCCGCGCCTACGCCGCGAGGCCGACGTAGTGATCGCCCTGGGCGACCTGGGCGCCTCCGACGAAGCGCGGCTGGCCGGCTCAGTGCGCGGCCTGGACCTGCTGATCGCCGACGAGGCGCCGTTTTTGATCACGTCCCCCCCGCCGGCGACGACGATCCGTCAAGACGACCGGCCCGCCTTCGCCAACCCTCTGCCGCCGGTGCGCGCGTACGCGCCCGCGCTCAACGTCGTCGAGATCGACCGCCGGGCCGACGACGACCTGGCCGACTGGACCGTAACCCAAAGCGCGATCCTGCTTGACGACGCGATCAGCCCTCTGCCGGGCTATCCGGAGCCGGCGCTGGAGACCTTCGCCGCCGGCCGCTCGACCGAGCCCGCCGTCCTGCCCGCGGCGCGCGCGGTGTTCCCGCCGGCCGAGCGCGGCGGACAACCGTCCTACGCCGACCGCGATTTCTGGACGCTGACGGCGGCCTTGCTCGCCCAGCGCTCCGACTCGGAGGCGGGCCTGCTCCTGGACGCGCCCCTGCCGGTGCAGACGGTCGGCCCCGTGCCCGAGAGCCTGGTGCGCGCGTGGCTGGCCGGCGGCGGCTACGCCGTGCGCGCGCGAGTCCCCGGCACCCTGCTCAAAAAGCTCCAAGCGGAGTCTCTCGAGCAACGTCGCCGCGAAGCCGGCGATCTGCCGCCGACCGGCCGCCCGCGCTTCGTCGTCTCCGGCCTGGACGCCAAGGGCCGCGTGCGCGGCGCCCCTCTGGATCCGACGGACTCCTATCTGGTCGCGACCTCGCGCGCGGCGGCCGACGCGTTGGGCCTGCCCCAGCCCTACGAGGCGATCGCCGGCACGCCGACGGTCGCGGGTCTGGCTCTCGATGAACTGCGCACGCGCGTCGGCGCCTCCACGTCCACGTGGCGGGACTGGATGAGCGGAAGCTCGCTGGAACAGCCCGGCCTGTGGCGCGTCAACTTCCGCGACATCAGCCTCAACATCCGCGACACGAAGACCTACGCCCGCTCCGATTTCGCCAACGTGATCAACAGCCGCGTCCAGGGCGGCGACGAGCTCTACGTCGGCGGCGACCTGAAGACCGACGTGGACTACCTGCGCGACGACTACAAGTGGACCAACACGGTGGAGATGGCCTACTCGCGCGACCGCGTGGCACCCAACGGTCAGCCCGCCGCGACGAACGTGACCGACGACCGCATCATGCTGCTGACTTTAGGCACGGAGAAGGTCGGCACGACGCCAGTGCATTGGCTTGCGCAGTCCTGGGGTCCCTCCATCGGCGCCGAGTACGACACCCAGTTCCAGCCCCTGCCGGGCCTGCCGCTGGCAAACGTGGCCAAGGTTTTTCCCGGCTTGGAATTCTACGACGGCTCGGTGTTCAAGACCATCGAGCTGTCGGGCGTGGCCAAACGCGACATGTCGCGCATCCCGCCGAACACGCAGTTGGGCGCCCACGCGCGCGCCGTGCTCTCCACGCCGCTGGGCTCGCGCGGCGCCCATCTGGACGCCGAGTTCTGGAACAACTACTACGTCCTGACGCGCACGGACAACAGCAGCGACCTGCGCATCGAAGGCGACGTCAACGCCAAGCTCTCGATCCCGATACGCAAATACCTGTCCGTCGCCCCCTTCGTCGACTTCTCCTGGTTCCAGCTCAAGATCCAACCGACCTGGGGCTACAGCCTGATGACCGGCGTCTCCATCGGCTTCTCGCGGCTCTGGAAGCCGCAATACGAAAGTTTCTAGAACGCGGCCGGTCGCGCCGCTTTGGAAGCGCGACCCTCGCGCTGAGCGCTCCCGGCGCCAATAAAAAACCCGAGCCGTCTTTTGCGCTCGCCGGGAATCGAACCTGGATATCTGCCTTCGCAGGGCTATTTGGCCTGTTTTCGGTCCTTCGTCGGGACCCGCCTTTTTTCACCGTTTCTCGTCGAGAAATCGCTTTGAAAGGGGGTGCAAGGACCTACATGGACATACACCCGTTTTCGGGGCAAACTGGCATAAATCTGGCATAAATTTTAACCCGGATCAGGAGAGCAAATCGGTCAAGTCATCGGCCTGCGCGGCCTTGAGCCCGGTCAGAACCGCCTTGCGCCAGCCCGCCGGCAGCTTCAGGAATTTGGACCGAGCCTTCTCCTTTCCGCCGCGCGAGACGACCTCCCGCAGAACTTCGACCGCCTGAAGGCGATCCTTCACGGCCTTTGCTTCGTAGGCGCGGCGCCCGCTGATGATGAGCTTTTGAAAAGCGTAGTTGATCGGATGCGGGAGGACCAGCTCAAGACCGCGGCTGCGGACCTTGATCGTGTCGTCCGACAGCAGGCTCAAGTATCGCAGCGGCTGCGCCTTGATGCCGAGGGCCTTCACGAGATACGGCTTGTCGGAGCCGCGCCCGCGCTCCGCCACCAGGAAATCGATGATGAGTTCGGGATGGCCGAGGCTGACGGAGCCGTCGCCGTGGAAATCGGGGACGAAGTCCAGGCCTTTCAAGAGGTCCAGGATGTGTGTCTCCCCCTTGATCTTGGGCGGCGTCGGGATCAGGAAGTCCATGTCGCGCGTGCGGATCGCGGACAAGGCGGCTCCGTCGAAATGATCCTTGTAGAAGTGGACGCACCAGCTCCCGATGAGGATCATGTCCTGCAGGACGCCCGCCTTGTCCAGGCGGCGAAGCACCTCGACGACAAGTTCAACGGGAGCGTCTTTTTCTTTCATGAAGCGCCCGCTTGAGGAAGACGATCTGCTTCTTGAGATCCGCGATAAGCCCGCGATACCGGGCTTTCTGATTCGCCGCCTCCTTGAAGTCCGCCACTTCCCCGGCCGAAAGCTTGCCCTTGTAGTCGAAGCGGACCTTATCCCCCTCGCGGTGGGCCAAGTAGTAGAACAGCCCGCCCTTGATCTTCTTCGGGACCAGGCTGCCCTTGGGAAGCACCGCGATCGCCTGCCGATATCTCTTCAGCAGACGCTCGGAGTTCTCCAACTCCTCGGAAAGGACGCCGCGGACCGGATTCATGGTCGCCATGGTTACCAAACAATTATCGTTATCAGTATAAACTGTTTGGTAACTTTCCGCAAGGTGCCGCCGTTACCAAACAGAATTGGAAGCAGGGGCCATCGTTAGGTAACCGGCCAGCGGGTTTTTCATGCCATCGAAACGCGCTACCGATTTGGCTGGCAATTACCCACGCACTGCGTGAGGAATCCGGGTCGAAACGCCTACTTCGCGACCTCGCAGGAAAGAATGTCCGGCAGATTCCAGAGCAGGTAGACCGGGACGCAGACGAGCCGGTATCGCACGGCATGACCCTGCGTGGTCTTCAAATCCAGATTCATCGCCGAGGGCGGGTTCTCGTCCGCGCGCACAGCCAGGCCCAACTTCCGTTCGTACATAAACTGATGCAGACTTTTCATGGAACCAGCGGCTCCGGCCTTGAGTTCAATCGGGATAATGCGCCCGTGAACCTGTGTGATGTAATCGATCTCGCCGGGTCGCCCCCCCTCGCGCTGCCAGTAATACAGCTCGGGACCGTCGCCGGCGCCGGAATCGGTCAGCCGCAGCTGCTGAGCGGCCAGTTGGTCCACCAGTTGACCGCGCAGGGAGGGAGCCAACGACTCCCATGACGGAAAGGCCTGCGCCGCCGGGGTGCCCAGGAGCGCATGAACGATGCCGACGTCCGCCGCCACCGCCTTTCGAAAAGAATCCTTCACTTCGGCGCCGAGCGGCAATCCGTTGGCCGCCGTATAGCGGACCTGGCGCACGAGACCAGCCATGGTCAGCAAGTCGAGCGCGCGCTTGGCCTGGTGCTGCTTGACACCCTCGCCGACATGAGCGCAGACGAACTTGCGTCCCAACGACGCGGCGACGGAGTTCAGGACCGCATTAAGGATATCGCGGTCCATCCGGCCGGCATACTTGGCGAAATCGGCGCGATAGGCGGCGAGAAGTTCCTTCTGCAGCTCGCGCACTTCGCGGGGCTCGCGCCCGGCCACGTCGGCCGCGACGACCGCCGGCATGCCGCCCACCATGGCATACCGCGAGAACCAGCGCGCCGCTTGCTCGTGCGCGGCGGCGGAGAACTCCCGGCCGGGACGCCAGTCCCGGATGGTCGAGAGCAGCCGCTCTTGACCGTGCGCCTGGAGGTATTCGGAAAATCCCATCGGCTCGACATGCTGGAAGGCGATGCGCCCGACCGGCATGCTGAAGGCGTGATCGGCAAGGGAGAACTCGAGGAGCGAGCCCGCAGCCGCCACCGGCAGTTGCGGCAGCTCTTCATAGAACCAGCGTAGCTTGGCGAGAACTTCTCCGGCGGCTTGAATCTCATCCAAGAAGAGAAGACTGGCGGCAGGATCGATATCGACTGAAAGGGCAAGCGACAGCTCCCCGAGAATCCGGCGGGGATCGTTGCTGCTGAAGTGGCGCTTCAGCGACGGGTCGCGCTCGAAATTGACCTCGACCAACCGGCGCCGGGCGCGAGTTGCGAGATCGCGAACCAACCAGGTCTTCCCCACTTGCCGGGCTCCGCGCAGGACAAGAGGTTGACGAGCAGGGCTGGCCAGCCAGGAATCGAGCCTCTGTTCTACTACACGTTTCATTAGTGTAAGTATACAAACAACGCGTTGATATTAATAGACGACGCTCAGTCCGGACGACGCAGGGCCCCGACGACGCGCTTGCGGTAGGCCATGGGTACTAAGATAATAGCTCGACAACGGGTGATTTGCAACGATTCCAGAGGGGTATTTGCAATTAATCGACCAGGACCAGCAAGTATCCCGGATCAAATAAATGCCTATATTCGATTATATAGGCATTTATTTGATACTCGCATTTGTAGAAGCCAGCGGCGGCCCACCCTTATTGAAGCGAGGGATTGACGCGAGGCGGCAGTATCTCGGCCCAGCGCGCCACGCGCTCTTCAAGAGAGAGCCGGGGAGACTCCCTGAGGAGCTGCATGGCGCGCGGCTCAAACCGCGCGACCAGGTCGAACAGTCTATCTTGCTTGATCAGGGGCAGCGTCTCGAAGCCGGTTTCCGACGCGAGCTTAATCATCCTCGACATCAAGTTTCGGTTCATACGCCCTCCGGTCTTCGCGCCAACCCGGCGCGGACGCGCGCGTCGGCTATGACGGCTTCCCGATGACGACGACGGCGACGAACATCATCAGTGCGTGCGCCGGACCAAAGCGGCCACCATTCCGGAGCAAAGCGGCCACCGTTCCGGAGCAAAGCGGCCACCGTTCCGGACAAAGCGGCCACCCTTGT